>JBOHXL010000098.1:0-35092 GCA_050736975.1 Chthoniobacterales bacterium | reverse complement strand
GCACGGGACATGCTGCGAAATGGGTATGCAAACGACTCTGCCGCTCCATCATCATGCCACGAGCCAACCTTCGAAAACGACCGCCGCAGCCGACGAAATCCAGGCCTTCGTCGCCGCGCGCAACCTGTTTCTCCGGGAAGCGATTTCGAACGCAACGGAGGCGAATCTGCGCCGCGCTGCGGCCGCAAACGAATTCGTGAAAGAATGTCTGCACCCGGCACGCGTGCCCTACGAGGCGCAGGCTCTGCCCGAAGCCGAGGCCGCACGGGAACGCCGGCATTGTGAAACGGTGAAGGTAGAGCTAGACAATCTTCGCACCCGGTCCAGCCTTTGTCGCCACGCCGCCTGACGGCCTCGTTAGGCGAGTCGCGGCCGCGGCGAACTGGCCGCGGATCAACCTTCATTAACTTATATGGTTTGCTGGGAAGCCAATTCCAGGTCCGCAGGTCCTCCCACAAAAGTTCTGCGTTGTATCCCTGATTGCTGAGATCCCTGGACGCGCCGTCTTCTCGTTAGGCCAACAAAACTTTGCCTATTGATCGAGCGCGTAAACTTCCACCAGCGCCACACCAGTGCTGTTGTTGGCGCCACGTACGATCGCAGTGTAAGCGCCGGGCGGGAGCGTCGCCACGATCGCGGATTCCAGGTCGTTGGTCGGCGGGACAGTCGAGTTGATAATTTGCTGTTCCTGCGTGTCGCGCCAGTTATCGTTTTGGAAAAGGAGCGAGCCGTGGCTGTCGTGCAGCTCCAGGATCGGATCCGGCAGTGCTCCGGTGATGCCGGCTGCGCTCAACGATGGTCCGATCGCGCGGACGATCACCTTTGACGGCTCGGTCCCGCCGACAATGAAACCGCCGATCATGACGTCGTCACCGGTACCCACCTGGCCGCGAGTTGAAATGTTTCGCACGCGCGAGTTGCCCGGATCCAGATCGTAAAGCTCGCCGAGGGCATTTCCGGTAGAACCATCTGCGCCACGCAGGACGGCGGTGTAACTGCCCGGTGGCAGAGTGATCACAATGACCGCTTCAGACGGATCGCCCGGCTCGAGGCCGGCCGGAACCGTGCCTGGAGGGAGCGAGGTCCAGTTATCGTTCTGCGCGACCAGTGCTCCGCTCGAATCGTAGAGTTCCAGCAAAGGATCAGGCAGAAAACGTTTCACCCCCAAGGCAGCCAGAGACGGTCCCAGACCGCGCAACACCACACTCTTACCAGAGTCGCCAGAAATGATGAAGCCGCCGATCAACACGCTGTCGCCAGAGAGCACATGGAGCCGGGTCGAGATATTCAGGATGTATTGCGGCGGCGGCGTAGGAGTTGCCGTCGGCGACGGGGTCGGGGTGGCGGTCGGCGAAGGCGTGCTTGTTGGGGTTGGGGTGGGTGTCGGAGTCGCCGTGGGAGTGACTGTTGGAGTGGGAGTCGACGTAGGCGTTGGGCTGGGTGTTGCAGTTGGAGTTGGCGTGATCGTTGGCGTCGGAGTCGCCGTTGGCGTAGGCGTTGGAGTCGGAGTCGGCGAACCCGCTACGGCCGAAACTTCGGCGGACGGAAGGCTGACCAGCCCGGTAGTATCATAGGCTTTGACAACGAAGTAATACTTCACGCCTGTGGTCAGATTCGGCACAACCGTCGTCGTGACATTGTGGACATCCCACTCCGCTGTGTAGTCACCGCTGCTGGTGCCGTAATCCACCAGATAGCCTTGCAGATCCTGCTCGGAATTCGGATTCCAAGCGAGGGTAATGGTTGATTTCGTGCTGGCGACGGCCCCCTGGACGAGGAGGATGAAAGCCGCAATTGCGGTAAGTTTTGAGCGGATGGAGATCATTACAGAATACACAGTTATTATGGAAATTATAGCAGGCCCCGTGCCGGTAAACCTAAGAACCGACCCGGAAATCGCCCCGCCTAAACCGCCGCCAGCTCCCGAAGCATGCCGGGCCCGCGATAAATGAATCCCGTATAAATCTGCAGAAGATCAGCTCCGGCCTGAAGCTTCTCTCGCGCGGACGCGGCATCGCTGATCCCGCCCACCCCGATGATCGGAAGCTGCGTTCGCTCGCGCGCCAGCCGGATCACGGCGCTGGCCCGTGAACGCAAGGGCTCGCCGCTCAAGCCACCTACCGTGTCGGCTTCCCTGGGAATCTTTGCGTGGTCGAGCGTCGTATTGGTTGCGATGATTCCAGAAAGGTTGAACTCTTCGCAAGTGGAGACGATCTGGCCGATCGCATCATCAGAAAGATCCGGCGCGATCTTCAGCAGGATCGGTTTTGGCGAAGGCAGGCGCGCGTTTTCTTTCGTCACGGCTTGGAGCAAATCGACCAGCGCATCGTTTTCTTGCAGCGAGCGGAGCCCCGGAGTGTTCGGCGAGCTGACATTGAGTGCGACGTAGTCCGCCACCGGAGCCAGCCGCTGGAACGAGTAGAGGTAATCAGCCGCCGCTTCTTCGAGCGGCGTGACTTTGGTTTTGCCGATGTTCACGCCGACCGGAATCGAAGGACGAAAACGACTTTCACGCAGACGTCGCAGCCCTGCCGCAACCACCTCAGCGCCCTCGTTGTTAAACCCAAGCCGGTTGATTAGCGCTCGTTCTTTTGGATAGCGAAAAATGCGGGGCCTGGGATTACCCGGCTGCGGCGTTGCGGTCACGGTACCGATCTCAACAAAACCGAAGCCGAGCGCTTCCCAGGCAGGAATGGCCACGCCATTTTTGTCGAAGCCAGCGGCGAGTCCAATCGGATTTCGGAACTGCACTCCAAAGAGTGTGCGGGGCGCTGGCGGCGGAGCGAACGAGCGCAAGAAAACCAGCGCGCCGGGGACGTGCGGAGCTGCGCGCAAGAGACGCAGGGCAAAATGATGGGCCGTTTCCGGATCCAGCCGGAAGAGCAATGGCCTCACAATCTGCTCGTAGCAACCGTTCGTTAGGCGGCTCATTTTCCGATGCAGAACTGGGCAAAGAGGGCGTCGAGAATTTGTTCCATGTCGGCCCGGCCGATCACTTCGCCGACCGCCTGCAATGCGCCCCGCAAATCCACCGCCACCAACTCGGGCGCGAGATTCTGGACCAAGCCACGCCGCACTTCGTCGCATCCAGCCAGGGCGCGCCGCAGGCAATCACGATGGCGCGCGTTAATCGCGACCGCGCTCGGCACATTCCAGTGTTGCCCGTTGACTTTCGCCAAAATGGCTTCCTCCAGTCCGCTAAGACCGTTCTCCGCCGTACAGGAAATCCGCAGCGCCGCACAGCCTTTCCAATCGCCATGCTCTGGCAAATCGCTCTTGTTCAAAAGCAAAAGCTCCGATCGGTCCTCTTTGCGCGCGTCAAAGTGCGGCGGCTTCGCCATGCTCGCATCGACCAGATGCAGCGCCAGGTCGGCGTGAGCAAGCGAGCGCTCGGTGCGCGCGATCCCTTCGCTCTCGACCGCGTCCGTGCTCCCCGCGCGCAGCCCTGCCGTATCCGTCAGACGCAGCGCGACGCCGCGAAGATTGATCACCTCCTCGATCGTGTCGCGAGTCGTGCCGGGCGTCTCGCTTACGATGGCGCGCGGAAAACCGAGGAGACGATTGAGCAGGCTCGATTTGCCGGCGTTGGTCGCGCCGTAGATCACGGCCCGCACGCCTTCGCGAAAGATACGGCCCTGCTCGGCGGTCGCGAGAAGCGCTTCGATTTGCCCGCGGATACCATCGACTCGGGCGAGAAAGGCTGCACCGACATCAGGCGCGATGTCTTCCTCCGGGAAATCGATGCAGGCCTCGAGATTGGCGACAAGCGAAATCAGTTCTTCGCGCAGTTGCGAAATCCTTTCGCCCAGCCGTCCTTCCAATTGTTCCGCCGCGGAACGCAATCCGAGATCGGTTTGCGCCCGGATCAGGTCGATGACCGCTTCGGCCTGCGTCAGGTCCAGCTTTCCATGCAAAAAAGCGCGCTCGGTAAATTCCCCGCCGCGCGCCGCCCGCGCGCCGGCCTGCAAGCAAGCTTCCCACACCCGTGCCGTTACGAGCACGCCGCCGTGGCAGCTGATTTCCACCACGTCCTCGCCGGTATAACTGGCCGGCGCGCGATGCACCGCGAGCATTACCTGGTCGAGGACGTGCTCGTCTCCTACAATCTCCCCAAATTGCTGAAAGCGCGACGGCGCGTCCGAAGGTTTTTGCTTGCCGCGAAAAATTAGATCGGCGATCGCGACCGCCTTCGGGCCGGAAAGCCTAACGAGTGCAATGGCGCCTTCACCGCGCGGAGTCGAGACGGCGACGATCGTCTCATTCGACGGCGCGATCATCTTCCGGCGCTACGACTGCAGCACCTCGCGGAGGGCAGCGATGCATTGGCGATTTTGTTCCATGGTGCCGATGGAAATACGGACCCATTCCGGCAGGTTATAGCCGCTCAGCGCGCGCACGATGACACCCTTGCGCAGAAGCGCCTTGAAAACCGCCTTGCCATCGCCCACCTGCACGAGAACGAAATTCGCCACGCTCGGAACAAAAGCGAGACCGAGCGCGGCGCACTCTGCCTCCAGATATTTTCGGCCTTCATCCGTCATGCGTTTGGTTTCAGCCTGATGCGCTTCGTCCGCCAGGGCGGCGACCGCGCCGGCCTGGGCGAGACCATTGGTATTAAAAGGTTCACGCGTTTTTTGCAGGACCTGGATCAATTCCGACCGCGCAATGCCGTAGCCTAGCCGGAGGTTGGCCAGCGCGTGAATCTTGGAAAAGGTGCGCAGGACAACCACGTTGCGTTCCTGCCGGACGAATTTCAGCGTGTCGGGTGGATCATCCAGGTACTCGAAATAGGCCTCGTCGAAGACCACCACGATGTCGTTAGGCACGTCCGCTATGAAACGATCGATCGCCTCCTGCCCAACAAGTGTGCCAGTGGGATTGTTTGGATTTGCGATGAAGATGACGCGGGTGCGCGGCGTCACCGCTCGCCCCATGGCCTCGAGGTCAAAGCGGTAATCGCGATCCGGAACGGCAACGGTCTTGGCGGCGAAAAGCGAGGCCACCAGACGGTAGGCGATGAAGGCGTTCTCCGAGGTCACCATCTCCGCGCCTGGGCACAGGAAAGCGTGCCCGATGAACTCGATGATTTCGTTCGAACCGTTGCCGAAGATGACGCACTCCGGAGCGAGACCCAGCTTCTTCGCGAGCGCGGCCCGAATGTAAAACCCGCCGCCATCCGGATAAAAATTCGCGCCCGCCAGCGCTTCCCGCATCGCCGCCTGCACTCTTGGCGACGGCCCGAGCGGATTCTCGTTCGAGGCGAGCTTGACAATCTGGTCGGGAAGCAGACCGCATTCGCGCGCCGTTTCTTCGATGGGTTTGCCCGGTTCATAGAGCGAGAGATCGCGCAGGTGCGAATTAGCCTGGTCCCAGATGGAATCCATGCCCGTCAGTCTACCGAGGTTTACGGGCTTGAACAGCCGGCACACCACCTCATCGCCCGGGACGGTTCCCCGGCGACCCCCAATCGCAGACACGGGGGTTCCACACCCGTCGAATTCCGATGTGCGCCGGGTCAATCGCTCAAGCCGACGGCTTCTCAGTTAGCAGCCACCTCATAACGCCGAACGGCAAGGCACCGGCCTATTTCTTCAACGGCTTGAGCGCGGATGGAATGAACGCCGTCAGCGTAGCTGAAGTGGGAATATCGCCGGACGAGGCGGCAGCGGTTGCGACGAAGAGATAATTGCAAGCGAAGACTGGCTGGGCGAAGACGATGGCGTTCCGTTCCGGTATGGTTGTGAGAATATTCCCATTCGAGCTATCGAGGAGATAGACAGCATTTTGGGTGATATCCTGGATGTTGTAGGTTCCCGCAGCGAGCACACCTGCGCCATCCAGGGTGGGGCTTCCCATCACTGGTCCGCCCGTCAAACCAGCTTCCCAAATAATAGTGCCATCTGCGGGGTTGAAGGCGCGGACCGAGCCGGCGAAGACCTGAGATTGGATCGTCGTCTGATTGCCGGCGACATACAGCCTTCTGTTCGTGGAATCCCAGATTGGCGCGGCGAGGCATGCGCCGACGTCAAAGCCTTCTGTAACGCCGACCGGATAGGACCAGACCGGACCATTTTCCAGGTGAGTCGCGTCAAACGCATAAAAAACTCCGCTCTTTTCATTCGCACCAATCATCTGTGTCTTCACGTTGTTCACGGTGGCTTGGAACAACGTGGGCGAAGAGCCCCAATCGAGATCACCGTCAACAGGGGCCACCCAATCTGTGAGGAACTGCAGATTCTGGGCCTTTAACTTTACGATCGCGTAGGCATAGCCGCCGCTGGTGATATGGGAATTACCATCTGCGAACCAGATGGACTTTCCGTCCGTGGCAGCGGTCGACCAGACGCCCGCTCCCGTTGAACCGAGGGGAAGTGTCCAGAACGTTCTTCGCAACGCGCCGGTGTGCTGGTCGAAAGAGCTTATCGCACTCCGAACCAGGGGATGATCGCATTGCGAGGCGAATCCAAGATAAATCGTGCCGTTTAAGATTGTTGGCGAGGCCCAGATGAAACCAGTGTTTTTGGGCGGTCCGACGTCGCACACGAACTGTCGGAACACGATAGCACCGGTCGCAGCGTCTAGAGCGTAGAGATAGCCATCGCCTCCTCCCACATAGACGGTGAGGGTTCCTGAAACAGGGTCGGTCGCGACCGTGGCCGTCGAAGTGACGCCATGCCCGTTCACACAGGTTGTCGGGCTCGTGAATCCGAGCAACTGCTGCCATAGCATTGCCCCTGTCGCTTCGTCGAGGGCATAAAACATTCCTGTGTTCGAGCCGATGTAAACAACGCCGTTAAGAACAGTCGGAGTGGAATACAAGCTCGCACTGGGCTGACCCTGCATGGTTGGTTGGGGGTCGGCAAAGCTCCAGGCTGCCACCAAGGTAGAAACGTTGCTCGGCGTGATCGCCGTCGCCAACTTATTATTGGATGAATGTCCGTTGTCGAAAAGATAGCCATTCCAGTCTTGTGCCGGTGATGTTGCGATCGTGGCGACACATACCGTGCCGAGTGCGGCAATGATGAGGTGATTTTTCATATCGGAAATTGAGGGCGATTCTAGCCTTTTCGGACGACTAGAGTCAATACAATCTAACCTGATTGGCGCCATCTCGAAGGCCGTCGGGTCTGGTCCCTGGTCAAGCCACACTCGCTGGTGTGCAGGTGTGCCGAGGCTTGGCCGCTCTTCCCGCTGAACCGGGAGCGTCGTCGGATGGGAAGGCCGCGTTTCGATTTTCTGCCAGGCCGGGTCACAGCCAAAGCAACGAAAAAATGCTGTCCCGGCAGCGAATTCTAACTGACCGTCGTTTCCTTATGGATGCTTTTGAAATGCTCGCCGCGGTCAAGTTCCTCAACATCACCCTGACGCCGTGGAAAATCGTCGGCCTCATCGGCAGCCTCATTTTCGGTTTGCGTTTTCTCATTCAATGGATCGCTTCGGAGCGCGCCCGGAAGAGTGTGATTCCTTTTGGCTTTTGGGAATGCAGCGCGCTTGGGTCGATTTTGACTCTGAGTTATTTCGCAATTTATCGCCATGATTCGGTCGGCATTTTGCAAACCGCCCTGCCATTGCCGATTTACCTGAGAAATTTATACTTCCGCTGGACCCATCATGAAGCGCAACATCCAGGGAACAAACCGCGCCCGGAGGAGTAACGAAGGTCGCGCCGGACAACCAGATTTTCACCATGCCGTCTGATCCCGAAATCATCTATCTCGATAACAACTCCAGCACCCGGCTCGATCCCGAGGTGCTCGAGGAAATGATGCCGTTCCTGACCACCCAATACGGCAATCCATCGGGCTCGCATCGTTTCGGCGCGCAGGTCAAAGCAGCGACCGATCTCGCGCACGCGCGGGTCGCGGCCTTGCTCGGCTGCCAGCCTAACGAAGTCGTTTTTACCAGCGGCGGGACGGAATCGGACAACACCGCGCTCCATTCCGCGCTCCAGATGTCTCCCGAGCGCCGCCATGTCGTTACCACTTCCGTCGAGCACAACGCTGTCCTCAATTATTGCGAAGCAGTCGTCCGGCGCGGCTGCCAGGTGACGATCGTCCCGGTGGACGAACAAGGGCATCTCGATCTCGACGAATTGGAAAACGCCATTCGGCCTGACACCGCCGTTGTCTCAGTAATGTGGGCGAACAACGAAACCGGCGTTGTCTATCCGCTCAAACAGATTGCGGAGATCTGTCGGGCCAAGGGTGTCTTCTTTCACACCGACGCGGTCCAGGCAGTAGGCAAAATGCCGATCGATCTGGCCAGCCTGCCGGTTCATTTTCTCTCTCTTTCCGGGCACAAATTGCATGCACCAAAAGGCGTCGGTGCGCTCTACGCCAATCGGAGGGCGCGCTTCCAACCGCTCATCGTCGGCGGACCGCAGGAAGGGGGCCGTCGCGCCGGCACAGACAATGTCGCTTCGATCGTCGGGCTCGGGAAAGCAGCCGACCTGGCGGTCGCGACCCTCGAGGAGGAGAACTCGCGCGTTCGCGCTTTGCGCGATCGTTTTGAATCAACCATTCTTGCGCAGCTCGAAGACGTGATGGTAAACGGCGACCCGGCCGCGCGGCTGCCCAACACCTCGAACCTTGCTTTTGCCGGGGTCGACGCGCAGGCCATTCTTCTCAAGCTCGATCAGGAAGGTGTTTGCTGTTCGTTAGGCTCTTCCTGCACGACGGGCGCGGTGGAGCCATCTCACGTCCTGCGCGCGATGCATTTCTCGAACGAACGGGCTCGCAGCAGCCTGCGTTTTTCCTTCGGCCGCTTCAATACCGGGGCTGAGCTGGACAAAGTGCTCGAGATCATTCCGCGCATCGTGCGCCAACTGCGCCGACTTTCCGCCACCCCGGTTTGATTCGCGCTACCTACGCGCGAGCGAGGCTTTCGCGCGCGCCACGAGGTCTTCTTCTTCGGGCAGGAGCGGCGCCTTTTTTCCCAGGTCGAGATAATACTCAGCTTCGTCGGCCTGACCATGACATGAGAGCAGGATGCCGTAATACGCTGCAACGGAAGGCTCGCGCAGTTGCCCGGGGGTAAGACGTTTCATGATTTTGAGCGCACCTTTCCTATTGCCCGATTCAAAAAGCGCGAAGGCATAGGTCGAGGCGACGGTGGCGTCTTGCGGGTGATTTTCGTACAGCGCCCGCGAGATCTCTTGTGCGCGAGGAATCTCAGTCTTTAGCAGAAGCGCGATTTGCGCGAAGTTGTTGCGCACGGCCGGATCCTCCGGCATCACCGCGACCAACCGGGAAAGCGTGCGATAGAGTCCCCTGGTATCGCGGTCCGCGGCGTAGTGGCGATAAAGCGATTGCAGCGCATCCCGCTGCGCCTCGGGCATTCCCGACAACATCCAGAGCACCGCCATTGCCTTCCCCGTCCAGTTCCACTGGAACGCGGCCATCTGAAGCAGGTTGAGCCGCTCGGGATCGTTCTTCGTCTGCGCCACCGCCTCGATCCAATTTTTCTCAAAGCTCGCGTCATCGCCCGTTTCACGCGCGACCTTCGCTTGGAGGGCGAATCGGAGCGATTCCGCGCGGCCCCAGGAACCGCCCTGCAACATCTGTTGCAGGGCGCCGAAGTCGTTTGTCTGCAAGTGCGCGTTTGCGAGCGCGAAGCGAAGCGGAACGGTCTTCAACATTTCCGGCGGCAAGTTTTTGCTCTAGTCAATCGCGAACTTGGGCTGGCCGTGGCTGCTCATCCAGTTGATCAAGGCGACCGCCTTTTCGGCAGATGGAATCGCCTCGGTTTCGAGGCGGGCTAACGCGCCGCGCAGGTCGGGATCATTCAGGCGATGGAGAAGGTCGAGTGCGGGCAGCCGACCCGCGAACGGTGCCTCCGGCAGCGTGGCGAGTTCATGGATGAGGTCGAGGCTGGCCGCCTCCTGACCTCGGCGGATCGCGTCATTGAGCAAAACATGGAGCGCAGCGAGACGAAATTTCGGATCGCTCTGCAATGATTCCGCGATCCGACGGCCTTCTCTGCGTTTCGCGCCGTCGTCCGAGCGAAGTTGGAATTCCGCCAGCTCGAGCTGCTTTCCCGAATCGTTAGGTGCAAGCTGCACGGCAGCACGAAAATGTTTCTCTGCCGCCGCGAAATCATTTTTCACGAGGGCGAAATGCGCGGCGGCCAATTGAAAGCGCGCATCGTTCTGTTGTGCGGCCGGGACCTGCCGGAGCATTTCCGCAGCGACGGCCGGCTCCCCAAAGGAGAGGGCGCTTTCCGCGAGGGCGAGCCGATCGCCTAACGAATCGGGCTGAAGCGCCAGCGCGCGCCGGCGCCAGTCGAGCGCCTTGAGATTTTTTTGCCGTTCGTTGATCGCCGCCAGCGTCCGGCAGGCGTCGAGGCTGGAGGAATCGACCGCGAAAGCGCGTTCTGTCGCCATGGCCGCCCAGCGCAAAGCATTCCGGTCGCAGGCGAGGTGGGCCTGTCGCATCAGGCTCCGTTCTTCCCAGTGCTGATAAAGGCGGTGGCTACTCCAAACGATGGCGAGGAGCAGGCAAACACCGAAGCTGAGGGTCAACCGGGGTTTGCCCAACGCTCGAACCGCAACCGGCCGAATGGATGCGTGAGGTGGAGAGGAAAGGGACATTCGTCAGGCCAAAGCGATCCGAGCGCGCGGTAGCGTCAGGGCGCACAAACTGCTAAGAAATCAGCATGTCCTATTCCATCGCGGGAGCGCCGGCGCACGAGGCGCACCCTCCCGGCATGGGCATGGCTTTCCGCTGGCCACTCGCGCTCGCCACCATCGCTTTTCTGCTTCTCTGGTTGGAAATTATTCACCAGCTCCAGAGCGAGTGGTCGATCAATCCGCAATACGGCTATGGCTGGACGGTGCCGTTATTGGTCGGCTGGTTGTTCTATCAACGCTGGCTCCGCCGGCCGCCGGCTGCGTCGCCCCGGCATTCAGGCCTAACGATCGGTATCGCCTTCCTCGCCGCGGCGATTTTTCTGCCGACGCGCTTCATCGCGGTTGCCAACCCAGACTGGCGGCTGCTTAGCTGGACGATGGCGCTGGTGGTGGTTGCGATTACACTTTGCGCGATCTATCTCGCGGGGGGAGATCCGTGGCTGCGGCACTTCGCCTTCCCGGTTTTGTTTTTCCTCGTTGCGGTGCCCTGGCCGGTTCAGCTCGAGCAACTGGTGGTGCAATCGCTCATGCGCGCCGATACCGCGATCACCATTCAGCTCTTGAATCTGGCCGGCACCCTTGCGGTGCAGCACGGCAACGTCATCGAACTGAGCACCGGCCCAGTCGGGATCGACGACGCCTGTACTGGGGTGCGCTCGCTTCAGGCGACCTTCATGATCGCACTTTTTCTCGGGGAATTTTACCGGATGAAGATTGGACGGCGGGTCTTGCTTGTCGTGGCGGGCGCGCTGGTGGCGTTCGTCTGCAACATCGGACGCACTTTTTTGCTCTGCGAAGTGGCGGCTAACTCCGGGATCGCGGCGATCCATCGCTGGCACGATCCCGCGGGCTACACCATTCTTGTTTTTTGCCTGTTTGCGCTCTGGGGTCTGAGCATCTGGTTGAAACCGCGCGAATCCTCGCGTCGTCTTCTCCCGCCGAAACCGGTGCCGATCGCAGCGGCGGCACCCGCTTTGCCCGTTGGCTTGTCATTCGCTCTCATCCTTTGGATTGCTCTCATCGAAATTGTCGTAGGCGCCTGGTATGCTCCGGAGGGTAGTCAGGCCACACAAAGCACTCCCTGGAATGTGACCTGGCCGACCAAGGAACTCGATTTTCGCCAGGAGACCATCCCTGCGGCCGCGGAAGGACTGCTGCGTTACAACGAGGGCGGCGCCGCCAGTTGGCGTTCGGCCGAGAATCGGCCCTGGTTTCTTTTCTCCTTCCGCTGGCTTCCCGGCCGAACGGCGGCGCTTTTCGTGAAGAATCATCGTCCGGATATCTGTCTGCCGGCCAGTGGCCGCACGCTGGCGGAGGAGAGCGACGTGCGGGTCCTCAGGATTAATCGGGTGAATCTGCCGATCCGTTTTTATCGCTTCAAGGAAGGGCAGCGCCCACTGCACATTGCCTATTGCTACTGGGACGGCCGCTCTGCCTACGAGAGCGATGCCGCCGCGGCGGAAGATTGGACGGTGCGCGGCCGGCTGCGCGCCGCCTGGGAGGGCAAACGCGAGATTGGCGCGCGCATGCTCGAGCTCGCCGTCTGGGGATTTGAAGACGACGCCAAGGCGCGCCGCGCCCTCGAGCGCGAGTTGGAAAAAATCGTTCACCGCGCTCCTCGTTAGGCAAAATACCGCCCTCCGGGTTTGCGCTTTCAATCCGCCGAAACGATTGTCGTCGGTGGCTTCCACCAACGGCAAAAATAACGGCGTCAATGCCCCCTTGGGGCGTGGATGCATCGAGATCCGGGGAGCCCGGCAGAACAATCTCAAGGGCTTCGATCTCAACCTGCCGCTGGGCCGGTTGACCGTCGTGACCGGACCGAGCGGGAGCGGCAAATCGAGCCTCGCCTTCGAGACCATTTACGCCGAAGGCCAGCGCCGTTACGTCGAAACCTTCAGCCCCTACACGCGGCAATTCCTTGAGCGCATGGACAAGCCACGGGTGGACGAGATCCGCGGGATTCCACCCGCGATCGCGATCGAGCAATCGAACCCGGTGAAAAGCTCGCGCTCGACCGTCGGGACAATGACCGAGATCAACGACTACCTGAAACTGCTCCTGCCGCGGGTGGCGCGCGCTTTTTGCCCGAGCTGCGGGCGCGAGATCCGGCCCGAAATCGCGAAGTCGATCGCGGATCAGGTTCTGGAGCAATGCCGCGACCAAGCTGTCCTGATTACCTTTTGGGTCGCTGTCCCGCCCAAGACGGAGCCGCACGAATTTTTCAACTTTCTCCAGCAGCAAGGTTATCTCCGCATCTGGCTGAACGGCGAAGTCGTTAGGGCGGATAGCAGCGCCAAAAACCTGCAGCTCGGCGCGCGCGTTCAGGTGATCCAAGATCGCATCACGATTGCGCAGGAAAACCGCGCTCGCCTCGTTGAATCGATCGAGACCGCGCTTCGCTTCGGGAAGGACAAGATCAATGTCATCGATCTCGAAACGAAAAAGGAACATCCCTTTTCCACCGGTTGGCATTGCGCGCATTGCGACCTCGACATCCGCCCACCCACACCCGGGCTTTTCAGTTTCAACAATCCGCTGGGCGCGTGTCCGGAGTGCCGCGGCTTCGGCCGCACCATCGCGATCGATCTCAACCGCGCCATTCCCGATCGCGCCCTTTCCATCGCGCAGGGTGCAGTGCGTGTTTTCCGCGGCGAAGAGATGGGCGAGTCACAAAAGGATCTCCTTCGCGCCTGCGCCCGGGAGGAAATCGACGTCCATCTTCCCTTCGAGGAACTGCCGAAGCACGACCAGGATTTCGTCATCAACGGTGAAAAAGGCGCGGGCGAATTCACCGAGGACGATTACGAGAACGACCGCTGGTATGGTGTCCGCGGCTTCTTCAAATGGCTCGAGAGCAAGACCTACAAAATGCATGTGCGCGTTTTGCTCAGCCGCTACCGCGCTTATACCGCCTGCCCCAGTTGTCAGGGCGGACGCTTTCAATCGGAGACGCTCAATTACCGACTCGTCAGGCAGGACGGAATCGCCTTTACCCTGCCGGAGTTTGCCGGTCTCCCAATTTCCGAGGCGCGCGATTTTCTCGCCCGTCTGGCGCTTTCGCCTAACGACCCAGCGGCGGAAATGCTGCGGGCCGAAATTGGCACTCGTCTTGGGTATCTCTGCGAGGTCGGGGTCGGTTATCTCACGCTCGATCGTTCCACCCGGACCTTGAGCGGCGGCGAAGTCCAGCGCGTCAACCTCACGACCTGCCTCGGCGCATCGCTCGTCAACACGCTTTTCGTCATGGACGAGCCGAGCGTCGGCCTCCATCCGCGCGATGTCGGGCGCCTCGTCCGGGTGATGCACAACCTGCGGGACAAGGGCAACACCCTCCTCGTCGTCGAGCACGAGGAAGCAATCATTCGCGCCGCCGATCATCTGCTCGACATCGGGCCCGGCCGCGGCGAGAAGGGCGGCGAGTTGGTCTACCACGGCGAGCTGGCAGACTTTCTGGGGAGCGCAGGCACCTCGCGTGGCGGTCGCAGCGAGTCGCCGCGACCTCCCTTGCGCGCGGAGGCTGATCGGCCAGTCGCCGGTCAGAGCACCCGGGTCGCGTGCGCTCCCCCGTCCCTCACCCGCGACTATCTCGCCGGAAAGAAATCGATTCCGATTCCGAAAGCTCGCCTCGCTTCGTCCCACGCGCTCAAAATCAAAGGCGCCAGCGAACACAACCTCAGGAACCTCGATGTCGAGATTCCATTAGGCGTTTTCACCTGCGTCACTGGCGTCTCCGGCTCGGGCAAATCGACTCTCATTCACGAAGTGCTTTACCAAAATCTTCTCCGTGCGCGTGGGACGGGAAGTGAGGAAGCCGGCGCCTGCAAGAGCGTCAGCGGGGCGCATCGCGTGAGCGAGATCGTGATGGTCGATCAGGCGCCGCTTTCCCGTACGCCGCGCTCGACGCCGATCCTTTACCTCGGGATTTACGACCGGGTACGCGAGCTTTTCGCCGGGCTGCCTGAATCAATGGCCCAAGGCCTGACGGCGAGCGCGTTCTCCTTCAACTCCGGCGGCGGCCGCTGCGAACGCTGCGGCGGCACCGGTTTCGAGAAAATCGAAATGCAATTCCTGAGCGACCTCTATGTGCGTTGTGCGGAATGCGAGGGCCGGCGTTTTCAACCGCATGTCTTGAAGGTGAAGTTGCACGAGCACTCGATCCACGACCTGCTCGAACTGACCGTGAGCGAGGCGGTGCAGTTTTTCCGCAAGCTGAACGAGAGCGACACGCTCGCCGCGCCGCTCGCGGTCCTGGAGGAAGTCGGCCTCGGCTACTTGCGACTCGGGCAGCCGCTCAACACGCTTTCCGGGGGCGAATCACAACGTTTGAAGCTCGTCCGGCATTTGGGTGAAACCGGAGACCGCAAGGGGGCAAACGGAGACTTGTTCATCTTCGACGAGCCGACGACCGGGCTGCACTTCGACGATGTTGCGCTTCTCGTTAGGCTATTCCAGCGCTTGGTTGAAGCGGGGAATTCGATTGTCGTGATCGAGCACAATCTCGAGGTCATCAAGTGCGCCGACTGGATCATCGACCTCGGCCCGGAAGGCGGCGACGAAGGCGGGCAATTGATTGCCGCTGGGAGGCCGGAGGACGTGGCGAAAGTAGCCGCGTCCCACACTGGCCGCTACCTGCGCGAGCTGCTGGGGAGAGCACGCGCCTCGCGTGCTGTTTTCGGCGCCTCGCCGAAAACCTCTCAGCGCTACGCCTTCCCAGAAGACGACGAACCGCTTCTTCGCGCCGCCGAAGAACCGTTCGGCGAGTCGCCCCCTGAAGCAGCTCGCGAAGCGGGCGAGGCCGGGCTTTCCAACGGCGCACGCGAGTCGTGTGCGCTCCCCAAGCCCTCCATCGCCATCCACGGCGCGCGTGAGCATAATCTCAAAAACCTGTCGCTCGCCATCCCGCGTGACCAAATGGTCGTCATCACCGGCCTGAGCGGCTCGGGCAAATCAACCGTCGCCTTCGATCTCCTTTTCGCGGAAGGGCAGCGCCGTTTCCTCGACAGCATGTCGCCCTATGCGCGGCAGTTCGTCGAGCAGTTGGAAAAACCCGATGTCGACCTGATCGAAGGTCTCCCGCCGACGGTCGCGATCGAGCAGCGCGTCACCCGCGGCGGCGGCAAGTCGACCGTCGCGACCGTGACCGAGGTCTATCATTTTCTTCGACTTCTTTTCGCCAAGACTGGCACACAATTTTGCCCCGATTGCGATCTGCCAGTGGAAAAGCAAAGCCTCGCTGCCATCGTTAGGCAGGTGGAGACGGCGGCACGCGGCGCTCCGCTCACCGTCCTCGCTCCGCTGGTCAAGGCACGCAAAGGCTTCCACACCGAAGTCGCGCGTTGGGCCGAACGCCAGGGATTCGACACGCTTTTCGTCGACGGCCGGTTAATTGCAATTGCGGAGTTTCGCAAACTCGAGCGTTTCAAGGAACACACGATCGATGTCGTGGTCGGAACGATCGACGCGCGCCGTATTCTGAAAGCGCGCAACCTGGTGCAACGCGCGCTCGAAATCGGCCGCGGCACGGCGCACCTGCTCGATGGAAAAAATCGCCTGACGACGATGAGCACCGAGATGAGCTGCTCCGACTGCGGTCGCGCCTTCGAAGAACTCGATCCGCGGCTTTTTTCCTTCAACTCGCCCCACGGCTGGTGCGAAACGTGCAACGGCTTCGGCGAAATCTGGAACGAAACACTGCAACACGGCGCTCCCGAGAGCGGCGAATCGCTGCTCGAGTGTGAGCTGGACGCGGAGAAGCAATTCGAGTCGATCGAGGAACAGGAAGCCCGGCCCTGTCCGGAGTGTCACGGCGCGCGCCTCAATCCCATTGCGCGCCACGTGCGCGTGCAAGGTCTGACGATTGACAATTTCAACGAGCGCTCCGCTACTGAAGCCCGCGCCCTGATCGGCGGGCTGCGCTTTCGCGGCACGCAGAAAGTGATCGCGGCCGATCTCGTGCCGGAGATCAAGCAGCGGCTGCGCTTCATGGAAAATGTCGGGCTGGGTTATCTCGCGCTGGGCCGTTCGGCCAAAACGCTGAGCGGCGGCGAATCGCAGCGGATTCGTCTCGCGGCGCAACTCGGCTCCAACCTGCGCGGCGTGCTCTACGTGCTCGACGAGCCGACGATCGGATTGCACGCGCGCGACAATCTGCGGCTGCTCGAGACCCTCGCCGCGTTGCGCGAGAAAGGAAATTCGCTTGTTATCGTCGAACACGACGAAGAGACGATGCGGCGGGCCGATCACATCATCGATCTCGGACCGGGCGCAGGAGTCCATGGCGGCGAGTTGGTGGCGCAGGGAACGCTCTGCGATATCGAGCAGAATCCAGATTCGCAGACCGGCCGCTGTCTGCGCACTCCGCTGTGTCATCCGGTTCGGAAATCGCGCCGCTCGTTAGGCGAAGCGGAGCAGTGGCTGGAAATCCGCGGCGCGCGCGCGAATAATTTGAAGGATATCGAGGCACGATTCCCGATCGGCCGGCTCTCCGTCATCACCGGCATTTCCGGTTCTGGCAAATCCACCCTCATGCGCTCCGTTCTCCTCCCGGCGGTGCAGCACGCTTTGGGGAGCACACGCGCCTCACGCGCTGTTTTCGGCACCTCGCCGAAAACCCTCCGCGTAGGAAAAGTTCGCGATGGCGAGGGCGCCGTATTCCGGGTCGCCGCGGCGGCCGCTCCCCGGATTTCTGGCGCGGAGTTTATCGAGGCGATCTATGAAGTCGACCAATCGCCCATTGGCAAAACCTCGCGCTCGACGCCTGCGACCTACATCAAGGTCTTCGACGAGATTCGAAGTCTCTTCGCCCAGTTGCCGGTCTCGCGGGTGCGCGGCTACAGCGCGAGCCGGTTTTCTTTCAACACGGAGGGCGGCCGCTGCGAGACGTGCGGTGGGCAGGGCGTGATCAAGCTCGAGATGAGCTTTCTCCCCAACAGTTATGTGCCGTGCGAAGATTGCGGCGGGAAACGTTACAACGCGCAGACCCTCGAAGTCCTCTATCACGATCGCAGCATCGGCGACGTCATGGACATGACGATCGCGCAGGCCGCGGAATTCTTCGCCGCCAATCCGAAGATCGCGCGCCCGCTTGCGCTCCTGGTCGAGACCGGGCTCGGTTATCTGAAACTCGGGCAGCCGAGCCCAACCTTGAGCGGCGGCGAAGCGCAGCGGCTTAAGCTCGCGACGAAACTGACCCGCGGCGTGAGCCGCGCGACAAACGAACGCCTGCGCCGGATGCGGCAGCCGAAGTCGACCCTCTATCTGCTCGAAGAACCGACCATTGGGCTCCACATGGCGGACGTGGAGTTGCTTCTCAACGTCATTCACCGCTTGGTCGACGACGGAAACACTGTGATCGTGATCGAGCACAACCTGAGTGTGATCGCGGAGGCCGATTACGTGCTCGATATTGGACCGGAAGCGGGCTCGTTAGGCGGCGAGATCGTCGCTACGGGAACCCCGGAGCAGGTGGCGAAAAACCGCCTTAGCCGGACGGCGCCGTTTCTGCGCGAAGTGCTCGCGCAAGGTCGCGAGACGCCGGGGAAAGGGGAAACTTTGAAAGTTTTGTCATCCCGGGTCGGCGGAGCGCGGCGTGGGAGCCCGCAAATGCAATAGACGCTTTCCATTTTCCAGCCGACGCAGGTTCGATCACAACCGAGGGGATGGCGGTTGCCGCCCGCCTCGATCTCGTGGAAAGTCGCGCGGCCTGATGCTCGCGTATTACCTGCACGATCTCGATCCCTTCATCTTCCGGATCTGGGGCGACTTCGGGCCGCGCTGGTACGGGATGGCCTACGTCCTCGCCTTCGCCTGCGGCTATTGGCTGCTCCGCGTCCTGGCAAAACGCGGCTACACCCAACTGCGTCCCGAGCAGGTGGGCGACTTCATCACCTGGGCGGCGCTCTTCGGCGTCATGCTGGGCGGCCGGATCGGCTACGTTCTTTTCTATCGGCCGGAAATGTTGCGCGATCCGCTCTCGATCCTGCGGGTCTGGGAAGGCGGGATGTCCAGCCACGGCGGCATGATCGGGCTTATCGTCTTCACCTATTGGTACGCCTGGCGCCACAAAATTTCCTGGACCAATCTGGGCGATAATCTCGTCGTGGTGGCGCCGATCGGTTTATTCTTTGGGCGCTGCGCCAACTTCATTAACGGCGAACTCTACGGTCGCGTCACGACCGTTCCTTGGGCGATGCTTTTTCCAAAGGAATTGCTCGAGCCGGGCAACGCGACTAAAGCCGACCGCGCCGTCCTCGCGGCCCAGCGAATCAATCCCAGCCTGACGACTCCGGAAGCGATTCTGAACGCGCTGCACCACTCGCCGCCACTGCGGGCGGCCATTCGCCCAATCCTCACTCCGCGCCACCCATCGCAGATTTACGAGGCTTTGCTCGAAGGCGTGGTGCTTTTCGTGATCCTCTGGCTGGTGCGAACGCGCACTCGCCAGCCCGACGGTGTGCTGACCGGTTTGTTCTTTGTCTGTTACGCGATCTTTCGGATCGTGGTGGAGTATTTTCGTGAACCGGATGCTTCCCTGATTGCCGGTTTCACCCGCGGCCAGTTCTTCTCGTTCTTCCTCATCGCAATCGGGCTGCTCTTCATCATCGTCGGGAAAATTCGCGATCGGCACGCGGCGTTGTAGCTGTCTTCCGGTCGGAGGCGCGGAATTTGTGTCGCCTGCAGGTTGCGCCGCCATTTTGGCTGCTTTCGTTTCGGGCGACTTCCGCTATTACTAACGCAGGATGACGGATCTGATCTTCCCCGGCTTCCTGGCGGCAGGTGGCCTCGTTTTCTCCTTCGAGCACGCCACGATCGCGGGAAAGATGGTGCTTCTGCTCCTTGCCATCGCCTCCATCTTCAGCTGGTCGGTGATGGTGACGAAGCTGCGCGTGGTCCAATTCGCGCGCAAACAGACCGACCGCTTTCTGGCCGCGTTTCGGCAGGATCGCCAGCCGTTGCGCCTGTTTGAATCCAGTGTGCGTTTTCCGGGCTCGCCGGTTTTTCAGGTCTACCGCGCTGGGTGCGAGGAACTGACTTTTCACCTCCTCGGCTCGGCCGAGATTGACGAAACCTTTCGGGCCCGGCTCGAGATCGCGGACAAGATCACGCCGGCACAAATGCACGCGGTGAGCGCGGCGATGGAGCGCGCCGTGGGAGAGACCGCGCTCAAGCTCGAATCACAAATGATCCTGCTCGCCACCGCCGTGAGCGGTGCGCCCTTCCTCGGATTGTTAGGCACGGTCTGGGGCGTGATGGACACTTTTACCGGCGTAGCCGAGGCCGGCTCGGCCAACCTCGCCGCCATGGCCCCGGGTGTTTCCGGCGCGCTCATCACCACCGTAACCGCGCTCTGCGTCGCGATCCCGGCCATGTTTGGCTACAACTTTCTCGTCACCAGCATCCGCGGGATGATCGTGGAGATGGACAACTTCGCCGCCGAACTCGCCTCCGAGTTTGAGCACAAATACGTCGAGCACGGCGGCCGGGTTTCCGATTTCCGGAGATGAAAAAAAGATTGAATCGAGATCGAACCTGAGATGCGTCGCTATTCCAGTCGCACATCGTTCACCACGCTCTCGGAGATCAACGTCACGCCGTTGCTCGATCTCGCCTTCGTTCTTCTGATCATTTTCATGATCACGACCCCGCTGATGGAGAACAGCAAGTCGCTTATCATTCCCTCGAGCAACACGACAAACGCGCCGATCAATCCGGCCGCGGTCCAGATCCTTTCCATGGACCGCAATGAAGTCGTCAGGCTGAATGAGGAAGTGGTCGGGCCGGCGGCGCTGGAGAGCAGACTCGCGGCTTTGAAAACGGCTGATCCAGGCGTGGCAGTAGTCATCCGGGCCGATCGCAGCCTGCCGGTGCAGAAACTCGTTAGTCTGATGGACGCGCTGCAGCGCGCTGACATCACCAAAGTGGGCATCGCGACGCAGGAAGAACAACCGGGACGATGACCCGCGACGCGCGTTTCTGGCGCAACGTCACGATCGTCGGGTTGATCCACGCGGCGGTTTTGCTCGGCCTGCTTTGGTGGAGCCGCTCGCCGCGGCCTCCGCCGAAAAACGTTGTCTGGATGGAAGGCGGTGCCGGGATGAGCGCGGCTGCGGGAGCGGAAACGCCGGCTGCCACTCCAGAAGCCGCGCCGGAGACTACGCCTGAACCGACTGAAGAACAGCCGACACCGGAGGTGATGCCGACCGCAAAAAGTGAAATAGAAGTGCCTTCGCCAACGATTTCAGCACCTCCCACGCCGACTGCAAGACCGACCCCGTCGCCCACGCCAGCCCCAACCCCGAAGCCAACCCCTAAACCGACGCCGCGGCCCACGCCGAAGCCGACACCAAAACACAAACCGAAGCCGTCTCCGACGCCGAAAAAGAAGGCGACACCGAAACCAAAGGCAAAACCCACGCCTAACGAGGAAGAAGAAAAAACGGAGAAGGAAAACGAACGGAAAAAGGCGATCGCGAAAGCCGCCTTCGCCAAGGAGAAAAATGGCGAAGGGAAAGAAGAGTCGTCGGAAAAATCAGCCAAAAAAGGGAGTGGTGGCGCCGGTGGCAAGGGCTCCGGGGAAGGCGGTGCCTCGGAGTTCGGTTGGTACGGAAGCATGCTGCAGGACCGATTCCATAGTGAATGGATCCAGCCGACCTCCGTCATCCACTCCGCAGACCTTTCCGTGACGCTGCGCATTCGCATCCAAAAAAGTGGCCGGATTTCCGATTACTCGATCGTAAAATCGTCCGGCAACCCGGTGGTCGACGATTCGGTGAGCGCGGCGGCGGCGCGCGTGAAGCAGGTCGATCCGTTGCCTTCGGGGCTGGGCGACGATTATTATGACGTGAACATCAACTTCGTACTAACTTCAGGACAATGAGCCGAACCCGAATTTCCAATTTCCAATTTCCCATCGTGCCCCTCGCGCTGGCGCCGCTTTTGTGCCTAACGAGCGCAATGTTGTTCGCCGCCGAGGACGTGCCGACGATCACGGTAAGCAAAGGCGACCAGATCAATATCGCAGTTCCGCCGCTCGCCGGCGGGGAAGGACCGGCGACAACCAAGGTGCTGCAAAATGACCTCGCCCTCTCCGGTTACTTCAAGCTCGGCGAGGCGGGCAGTTCCTTCACCGTGCGCGGGACTGCGACCGGCGGAAGTTTGCAGGGCGAAGTGGTTGATCACGGCGGCGGGACGGTGCTTGCGAAAAGTTACAGCGGAAGCGCACGCGAGAAGGCGGACCAATTTGCCAACGATATCGTCGAGACGCTGACCGGCCACCGGGGCATCGCCGGGACGAAGATCGCCTTCATCGCCACGCGCAGTGGCAAGAAGGAAGTTTACGTGGCGGAGTGTGACGGGAGCAATGTCAGGCAACTGACGCACGACAACACGATCAGCGTCCATCCTTCGCTCAGTCCCGATGGCCGGCGCCTCGCCTATACCGGTTATCAAAGCGGTTATGCGGATGTTTATCTGGTCGATCTCGCGAGGGGCGCGCGCGATCGGATCGTGAATTTTCCCGGCACCAACAGCGGCGCGACCTTTTCGCCCGACGGCAACCGCCTTGCCCTAACGATCAGCAAGGATGGCAACCCGGAGCTTTACACAGTGAGCACAAACGGCGGCGGCGCGCGGCGCCTGACTCATACCCGTGGAATCGAGTCGGGACCAACCTGGTCGCCCGATGGCAACGAGATCATTTACTCCTTTGACGCCTCGGGCGGTCCGCAACTTTATCGGATTTTATCCTCGGGCGGAGAAGGACAGCGCATTTCCACCGGTTACGGTTTTTGCACGGAACCGGATTGGTCACCAGATGGGAAGAAAGTGGCGTTTAACGTCCGGAGTGGCGGCGAATTTCAGATCGCGGTCCTCGATCTCGCAGGCGGCGGAACACGGCTCCTCAGCTCCGGGCAGGACCCGGTGTGGGGCGCGGATTCGCGGCATCTGATCTTCTCGCAAGGCGGCGCGCTTTATATGCTCGACACGATGAGCGGCCGAAAGAACAAGATCCTCGACGGCCTCGGAAAAATTACCGAGCCGAGCTGGGCGCGCTGATGCTGAGATGGACATTTCCCTGTCGGAAGCGTGAGACGGGGCCCGCGATCGGCGTTGCTGCCGGGCGCCTGGCACAGCGCAGCCTACAGGAGCGCGCTCGATTGGCCTTCGCCGTGTTCAGAGGCGGATAGGCATAGCGCCGCGGCTGCAATTTTGGCGGGCGCTTACCTTTTCGCACTGCGCCCTGCACTGGGATGTAGGCGAGCTCGGTCCGATCCACCGCACAACGCAGGAGCAACCCGCCCCGGCTCATGTCGCCGCGCCCGACGAATTCGGCCGGGAACCGGATTCGTTCGCGCAGGATTTCGAGCAGGATGCTGACGTATTTGCCTGTCGCGACGCTCCCGAGGAGGACGACTTCGCAGGCGGGACTGAGCTGCCTAACGAGACTGCGAAGATCGCGCTCGAGCGGTTTCCGGTAACGAGGATCGCCCTCCTCGATATCGACCGCGGCAAATTCCCGCAGCTCGGCCAGCGTGACCGGATTGGCCGCGGGAACGAGTCCGCGGGTTGGCGTGATGACGAGGACGCGCGCGAGATCCGGCCGGGCGAAGGCATTGGCGTAAGCGAGCTTACCCCGAAAATAGAGACCGCTGAGAAAAGTGAAGACTTCGCCTAACGACACCGGCTCGGTCGCGCGCAGGCGACGAGCGAGATCGAACTGCGCCCGCCCGCTCAGGAGCATCCGGGCGCGGCGTCCGCCAGCGTAGGCGGGCGAGAGGAGAAAGGTGCGCGTCATCGATGAAAAGGTAATATCGGTTCTGGTCCGGAGGGTAGCGCAAGCTTCCAGCTTGCGCGATTGTCGTTAGGCAGCAAGCTGGAAGCTTGCGCTACCCTCCGCCAGCAACCCGAAATTACGTCGCGTGAAACCCGGCTTTTTGGAAAAATTGATCGGTCGCCTCGGCCGGATCGGCCCGGAGGAGGTGCAGAATTACCTCCTCCGCCTCGCCCAGGAGAAAGGCTTCCTCGAGACGATTTTCAACGCCATCCAGGAAGGGATTATCGTAACCGATTCCAACGGACGCATCACCTATCTGAACGACGCCGCCTGCGAAATCTTCGGACTCGATGGCGAGAACGCGATTGGCAAACCGCTTGGGGAACAGGTGCGCGGGCTCGATTGGAAAGCCCTTTCGCAATCCGACTCCGCCCTCAGTCGCGACATGGAAATTTTCTATCCCGCGAACCGCTTCATTAATTTCTACGTCGTCCCGCTGATCATCGAACGCCGGGTGGATTCGCCTAACGAATCGATCTCGGAAGCCGCCGGCCACGCCATGATCCTGCGTGACATCACGGAAGACCGGCGCTCAACCCAGCAGACGATCGAGTCCGAGCGTTTGTCGGCGCTCACTCTGCTCGCGGCTGGCGTGGCGCACGAGATTGGCAACCCGCTCAATTCTCTCCATATCCACCTCCAATTGATGGAGAGAAAAGTGAAAAAACTGCGGGCGGAGGAGGACAGGCGCGAGCTGCAGGAATCGATCGACATCGCGCGCGCGGAGATCAACCGGCTCGACTCGATCGTGACCCAGTTCCTCCGCGCCATCCGGCCGTCGAAGCCCCACCTTCAGCCCGAGGATGTGAACGCGATCGTGGAAGAAGCAGTCCGCTTCTTCCGGCCGGAGATCAAAGACCGCGACATCGTGGTCGAGACGGAACTGCGCTCCGACCTGCCGCGGATTGAGCTCGATCGCGATCAGCTCAAGCAGGCCTTTTACAATGCGATCAAGAACAGCTTCGAAGCGATGAAGCGCCGTGGCATTCTGCGCATTCGGACCGATCGCGATGACACCCATGTGAAAATCAGTTTCAGCGACACGGGCGGCGGCATCTCGCCGGAAGACCTGAGCCGCGTTTTCGAGCCCTATTTTACAACCAAGAGCGGCGGATCCGGGCTGGGGTTGCTCATTGTTAGGCGAATCGTGCGTGAACACGGCGGCGAGTTGGCGATTGAGAGCACGGAAGGCAAGGGGCTGACGCTGACGATTCGGTTGCCGATTCTGGATCGGCGCGTCCGGATGTTGCCGGACAGGGAAAGGATGAAGGATGAAGAATGAAAAGAGATGCGCGACAAACTCGAAGGCGGTTTAGAGGAACTCGACGAGATTGATCTCTGCTCGAGTTACTGGGAGATGCAGGCACAATAAAATCGTCCCGGATCAAACCCTTGCGCTGCGAAGTCGCTGAATTGATTGCCATCAATTGTAACCATGATCTGAAAAACAAAAGATCGGCGGTGAGTTTTCATCCCTCATCCTTCCGCCTTGATCCTTTCTTCTCATGCAGCCCACGATCCTGATCGTTGACGACGAAAAGCACACCCGCGACGGATTGCGGAGTTTGTTAGGCGACAACTATGACACTTACGTCGCGGCCGACGTCGCAGGGGCGCTCGACGTCCTGGAGCGCGATCAGATCGATGTCCTTTTGACCGATCTTCGGCTCGGCGGCGAGGACGGCCTGACCTTGATCGAGCGCGCCTTGAAAATGCCGCATCCGCCCGTTTGCATCATGATGACCGCCTATGGCTCGGTCGACGCCGCGGTCGAGGCGATGAAGCGCGGCGCCTATGATTTTGTGACCAAGCCGCTCAATCTCGATAAGGTCGAGCTCTTGATCGCGCGCGCCCTGAGCAGCCGCCGTCTCGAGCAGGAAAATCGCGCTCTTCGTCAGGAGGTGGATGAGCGGTTTGCGCTCGAAAATATTCTGGGCGAATCGGCCGTCCTGCGCGAAGTGCTCGACACCATTCGCCAGGTCGCGCCTTCCTCGGCTAACATCCTGATCGAAGGAGAGAGCGGCACGGGCAAAGAGCTGGCCGCGCACGCCATTCACAATTTGAGCCGGCGGCATAAGGGGAAATTCGTTACCGTGCATTGCGCGGCGCTCTCCCCGCAATTGCTCGAGAGCGAGCTTTTCGGCCACGAACGCGGCGCCTTTACCGGCGCGCACGAACGCCGCATCGGACGGTTCGAGCAGGCGAATGGCGGCACCATTTTTCTCGATGAGATCGGCGAGATCGACAGCACGACGCAGATCAAACTGTTGCGCGTGATGAGCGAAGAGCGCGCCTTTGAGCGCGTCGGCGGGTCGCAAACTTTGCACGCCGACGTGCGGGTCATCGCCGCAACGAACAAGAACCTCGAGACGCTGGTGAGCGAAGGGAAATTCCGCGACGATCTCTATTTTCGCCTCAACGTGGTCAAGATTACGATGCCGCCATTGCGCGAGCGCAAGGAGGATATTCCGGTCCTGGTCCGAACGTTTTTGCGCCACTTCTGCAAGGCAAATGACAAACCATTACTCGACCTCACCACCGACACGATGGACACGCTGCTGGCCTACGATTGGCCGGGAAATGTGCGCGAACTCCGGACCGCGATTGAGCACGGCGTCGTAATGGCAACTGGCGCGAAAGTCACGGTGCGCGATCTGCCGGCAGCCGTGCGGCAGGCAGCGCCCGCGGCGGGCAAGCGCCTTCACTCGTTCGACGAAACGGCGAGCCCGCTCGACTTGCACGCAACCGAGAAGCGCCTCATCGCGCAGGCGTTGGCGGCGACAAAGGGAAACATTACTGCCGCCGCGAAAAAGCTCGGCATCAGTCGACGCACCCTTCATCGTAAGGTCAACGAAATGAAAGCGACCGAGGACGATGACGAAGCCGGAAGCAAGAAGCCTGAAGGCAGGAGCGAGAGGGTGCCATGACATTCTTTTCGGGCTTCGTCATTCGGATTGGAAAGCCCGGCCTCATCTTCTATTTCGTTACGGCGGATTTTCACCAATATGCCAGGCAGCGCTGATGCCGTGCAGGGCGCCGTCCACGCGCTCGAATCGGGGCGGGCCGCTGTCTGGGTGCGCCGCCTGCTGGCAGTTGCATTGATCGCCGGGCTTTCACTTATCTACCTCCTGCACGAGTTCCGCGGTCTCGCTGCCTCGCAAGGGATGGACCAGGCACAGATCGGCCGCGCCATGCTCCACGGTCACCTCTGGCAGACGAACTTCGCCCGCCCGCTCGCCGCCGGTCAGCTGCAGCGCCGGGGAAAAAACGTGGCGCAAAAAATCTGGATCGACACCTACAATGCCCCCCTCCCGCCGCTGGTCGATGCCATCGCGCTTCTGCCGGTGAAATCGCATCTCAGAATGACGCCGCAGCAGGTGATTTATGCCGGGGACAAAATGATCGCGCTGATGTCGATCGTGCTCTTTCTCACTTCGCTCGTGGTGCTGTTTTTCATCGCGCGCAGTCTCTTCGACCGGACTCTCGCGCTGGTCGCCTGCGCATTGGTCTTGATCTGCGACGCGTTCTGGCAATACGCCCTTTCCGGTTTGCCCCAGATGCTCTTGCTCCTGCTTTTCAATCTGACGATCTATTTTCTCGTCCGCGCTTTTGACGCGCAAATCGCGCAACGCTCGCCTCGCCTCTGGCTCGGGCTGGCCGGGCTTGGCTTCGGCTTGCTCGCACTTTCCCATGCCCTGACGATTTGGCTTTTTCTCCCCGCCCTGATTTTTTGCGTGATTTATTTTCGGCCGCGGCTCTGGACGCTCATTCTCTTGCTGGCGCCATTTCTCATTCTCTATTTGCCGTGGCTCGTCCGAAATTATTTCGTATGTGGCAATCCGTTTGGAGTCGCGTTTTACGACATTTTTGATCACATCGGGCTGAGCGAAGCCGGGCACATGCGCCAGTTCGCGATCGACTTTCATTCCATGAGCGTTGGCGCCTTCTGGGATAAATTCATCGGCAACCTGACCGACCAGGCCGGACAAATTTTCCGCTACTTCGGCTGGAGCGTGGTGGCGCTCTTCTTTTTCGCCTCGCTTCTCCATCCCTTCCGAAGCCCGCTGCGCGCCATTATTCGCTGGCTCATTCTGGCGATGTGGTTCGGCGCGGTCGCGGGTATGGCGCTTTACGGACTGGATGAGGAACAAGGCCTGGCCGCGAATCAACTCCATCTCCTCTTTGTCCCAATCATGACCTGCTTCGGCCTCGCTTTTCTGCTCGTGCAGTGGGGGCGGCTTGAAATCAGGAGCCGGTTCGCGCGAACCGCCTTTTTCGCCCTGCTTTTTCTCCTGTCGGGATGGCCGATGATTTTCAACCTGCTTCTCGGGCCGTCTCAACCTGCGGTTCGCTGGCCGCCCTACGCTCCGCCCTACCTCGCCGTGATCAATGATTGGATGAAGCCGAACGAAATCATCGCGACGGACATGCCCTGGGCCATCGCCTGGTATGCCGATCGCCGCGCCGTCTGGCTGCCGGAAACCATCAAGGCCTACACGGACTTGAGCGACTATGAGCAACTGGGCGGCCCGATCAACGGCCTTTATCTCACCCCGATTAGCGGCAGCGGAAATACGCTGCGAGATATTTTGAAAGGCGAATACAAGGATTGGGCGGGGTTGATTTTGCATACCCTCGATCTGCAGAAATTTCCGCTGAAATGGGCCATTTTGCTCGGGCCCGATAATGAGTGCGTTTTTTTCAGCGATCAGGACCGGAGTCAATTGAGCGGCAAGCCACGATAATGGTGGAGGGGAAGAAGATCTTCGGAACGGACGGCGTGCGCGGGGTGGCAAATGTCGAGCCGGTCACGGCGGAAACGGCCCTCAAGCTTGGGCGGGCCGCGGCCCATGTTTTCAACTCGCTCAATCCGCAGGCACACCCGCCCGGTTCGCGATCGAAAATCGTTCTTGGGAAAGATACGCGGCTCTCCGGCTACATGCTGGAAAACGCGATCGTCGCCGGAATTACTTCGTTAGGCGTGGATGTCCTTTTGATCGGCCCGCTTCCGACCCCCGGGGTGGCTTACATCACGCGCTCGCTCCGGGCCGATGCCGGGATTGTTCTTTCCGCGTCGCACAATTCCTACGAGGACAACGGGATCAAATTTTTCCGGCACGACGGCTACAAACTCGATGATGAAATCGAACGGAAAATCGAGCAGCTCGTCTTCACCGGGGAGATCGACTCCGTCCGGCCAACCGCAAAAAAGATCGGCCGCGCGACCCGGATCGACGACGCGCTGGGTCGCTACGTCGAGTTTGCCAAGGCCAGTTTCCCGAGAAAAATGTCGCTCGAGAAAATGCGCATCGCGGTCGATGTCGCAAACGGCGCCGGTTACAAATCGACTCCCTGCGTTTTGCGCGAGCTGGGCGCGGAAGTGACGACTGCGCACAACCAGCCGAACGGGACCAACATCAATGCCAATTGCGGCAGCACCTATCCGGAGGAGATCCAGCGGCTGGTGAGAAAAAGTGAAGCGATGGTCGGGATTTCAAACGACGGCGATGCCGATCGCGTTCTGCTTTGCGACGAAACGGGCGAGATCGTGGATGGCGATGAGATTCTCGCCATCGCCTCGGTCGATTTGCTGGCCCGTGGCGAGCTCGCCCAAGACACCCTGGTCGCGACGGTCATGAGCAACTTTGGCCTCGACCAGGCGCTTGCGGCGCATGGTGGAAAAGTGATCCGAACGAAAGTGGGCGACCGCTATGTGATCGAGGAAATGGTGCAGCGAAACTTGAATCTCGGCGGCGAGCAGAGCGGTCACATCATCTTTCGCGATTTCACCACCACGGGCGACGGCATCATCAGCGCGCTGCAAATCCTGCGCATCATGCAGGCGACGGGAAAACCGCTGAGCGAGCTAAAGAAATGCCTGACGAAATATCCGCAAGCCCAGCGCAACCTGCGGGTGAAGGAAAAACCACCGTTGGAGTCCCTCCCGGCGATCGGAAAATTGGTCCGCGCGGCGGAGGAAGAATTGAACGGGCAGGGACGCGTCTTGCTTCGCTATTCGGGCACCGAACCGAAAATCCGCCTTTTGATTGAAGGCCGGGAGCAGACGCAGATCGACCGACAGGCCGATGAAATCGCCGCGGCGATCGAGAAGGTGATTGGGATCAATCGGGAAAACAGACCGTAACGTAGCGCGCAAGCGCCAAGCCGGGCTTGCCAGGCAGGAGAAGATTCGGGTGGATAATGGTGGAGCAGGGTTTCTTCCGATTTTCTTTTTCCTGCTTTGCTGCTTTCCTAATTCACTTTCATGAATCTCCCGCAGGTCATCGAAGCGTTGCTAATCAGCGCGCAAAAGCCGCTCACGCCGCGGGAGCTGGCCGCCGCCATCAAGGGCGCGGGCGCGGAGGATGAACTCACCCCTAACGAGTTTGCAAAAACGAACGAAGCGGAGGTGGCGGCCGCGCTCGAGCAGTTGAAACTGGATTACCTCGGGCAGGAACGCGCCTTTCAACTTCTCGAGAAAGCCGAGGGCTGGCAACTGGCGAGCGACCCGCAATACGCGCGCTGGGTCCGGCAGCTTTTCCCGAGCGCGAAGCCAGCCCGCCTCACTCCGCCCGCGCTCGAAACACTCGCCATTATCGCCTATCGACAGCCGATCACGCGCGCTGATGTCGAAGCCGTCCGCGGGGTGGCGATTGAAAGCGTTCTCCAAACCTTGATGGAACGCGGCCTGGTCAGGATCGCCGGCCGCGCCGAAGTTCCCGGGCGGCCCTTGCTCTACGAAACGACACAATTTTTCCTCGATCATTTCGGTTTGAGAAATCTCGACGAACTTCCGAATGCCGAGGAGCTTAAACGGCGCGAACTGCCCAAAGCAGCCGTCCCGACTGCGCCGGCCTCCGCGCCTGACGAACCTGAGCGAGCCGCCGAACATGTCGAATCCAACCTCACCTGAATCCGAGCCGGTTACGCCGCGCCGTCTCCTCGAGATGGCGTGGGGATACGCGCCGCCCATGATCTTGAGCGCCGCGGTCCAAAACCGCATTTTCGACCTGCTCGAGAGCGGACCGAAAACTGCCGCGGAAATAAGCGCGCAGAGCGGCGCTTCGCGGCGCGGCGTGCGTGCGATCATGAATGCACTGACCGCGCTCGAACTTCTCTTCAAGGACGAAAACGAGCGCTATTCCCTGACACCGGAGAGCGCGACCTTTCTCGTTAGGGGAAAACCCGGGTTTATCGGCGGGTTTATGCAACATGGCGACACCTTGATTCCGAAATGGGTCCGGTTAACGGAAATCGTGCGAAGCGGAAAACCGGCCATGGCGGTCAATCAGGAAGGCGACGGGAGCGAATTCTTCGAATCCTTCGTGGAAGATCTTTTTCCGATCGGGTATCCCTCGGCCCGGGCCCTGGCCGGTGCTTTCCCGGAGGCGAAGCGCGTGCTCGATCTTGCTGCTGGCTCCGGGGTCTGGAGCATTCCGTGCGCCCAAAATTCCAAAGAGGTGCGCGTCACCGCGATCGATTGGCCGGGCGTTCTCTCGGCAACGCGACGCATGACAGAGCGGCTCGGCGTCGCCCGCCAATATGAATTCGTTGGTGGCGATCTGGGCACGGTCGATTTCGGCAGCGGCTACGACCTGGCGACGCTCGGCCAGATTTTGCACAGCGAAGGCCGCGCGCGGAGCCGCGAATTGTTAGGCAAAGTCTTCCGCGCCCTCACCCCGGGCGGGACGATCGCGATCGCAGAGTTCCTTGCCAATGACGACCGCTCCGGTCCGCCGCTGGCCATGCTTTTCGCGGTGAACATGCTGGTCAACACCGAGGAAGGCGACACTTTTACCATCCCGGAAATTTCCCAATGGCTGACCGAGGCCGGCTTCGGCGAGGTGCGCACGATGGAGGTCCCGGCACCGTCACCGCTGATTCTCGCGACCAGGCTGGCTTGATTTAGCGTGTGACATTCCGGACGATCCGGCAAAGTTAGTCTGCAACAGAAACCTTGAGATGAAAAAATTTGCGTTTGGTTGTGGCGGAATCCTGCTCGTGGTCGCTTTCATTGCCGTCCTTCTTGCGATCGCGGTCATGGGCAAGTACAACAGCCTGGTCAAACTGGACCAGAGTGTGAACCAGTCCTGGGCCCAGGTGCAGAACGTTTACCAGCGGCGCGCCGACTTGATTCCCAACCTCGTGAATACCGTGCAGGGCGCGGCCAATTTCGAGAAGTCGACCCTGATCGCGGTGACGGAGGCGCGGGCGAGTGTTGGCCGGATGCAGATCAACGCAAACCAGGCCCCGGCGACGGCACAGCAACTGGAACAGTTCCAGGCTGCGCAAGGCCAACTGGGCAACGCGCTCTCGCGTTTGCTCGTCGTCGCGGAGCGTTACCCCGAGCTGAAAGCAAATGCGAACTTTCAGACGTTGCAGGCTCAACTCGAAGGAACGGAGAACCGGATTTCGGTTGAGCGCGGCAATTTCAATCAGGCGGTTCAGGCCTACAACACGACCGTGCGCAGTTTCCCGACAGTGCTCTTCGCCGCCATGCTCGGATTCCAGCAGAAGCCGTTCTTTAATGCCCAACCCGGTGCGGAAAAGGCGCCGACAGTGAACTTCAATTTTGGAAATGCAGCGCCGTCCGCGAGTATTGCGCCCACCGCGGCCGCCGCGGCCACGCCCTAGTCGTTCCCAAGGAAAGGTTAGAGTCGAGGAATCTCTTGGAATGAACCGAAAGGTGAGAGACCGGGAGCACTCCCTCTCGCATGCGACCACGCGGAAGAGCTTTTGCCTAACGATCGTCGTCCTCCTGCTCGGAATCGGCGCGCTCGCGGCGGAAACGATGCCGTCCAAGCCGGATCGTTATTTCAATGACTACGCCGGCGTAGTCGACCAGCAGACGGCGCTGAAAATGAACGAGGAGTTGGCGCAATTCGAGCGCGAAACCTCGACCCAGATCGTGGTTGCGATCTACCACACGATGCAGAGCGAGTCGTCGGTCGCGGATTATACCCAGCGGATCGCGCAAACCTGGGGCGTCGGGCAGAAAGGGCACAACAACGGCGCGGTGCTTTTCGTTTTCATCGAGAACCACCAGATGTTTATCCAGACCGGCTACGGCCTGGAAGGCGCGTTACCGGATGCGACCTGTTTTGACATAACGCACAACGTGATCGCACCGCACTTCAAAGAGGGCGATTACGCGGGCGGCCTCCAGGCCGGCATCACCGCCATGATGCAGGCGGTGCGCGGCGAATACAAAGGGACGGGGCGAACCCACCAGGAGGAGGGAAAAAATGATCACGGATTTCCTGTTGGGCTCATCATCTTCCTCATCGTCTTTTTCTTCATCATCGTCATGACCCGCTCGGCCCGGCGACGCGGCTACGGTTTCAGCGGATGGGGCGGTCCGTTCATCGGCGGCTTCGGCGGCGGCGGATGGTCAGGCGGCGGGGGTGGCGGCGGCTTTAGCGGTTTCAGCGGCGGCGGCGGCAGTTTTGGCGGGGGTGGCGCCGGTTCCAGCTGGTAGGCTTATGCGCACGAAGGAATTCGTCGAAAAGCTGGAGCACCAGCGCATCGTGAGCGCGATCGCTGCTGCGGAGAAAAGGACTTCCGGCGAGATCCGGGTCTTTGTTCAACACGGGAAGATTGACGATCCAGTCGCGGCCGCGCGCCATCGGTTTCAAAAACTCGGCATGACGGCTACCCGGGAGCGGAACGCGGTGCTCATCTTCGTCGCGCCGCGCTCGCAAAAGTTCGCAGTCATTGGCGACATCGGCATTCACGAGCGCTGCGGCGACGAATTCTGGCAGCGGTTGGTCAAGGCGATGCAAGCACACTTCAAGGCGGAGAATTTCACCGACGCCGTGATTCATGCGATCGAGCAAACGGGCGATCTACTGGCTGAGCATTTCCCTCGTCAGCCCGACGATCGCGACGAACTCCCCAATACGGTCGAGGAAGATTTGTAGCCGCTGGCCTGCAGGCAGAGTGGACTGGGGTTGTTCGCGCCTCGGGAATGCGTAAGACCGACGCCCGCGCTTTCCCCGGGAAAGCGGCTAGAGCGTCGCACTTGCAAACTGCGCCGGATCGTGTTCATTCCACGCTCCGCTGCGAGTTTTTTAAACGTGGCGCCGTTGGTCCCTGGGTTTCCGTCGCTTGGCGCGAAACCACGCTCGCCAGGGGAAACCCGGCGCTTTTTTGAAAGGAAGAAGGAAGAATTGAGAAGGATGAAGTGTCGTCCGGCACGTCCCCGTTTTTCTTAATTCATACTTCTTCCTTCACCCTTAAATCACCATGCCAGTTCGTTACGGTCGTTTTGAAATGCCAAAGACCCTCATCAAGGATGAGGCGTCCTCCACTGACACCTACGCAAAATTCGTCGCCGAACCCTTCGAGGCCGGCTACGGGCACACGGTCGGAAATTCTCTCCGCCGCGTCCTGCTCTCCTCGCTCGAAGGCGCCGCCATCACGGCGGTAAAAATCAACGGCGCCCAACATGAATTCGGCACGCTGCCCGGCGTGGTCGAGGACGTGACCGACATCGTGCTCAACCTCAAGCGGATCAAGTTCAAGGCTTCCGATCACGAAGCGCGCAAACTGTCGCTCAACGTGAACAAGGAAGGCGAAGTGACCGCCGGCGACATCCAACTCGTGCAGGGTTACGAGATTTTGAACCCGAAACAGATCGTCTGCACGCTCGATAAGAAGCACAAGTTTGAAGCCGAGCTCGACGTCCGCGTTGGACGTGGTTTTGCGACCGGCGACGAAAACAAACGTCCCGACCAGGCCATCGGCCTGATTCCGATCGACTCCATTTTTTCGCCTGTTACCCGCGTGAAATACGCGGTCGAAAACACTCGCGTCGGTCAGCGGACGGACTACGACAAGCTCATCCTCGAAGTCTGGACCGATGGCCGCCTCACGCCGGACGACGCCCTCCTGCAGGCCTCCGCAATTCTGCGACACCACCTCGATGTCTTCGTCAATTTCAACGAAGAGGTGATCGAGTTCGACGAAACGCCGGCTGGTGTGAGCGAGGAAAACGTCAAGCTGAAGAAGCTGCTCAACATGAGCGTGAACGAGATCGAGCTTTCCGTGCGCGCGGCCAACTGCCTGAACAACGCCAACATCACCACAGTGGGCCAGCTCGCCATGAAGTCGGAAGCCGAGATGCTCAAGTACCGCAACTTCGGCAAGAAGTCGCTCAACGAGATCAAGGACAAGCTGCAAAATCTCGGCCTCGGCCTCGGCATGAAGCTCGAGCCCGGCCTCGTCGAGCTGCCCGCGGCCGACGCCAACGGGAAGGCCGAGTAGCCATGCGTCACCAGAAACATACCCGCAAGCTGGGCCGCACCTCCCAGCATCGCGACGCCATGCTGGCCAATCTCATCGCCAGCCTGATCAAGCACAAGCGCGTCAAGACCACCCTGGCCAAGGCCAAGGCGGCCCGGCCGCTGGCCGAAAAGATGGTCACCCTCGGCAAGAGCGGCACGCTGCACGCCCGGCGCCTGGCCGTGGCCAAGCTCGGCCAGCGCGACGCGGTCGGCAAACTCTTCAAGGAAATCGCCCCCGGCTTCAAGGACCGCCAGGGCGGTTACACCCGGATCGTCAAGCTGGGCCCGCGCCAGTCCGATTCCGCGCCGGTCGCCTTCCTCGAGTGGGTCGATTATGTCGTGGAA
>JBOHXL010000097.1:0-4689 GCA_050736975.1 Chthoniobacterales bacterium | reverse complement strand
GGCCGTCGCGGCTGAAAGTGGATTTTCTCGGGGCGGCCTTGAGCCGGGCGACGGGTGCATTCGTGCTGGCGGCACATCGCCGGGGCCACCAGGTGCATGTCTGGACGGTAAACAAGACGGAGTCCATGGAGCGGATGATTGACCTTGGCGTGGATGACCTCATCACCGATCGGCCGGCAGAAGCAGTTCGCCTGGTGCGCGAATACGAAGGCCTTTCGCCCGCAGAACGCAGGCTGCGCGGGATTCGTGCCTGGGTGGCTAATTGAGTCTTGCGCGTATTGTATCGCGCTCCCTACCTTTCGAGTGTCACAAACACAAAAAACCAAAATGAATGCCATGTCTAAACTGAAGCTCATCACATCGATCACCCTATTCAGCCTCGCTGGATTTGTCTTTGCTGCCGACCATCCCGCCCCTTCCCTCGACCCGGATGCGGCGCTCGCAAAACTCAAAGAAGGCAATGCCCGCTTTGACACGAGCAAAGTCTCCGCCAGCAAGCCCACTACCGCCAGACGAGTCGAAACTGCGCAGGCTCAACACCCCTTTGCTGTTATCCTGGCCTGCGCCGACTCCCGCACCGCCCCTGAAATTGTCTTCGACCAGAATATTGGCTACCTTTTCGTTATCCGCACTGCGGGTAACCTTGTCGACGACCACGCCTTGGGCAGCATCGAATACGCGGTCGCGCACCTTGGCACTCGCCTCATCGTCGTCCTGGGTCATGAGCGATGCGGCGCCGTCCAGGCTGCCTTGGCCAGTGATACAGCTCCCGGCCATGTGGAATCTTTGGTTCGGGACATCCAACCCGCGGTCAAGGCTGCCAAAGGCGAGAAAGGAAATGTTATGGACCTAACGATTGCGGAGAACGCTCGGCTCATGGCCGCCAAGATTCGTAACGACGCCAGCCTCGGTGAACTCGCGAAGGAAGTTCGCGTCATTTCTGCAGTCTATAACCTGGATACCGGCAAGGTTGGATGGCTCAAAGACTGATACCCGAAACGACGTTTTCCATATCCATCTTCACTGACTCGCTTGGTTCCAGCCCAGGCAACAAACATGAATCCGGATTTGCGGCCTAACGACACGGCCCAGGCCGAGGAAATCGCCCTCCCACTGAACGACATTGCGCACCTGTTTAACGCCCCGCGCGTTGATCCACGGTCGCGCAGCCCGACGGAAGTGTCCGGCACTTCGGGGGTCGATTATCTTCTTAGCCTGCTGCATATGGACAAACAGCGGCAAAAGGCCCGCAAGCTCGTGCTCCTGTTGCCACCGGAAAAGACCTCCTCCGTATCGGTCGAACAGACCGCCCGCGCCCTTCAACGGGTCATGGAATTGCGCATCGAAGGCGAGCGTCGCGAATTGCGCGGCACCTATCGCAGCGGCTGGCAAATGACCGGCATTGCGGTGATTCTTCTGGCGATCTGTCTGGGGCTGGCTTCGATTTTTACGAGTGACCTTACCGAAGGACTGCGCCCGCTGACCCGCCAAACCTTCGAGTACGGCTTCGAAATCATCGGCTGGGTTTTGCTCTGGCACCCGATCGACGTGCTGGCGTTCTCGCCGCTGGCGATTCGAGCGCGGATTAGCGCGCTCCGTGCGCTCGCCTCAATGGATGTGGTGGTTCGTGCCGATCCAAACGGTGGTTGACATGCGATGAGCGCGCCCTCTCCGGACAAAGACGCGCCGATCGAGCGGCTGATGCGGCCGATCCAGGCATTCACGCGACTCGAAGCCGCGGGCGGCATCCTGCTGATCGCCTGCACGATCGTCGCGCTGGTTTGGGCGAACTCGCCGTGGGCCGCGAGCTACTTTCACCTCTGGCACATCAAGGTGACGTTTGGTTTCGGCGGCGCGCAGCTTTCCGAGGAACTGCACTTCTGGATTAACGACGGATTGATGGCCGTCTTCTTTCTTCTCGTCGGCCTGGAGATCAAGCGCGAGGTGCTCTATGGCGAACTGGCTTCATTTCGAAAGGCAGCTTTACCGATTGCAGCGGCAATTGGGGGAATGGTGGTCCCAGCTGCAATCTATTGGTTATTCAATCGGAGTGGCCCCGGCCTGTCCGGTTGGGGAATCCCAATGGCGACCGACATCGCGTTCGCGCTTGGCGCACTCGCGCTGCTTGGCGACCGCGTGCCCGCGCCGCTTAAGGTCTTCCTCGCCGCGCTCGCCATCGTCGACGACATCGGCGCGGTCCTCGTGATCGCGTTCTTTTACACCGCGCACATCTCGTGGATGAGTCTCGCGTTCGCGGGTGCATTCTTTATCGCGTTGATCGCGATGAACCGCATCGGCGTGCGCCATCCGTTGATTTATGCCGCGCTCGGCATCGGACTGTGGCTCGCGTTTCTCCAGTCGGGGATTCACGCGACGGTCGCGGGCGTGTTACTCGCGCTGACGATTCCCGCGCGCCAGCGCATCGATGTTCGGGCATTCCTCGCGCGCAGCGAAAATACACTCGACGAAATCCGTCGCGCGGAAGATGAGGGCGAAGTGGTCGAGGCGGTCGCCGCGAAAGGCCACGCCATCGAGCGGCTCGTTTCGGATTGCGAGCGGGTCGAATCGCCGATGCTGCGCTTCGAGCACGCGCTCGTGCCGTGGAGCAAGCATTTCATCATGCCGATCTTCGCGCTCTCGAATGCCGGAGTGGCGCTCGACAGCGGCGTCGCCAGCGCACTGCTCCACCCGATCAGTCTCGGCATCATCTGCGGCCTCATGCTCGGCAAGCCCATCGGGATCGTGTCGTTCTCCTGGCTCAGTACACGTGGCGGCGTGGCCTCATTGCCGACTGGCGCGAACTGGCGTCAAATTCTAGGCGTCGGGATGCTTGGCGGAATCGGTTTTACGATGTCACTTTTCGTCGCCAACCTTGCCTTTGATGCGACCGAAACCCTGGAGATTGCGAAAGTGGGCATCCTCGCCGCCTCGCTCATCTCCGGCATCGGCGGGGCCTTCGTTTTGTCATGGCCGGTCAAGACGTCATGAAAACTGCCAGCACTTGGAGGCAGTTCGGGCAATTCCTCAGCCCCGGCTTGCCGGCCATTATTAATGCCGGTGCTTCATCCTAGACTGATCATCCACGATCCATGGGCAATTCTATCTCAACCCTAAAGGCGACCTTTCTTTTCAGTTCCACGATTGTTGGGGCAGGTATCCTTGCCTTGCCGATTGCGGCGGAAGAAGCCGGCTTCCTGCCGCTTGCTGCCATGATCGTTCTTCTGGCGGTAGTTTCCGCCTTTTCGGGATTTTACATTGCCGAGGCGGCCCTTGCTGACCGACAGCCTTTATATCTTCCCGCGCTGGCGAGTAAGTATCTGGGAAAATGGGGTCTTATTGCGATGCTTCTGGGAATCTCAATTTACATCTATGGAGCGCTTGTCGGTTATCTCGCGGCGGGAGGTCAGATCTTTTCTACGTTTTCACATGGCGCCATACCAGTCTGGCTCGGGACCCTTATCTACTTCATCGTTGGTTCGTTGATTCTGCATCGTGGTCTAGTTTTGGTCAGCCAGGTCAATACCTACCTCATGTATGCCATGTTAGTCGTGCTGGGGATACTCATCGCGATGGCCATGCCGAAAATCCAGGTGCCATTGTTACTCCGCTCCTCCTGGAGTTCTGTCCTTGATGTATTCGGAGTAGTGCTATTTGCCTACCTTGGGCATTCTGTGATTCCTTCGATTGTTTTTAATCTTGAAAACAAGAAGCGCATTGGACTCGTGGTATCGCTGGGCATTGCGCTGCCGTGTGTTCTTTATTTGCTTTGGTCAATGGTCGTGCTCGGCGTGGTTCCAGCCGTCTCTAAAAGCGGACATTCCCTTTCAACCGCTCGCGCGGCCGGGCAGCCGGCCACAATTCCCCTGGGCTTTGTCATCGGCGGAAGCGTCATTCTGCTTGGAAACGTTTTTGCCGCCTTTTCCACGATGACGTCTTACATCGGTTTCGGGGTTTCTTTGAAGGATTCCTATGGCGATCTCGCTGCCGGCAAACGTCATTTGATCCCCGGGCTAGCCTTGACCGGACTCGTGGTGGTTCCGCCATTGGTGATCGCTCTACTTCATCCAGGAGCATTTCTGCACATTCTCGACATCGCAGGCACTTTTGGTGGCGGCTTGTTCGTCGGAATCCTTCCTGTGCTGATTGTGCTGAAAGCGAGGCGAGGTGGCCCCGGCGGTGAGTTCAGGACGAAGGGTGGCGCGGTTGCTCCATACCTTGTTCTGCTCGCATACGCATTAGGGATGTTGTATACCGCGGCGAAACTGATAGGACAATAGATTGATTAAACAAAGGCGCCACGGCTAAAGTGACTTGAGAGTATGGACGAGGAGATTCCCGCAAGGAAAGAGGATTTGGCATCAACTGGTTTTGAATCGCCATCAACGGTTGGCAGCCTGTGGCATAAGATATTTCCCGTCGCCACCTGGCTGGGTGGTTACCAGCGTAAATGGCTGCGCTTGGATTTGATTGCAGGAGTTACGCTTGCCGCCTACCTGATGCCCGCGGGGCTCGCTGACGCCTCGCTGGCAAACCTTCCGCCCCAGGCAGGGCTCTACGCGTGCCTCTTTTCCGGTCTTGTCTTTTGGTTATTTTGCAGTTCCCGGCATACCGCCATCACCGTCACGTCCGCCATTTCAGTGCTGGTGGGAGCGTCGCTCGGGGATCTGGCGGGAGGCGACACCTCGCGAT
>JBOHXL010000096.1:0-11289 GCA_050736975.1 Chthoniobacterales bacterium | reverse complement strand
CCCGAGGAACGGGAACGCGGGATCACGATCGCGGTCGCGCACGTCGAGTACTCTACGGCCAAGCGCCATTATGCCCACGTGGACTGCCCCGGCCATGCCGATTACATCAAGAACATGATCACCGGCGCAGCACAGATGGACGGCGCCATCCTGGTCGTCGCGGCAAACGACGGCCCGATGCCGCAGACCCGCGAACACATTCTGCTCGCGCGCCAGGTGGGCGTGCCGGCGATCGTTGTTTTCCTGAACAAGGTCGACATGGTCGATGATCCGGAGCTGCTCGACCTCGTCGAGATGGAAGTGCGCGACCTGCTGACCCAATACGAGTTTCCGGGCGACCAGATTCCAATCGTCAAAGGCAGCGCGCTCAAGGCGCTGAACGGCGATCCGGAACAGGAAGCACAGATCCTCGCGCTTGTGAAAGCGGTCGATGATTACATCCCCGTGCCGGACCGGCCGATCGATCAGCCGTTCCTCATGCCGGTGGAAGACGTCTTCAACATTGAAGGCCGCGGCACGGTCGCGACCGGTCGGGTCGAGCGTGGCATCCTTAAGAAAATGGAGGAAGTCGAAATCGTCGGGATCAAGCCAACGGCGAAGACGACCGCCACCGATATTGAAATGTTTCGCAAGCTGCTCGACGAAGCGCGTGCCGGCGACAACGTCGGGGTCTTGCTGCGCGGTGTGAAGAAGGAAGATGTCGAGCGCGGTCAGGTCATCGCGAAGCCGGGCACGATCACCCCGCACAAGAAATTCAAGGCGGAAGTCTACGTCCTGAGCAAGGAAGAAGGCGGCCGTCATACGCCGTTCTTCACCAATTACCGGCCGCAATTTTACTTCCGCACGACCGACGTTACGGGCAGCGTGAAGCTGGCCGAGGGCGTTGAGATGGTTATGCCGGGCGACAATGTTGCCGTCGAAGTGGAGCTCGGTACGCCGATTGCAATGGAGAAGACGATCCGCTTCGCCATTCGCGAAGGCGGCAAAACCGTCGGCGCGGGTCGCGTCAGCGAAATTCTGGACTAGTTTAGCGGAGGCAAATTACGCCAGTAGCTCAATTGGTAGAGTTGCGGTCTCCAAAACCGTCGGTTGGGGGTTCGAGTCCCTCCTGGCGTGGTTGGTCCCGTGCCTGAAAGCGTAGTTCGAGAATTGTGAATCATTACATCGTTAGCAGCGCCGCCCGATTCACGAATCTCGATTCGCGATTCGCGCTCTAACGATTCACCAACCCATGATTACCAAAACAAAAGCCTTCTTCTCCGAAGTCCGGACGGAACTGCAAAAAGCTTCCTGGCCCTGGGATCCCAAGGAGAGGGGTATGAAACGCTACAAGGAGCTAACCGATTCCACGATGGTCGTGATCATCGCCATGCTGCTCCTCGGCGGTTACGTTGCGCTTTTCGACTTCATTCTCGTCAACGTGATCCATTTCCTCACCCGCCTCTAATCATGGCCCACGCTCTTGCCGCCAAAGATCAATGGTACGTTGTGCACGTGCTCTCCGGGCAGGAGAACAAGGTGCGCGACAACATCGAAAAGCGCGTCAAGACCGAGGAAATGGGCGACGTCGTTTTCGAAGTGCTGGTGCCGACGGAACGCATCTCCGAGATCAAGCGCGGAAAGAAGAGCGAGACGACCCGGAAGTTTTTTCCCGGTTACCTGATCATCAACATGCACCTGCTCGATGAGGAAAATCAGCTCATCGGCCGCACCTGGTATTTTATTCGCGAAACACCGGGCGTGATCGGCTTTGCCGGCACGAAGGATCGACCGATCCCAATGCGGCAGTCGGAGGTCGATAACATGCTGGCGCAAATGCGCGAGCGGGAAGAGAAGGTCAAACCGAAGGTCAGCTTCGAAGTCGGCGAGACCGTCAAAGTGGCGGACGGCCCGTTCCAAAACCAAAGCGGGATCGTGGAAGAGATCGATCCCGAGCGGGGAAAATTGCGCGTCTCGGTCACGATTTTCGGTCGCGCCACCCCGGTAGAACTCGAATATTGGCAGGTCGAACGCGGATAATTCAGCTTTAAGTTTTAAGTGATTAAGCGGAGGGGCCGCTGCGCGCTTAAAATTTAAAACCTAACCCTTAAAGCTTTTCAAAATGGCTAAAGAAGTTGTTGCTCAAATCAAACTACAAATCCCGGCCGGCCAGGCGAACCCTGCGCCTCCCGTCGGCACCGCGCTCGGACCGCGCGGCGTAAACATCATGGCGTTCTGCAAGGAATTTAACGCCACCACCCAGAAACAGGCGGGCGACATCCTCCCGGTTGTGATCACAGTTTACAAAGACAAATCGTTTACCTTCATCACCAAAAGCCCGCCCGCCGCGGTTCTCCTCAAAAAAGCCGCTAACATCGCCGCCGGCTCGAAAGAACCTAATAAGACGAAGGTCGGCAAAGTAACGCGCAAGCAGATCATGGAAATCGTGAAAACGAAGGCCAAGGATCTTAACTCCCGCAACGACGAAGCCGGCTTCAAGATTATCGCCGGCACCGCCCGCCAAATGGGCCTCGAAGTCGTCGACTAGGCAGCGCACAACTCTTGCGAGCCGGTCGCGGCGTCCCGCGGTCATAAGCTTCCCACACTCCGCGCCCGCGGTTTCCCAAGGCGCATCGGCTTAGTCTCGCGTCGGGCGACGCTGGAGATGCTGTTGCCCGCCTACGGCATAAGCTTCCGCGAGCCAGGCACGAAACTCCGCATCGATCTCGCCTGGGATGGTCAGCCTGAAAAAGTGCACATGATTCCGGGGCGAGATCGTTTGGACCCGACGGAAACGAGGATGCTCGATCCGGCGCGCCAGCACCAGATGGCCATCCAGCCATTTCGCGCGTGGCGTTGCCTGGGCAAAGGACATCCGCACCTGGAAAGCGATCCGCGTCTTCTCTGGAAGAACCCGCACCGGGCCGAGCGTCCGGACCGCTCTGGCCAGCGCGTCGAAGAGCGCCCTGATTTCCGGCCGTTTGCCCTTGAAATGACGCTCCAAATCATATCGCCCGCAGGCATGCGATTGATTGCGATTGGCAAAATCGCGTCCACACTTCTCACAGTGCCACAGGGCTGGCTGGTTCATCGCTGGGTCGCATTGGAATATGTTGGCCTAACGACCGAAGCTCACCCAAGACGCGGCCGGCGCAAGTCCTTCCGCGCTGATTCCCTGACCCATTTCTTTGCTCGCCGGAGCCTACGGAATTTGCTGATTGCTCGTTGGCGCGGGACTGGCAAGTTGGCGCTCGATTTTGAAGTTCATTAATCTGACGCGCCGGACCGAGATCGGCGCCAACTGTTATTATCTCGGCTCGGGCGAGCAGGGCGTGGTGCTCGATTGCGGCATGCATCCCAAGGAGGAAGGCGAGTGGGCGTTGCCGCTTCTTGCGGCGCTGGCCGGACGGCCGGTCGATGCGCTCCTGCTTTCGCACGCGCATCTCGATCATGTCGGGTCGCTCCCTGTGCTGATGCGGCAGCGACCGCAGGCCCGCGTTTTCATGACGGAACCGACGGCCGCGATCGGCGAGGCGTTGCTCCACAATTCGGTCAACGTCATGACCCGCGAGCGCGAAGAAGTGGGCGTGATTTATCCGCTCTTCACCCATCGCGAGACGGATCGGGCGACGGATCGCTGGCAGCATTGCCCGCTCGGCCAGCCGTTCACGGTCGATGGCGAGCGCAGCCCGGCCCAGCCTGAAGGTGAACTGAGTTTCGAGTATTGGGAGGCTGGCCATGTCCTCGGCGCTGCTGGTATTCTTCTCCGCACGGAGGGTCGGACGGTCTTCTACACCGGCGACGTCAATTTCGATGACCAGACTCTGCTCAAAGGTGCGGTCTTTCCCGAGTCGGGCATCGATGTTCTGATCATCGAGGCAACGCGGGGCGATTCGCCCTTGCCGGCGGGCTTCACGCGCGAGGCGGAGGAACGGCGTTTCGCGGAGGCGATCGAGCGAGCTTTTGCGCGCGGCGGTTGCGTGCTCGTGCCCGTTTTCGCTCTCGGCAAGACGCAGGAGGTGCTCGCGATGCTCTACAAATTCAAGCACAAAAAAATGATCGCTGACGCGCCGATTTATATCGGCGGGTTGAGCTCGAAGATGACGGAAATTTACGATCGCCGGGCCAATCAATCGCGCCGGGTGCTGCCACGCCTGCATTTGTTTCCTGAGGTCGGACCTTTTGTCTTGAATGGAAAAACCATCGCCGACGCCCCGGCGCGGCCCGGTCGCATCTATGCGCTTTCCAGTGGAATGATGACCCCGAAGACGCTCTCAAACATCTTCGCGCGTCGGATCATCGATCGCCCCGAGCACTCGATCTTTTTTGTCGGTTACGCCGATCCCGAATCGCCCGCCGGCATCCTGCGACGAGCCCAGCCTGACGAATTGGTGTCGCTCGATGAGGATGAGCCTGCCCAGGCATTGCGCTGCCAGGTGGAGGCGTTTCAGTTTAGCGCGCACGCTTCGCGCGAATCGATCCTCACTTACATCAAAAAGGTCGCGCCCAGGAAAGTGGTGCTGGTGCACGGCGATGAGGCGGCGATCGAATGGGTGCGAGCGGCAACGTTGCAGGCGCTGCCGGAGAGCGAGGTCATTGTGCCGCCGCCGGGAGTGGAGATTGAGTTGTGATCGGTGAATCGCGAGCAGGCTCAGGGCAGCGCGAGCTTCCAGCTTGCACGCCAGGTCCTGCCGGTTGGAAGCTTGCGCCAGCTTGAAAATCGCGTCCTGGAATATCAACTCGCTGCGCAAGCGGGAGGAGCGCCTGCTCCTCTGGCTGCGCGAGACGAGTCCGGACGTTGTTTGCCTACAGGAAACAAAATGCACCGACGATCAATTCCCGGCCGAGACAATGCGCGATGCCGGTTACACCGCGGTTTTCCACGGGCAAAAATCGTATAACGGTGTCGCTATTCTCGCCCGGGAAGAGCCGCGCGACGTGCGGATGGGGTTTTGCGATCAAGTCGAGGATGAACAGGCGCGGATCATCGCGGCCACCCTCGGCGACAGGCGAGTGCTCTCGATTTATGCGCCGAACGGTCAGGCGGTCGGCGCAGAGGCTTATCACTACAAACTGGAGTGGTATCGCCGCCTGGCGAATTGCCTGCGCGAGATGGGAGACGCGCTCAACCGGGTCTTGGTTGGCGGCGATTTTAACGTCGCGCCTAACGACGACGATGTGCATGATCCCGCGCTCTGGCGCGGCGCGATCATGTGCTCGGAGGACGAGCGGGCCGCGTTTCGTGCCCTTTGTGAACTGGGGCTGGCCGATACCTTGCGCTTGCGTCATCCCGAGCCGGGAATTTTCAGCTGGTGGGATTACCGGATGCTGGCCTTCCCGAAGAATCGCGGGTTGCGGATCGATGCGATTCTCGCGGGGCGCGAGCTGGCGGCGAAGTGCATCGAGGCCGGGGTGGCGCGCGAGATGCGCAAAGGGAAGGAGCCGTCGGATCATGCGCCGGTTTGGGCGGAGTTCTGCGAGTAAGAAGAAAACGTTCAAGGTCCAATGCTCAACCTTCAAGGTTGAACTCCAGAACCCGTGTATTCCACAATTGAACGTTGAGCGTTGAACGTGGAACGTGGAACGTTGAAATCGCTCGCCGGCCCGGCATTTCACGTCGCTAAACCGCCCGCAAAGCCGCTCTTGGTTTACGACGGCGATTGCGGCTTTTGCAAACTCTGGATCGCGCGCTGGCGCGAGGAGACCGGCCCGTTGGTCGATTATGAACCGTTGCAGGAAGCAGCGGCTCGTTTTCCCGAAATGCCGCGGGAAGAGCTCCAGCGCGCGGTCAAGTTGATCGAGCCGGATGGCCGCGTCTTCAGCGGCGCGGCGGCAGTTTATCGTTCGTTAGGCGCGGGCGGCCGTTCCTTAAATCGCTGGAGTTACGATCACGTTCCCGGCTTCGCGACGGCGTCGGAATTCGCCTACCGCTTCATCGCCAGACATCGCGATCTGGCCCATCGGGTAACCTGGCTGCTCTGGGGAAACAACGTTCGCCGCCCGACCTACTGCAACGCTCGACGCTGGTTCCTGCGCGCGCTGGGCGCGATCTACCTGATCGCATTTCTTTCTTTTTGGGTGCAGGCCAATGGGCTGATCGGCGCGCACGGCGTTTTGCCGCTGCCGCAGTATCTCGCAGCCGCGCAGACGCAGCTTGGCAGCCGCGCCTGGCTTGTTCTGCCCACGCTCTGCTGGCTGAACTCGAGCAACGCGTTTCTCCATTTCCTCTGCGGAGCCGGCGCCGTGCTCTCCCTCCTGCTCATCGCGGGGATCGCGCCGGCCCTTTGCCTCGTTCTGCTGGGCGCAGCCTATCTTTCGCTCACGATCGCGGGACAGACGTTCTTTAGTTTCCAATGGGATATCCTGCTGCTCGAAACGGGATTCCTCGCGATCTTCTTCGCGCCCGGGCGCTGGTGGCCGCGCCATGGTCGATCTGCGCCCGTTTCGCGTCCGGCGCTCTTCCTTCTCCAGTTTCTGCTTTTCAAACTGATGCTGATGTCCGGCGTGGTGAAACTGACGAGCGGCGACCCGTCGTGGTGGAACCTGACCGCGCTCGATTATCATTATTGGACGCAGCCGCTGCCAACTGTGCTTGGCTGGTGGGCCGACAAATCACCAGAGTGGTTCAAACATTTCTCGACCGCCGCGGTCCTGGTCATCGAAATCCTTGTGCCGTTTCTGATCTGGCTCCCGCGGCGGCTGCGATTGCTCGGTTGCGGTTTGCTTGTCTTCCTTCAAATCGTGATCGGCCTCACGGGTAACTACGCTTTTTTTAATCTCCTCACGCTCGCCCTTTGTCTCTTGCTGATCGATGACGCGGTCTGGCCCGGGCGGCCTCGCCTAACGAACCCTGGGCCGACGTCGTTGAGCCACGCCTGGTCCGTCTGGCCCGCTGCGGTCGTGATCTTCCTGACGATGCCGGTGAACGCCTTTCTCATTTTCAATGGCTTCAAGCCGGAGGCGCAATGGCCGCGGGCGATCGAGTCGCTCTACGGTGTGTTCGCGCCATTTCGGATCGTGAACGGCTACGGACTTTTCCGCGTCATGACGAAAGAGCGCCTGGAGATTATCATCGAAGGAAGCGCCGATGGGATCGACTGGAAGCCGTACGACTTCAAATGGAAACCGGGCGGCCTCGACCGGATGCCGGCTTTTGTCGAGCCGCATCAGCCGCGGCTTGATTGGCAGATGTGGTTTGCAGCCCTGAGCGATGCGCGACAGAATCCGTGGTTTTTCGGGCTCGCCTTTCGCCTGCTCGAAAACTCGCCCGATGTCATGCGATTGCTGGGCAACAATCCTTTCCCGAAAAAGCCACCGCGCTATCTGCGCGCGGAGCTTTATCGCTACCGGTTCAGTACTTTGGCCGAACATCGAAAGACCGGCCAATGGTGGCAACGCCAAGACTTGCGCGAGTACCTTCCGACCATTTCCCTGCGCAACGAATAGCGGCGCGCGCCGGACCTGACTTGAGAAACTGCCGTTAGGCCGTATCATTCTCCATGCCGAAGGAGGAGCAGATCGTGACGGAAGGGACGGTGACTCAGGTCTTGCCGGGCACCATGTTCCGCGTTGATCTTGCCGGGCAGCGCAACGTCCTCGCTCATATCTCGGGCAAGATGCGCAAACATTTCATTCGCATTGTCCCGGGCGACAAGGTCGAGGTCGAGCTGTCGCCTTACGATTTGACCAAGGCGCGCATCATCTTTCGCGCAAAATAACGGTCATGGCCGACGAGAAGCCCGCGCGGCAAAATCGTAAGCGCAAGGCCTCGGCCAGTTCCGTATCCCCTTTAAATAAAGTTTCAGCGCCGGCCACCGAAAGTCGTCCGGCAAAAAGGCAGCGTTCCAAACAGGAGAAAATCATGAGTGACGAAAATAAAACCACCGAAGACACGACGACCCCGTCACAGGCAGAGAAGAAGGTTCAGAGCAGCGCAACGCATGCCCGCAAGGCCGCGGAAGATTTGCGTTCGGCGGCGGGCGCGGTTGCGGAGGAGTATCGCGGGCGGGCCGAGGAAGTCTGGAATGATGCGAGCGATCGCGTCCGCAGTTTTCAAGACGATACCGAACAATATGTGCGCGAGAATCCGACCAAGGCGGTTCTGACCGCGGTTGGAATCGGTTTCATTCTCGGGTTGATCTTCCGTCGTTAGGGGGTCGATGGCGGGCCGCCCGATGCCGTTCCGCAATCCCGCTGGACACGGCGGATTGCGCCAGAACCTCGTAGCGCTGATTGCATCGCTCGCGGAGTTCTTCCAGAGCCGACTGCAACTGGCAGCGCAGGAATCGAAGGCGGCCGCTCGCCACCTTATCGTGCTGGTCGCCTGCGCCATCGCGGCCGCGGCACTTCTGTTTTTTGGTTATGTCTTCCTGATTGTTTTCATCGTCGTCGGCCTTGCGCATCTGGTCGCCATCTCGTGGGTCTGGATCGCGCTCATCTTTGCCCTGCTCCACTTCATGGCGGCACTTTTATGTCTCGTCGTCGCGCGAGCCCAGGCGAAGCATCCCATGTTTCGGGAGACGGCAAGTGTGTTGAAAGAGGATACCGAATGGCTGAAAAATCTGGATCAGAAGAGAGCGCCTTAGCTTTGAGGAAGAAGATCGCGCGCTCGCGGGAGTTGCTCGCGCGCGACTTTGCCGGCCTGCGTTACGAGCTGGATTTTCCGCGCAAGATCAGGAAGGCATTTCAACGCAACACCGTGGCCTGGGTCGGGACGGCCCTCGCAGCAGGTTTGTTTCTCGCCCTCCTGCGGGCGCGCCCGAAGAAAGTTTACATCGGTGGTGGAAAGAAGGCGCGCTCGCCGAACAAAACTTTGCTCGAATCGGGCCTTCTCCTTAGCGCGGTGAAGCTCGGGATAACCGTCTTGCAGCCGATGGTGTTAAGCTATTTCAAGAAGAGGGCCAGGAGAGCAGGCGACAGTGCAGGCCGGTTCTCAGCTTGGTAGCGGATTTTCAATTTACGCCTGGGACGCGGTCGCCTATTCTCTCAGGCTGCGTCCCCATGTCCGTCGAAATCTTCGCCGCCCCCAGTGTCGCGGCCACCACCGTGCCCCACGTCGATCAATATCTGGCCGCTGGCCGGGAGGGTGGCGCGTCTGATATTCATCTCGGGGTCAATGCGCCGCCGCTCTGGCGCCTTCACGGAAACCTGCGACCGATCTGGCCGGATCGGCCAAAGCTCACCGCCGAAGACACGGCGAGGCTTGCCGCCGGTTTCCTTGGCGAAGCGCAACGTGCTCAGCTGGAGGAGCGCGGCGACGTCGACTTCGCCTACGCCAACGGCCTTGGGCGTTTTCGCACCAGCGTGGTGAGGCAACGGCTCGGGATCGATATTGTCTTCCGCATCATCAGTACTCGGGTCCGGACGATGGATGAGCTTGGCCTGCCCGAGAGCCTCAAGCTGCTGACCCGTTTCCAAAACGGCCTGATTCTTGTCACGGGTTCGGTTGGGAGCGGAAAATCGACCACCCTGGCGGCGCTTGTTGAGCAGGTAAACCTCGAACGACGCGAACATATCATCACCCTCGAAGACCCGATTGAGTATGTCTTTGAGCCGAAAGGCTGCCACATCACCCAGCGCGAAGTGCCCACCCACACGCGGTCGTTTGGCGCGGCCCTGCGCGCTTCGCTGCGCGAAGATCCCGATGTCATCATGGTCGGTGAAATGCGCGACCTTGAGACGGTCTCGCTCGCCATTACCGCTTCGGAAACCGGCCATCTCGTCCTTGGCACCCTGCATACCAGTAACGCCTCGCGCACGCTCGATCGTGTGCTCGACGTCTTTCCCGTCGATCAACAGGACCAGATTCGCGTCATGGTGAGCGAATCGCTGCGCGGCGTCATCAGCCAGCAACTTGTTCCACGGCTCGACGGCCAGGGCCGCGCTCTCGCCCTCGAGATCCTGACCAATACCCCCGCGGTCGCCAACGTCATCCGCGAAGCGCGCACTTACATGTTACCCGGCATTATCCAGACCAGTCGCAAGCAAGGAATGCGTTTGATGGATGACTCACTCACTCAGCTTTACGACCGGAAAGTCATCAGCGCCGAGGAAGCCTGCACCCGTGCGGAACAGAAACAAGAGATGCGCCGGCACGTCGAGGCGTTGAAACGATGAAGCGAACAAAACTCCTATTCATTGCCCCAGGTCTCTTGCACGCTTCAACCCTTTAACGCTTTAAACTTTAACGCCACCCATGCCTTACATCGATAAGTTTTTCGAAGTCCTCGTTAGTCAGGGCGCGTCTGATCTCCATATCGGCGAGGGGCAACCGCCGAAGATTCGAAAGCACGGCGACGTGCTCCCGATCCGCCAGGAACCGGTCACGCGCGCTGAGGCGGTGCAAATGTTAAGTGAAATTTGCGGCCCGAAAAGCTGGGCCATTTTCGAGGAACGCGGCGATTTCGATTTCGCCTACGAAATGGATAAACGGTCGCGTTTTCGCTGTAACTACCTCAGGCAAACCAACGGCTACGGCGCCGTCTTTCGCCTCATTCCGACGCGCATTGCTTCGCTCGAAGAACTGGGTATTCCGCCGATCGTAAAACAATTCGGCGACTTGCACGCCGGCCTCGTCCTTGTTACCGGGCCGACCGGGTCCGGTAAGTCCACGACCCTGGCCGCGCTCGTCGATTACATCAACAACACTTATGCGCGGCACATCGTCACGATCGAGGAACCGATCGAGTTCGTGCACAACAACCGGCGCAGCATCATCACACAACGCGAAGTGCCAGACCATTCCGCCACTTTCCCAGCCGGCCTCAAGGCTGCCTTGCGCCAGGACGCGGACATCGTGCTCGTAGGTGAAATGCGCGACCTCGAGACGATCTCGCTCGCGCTGAGCGCGGCCGAGACCGGCCTCCTTGTCTTTGGCACGCTCCATACGAACAACGCGCGCAAAACCGTCGACCGCATCATCGACGTCTTCCCCGCCGACAAACAGCCGCAGGCCCGCACCATGCTGGCCAATTCACTCCGGGGCGTTCTTGCCCAGCTCTTGTTGAAACGCGCCGATGGCAGCGGTCGCCTCGCGGTCAACGAAATCCTGATCTCAAGCGCAGCCGTATCCTCCATCATCCGCGAAGGCGCGACCCAGAAATTGCAGGACGTGATTGTGAGCGGGAAAGGACAGGGAATGCAGTTCATGGACGACGCCATTTGGGCGCTCCTCCAGCAAGGGCTCGTCTCGCCTCACGAAGCTTTCATGAAAGCGATTGACAAGAACCTTTTCAAAAAGTTCCTGCCTCCGGAGGAACAGGGTTTCGCCCACTCCGCCGGGGCTGCGCCGGACGACGAACAGCGTCCGCC
>JBOHXL010000095.1:0-14171 GCA_050736975.1 Chthoniobacterales bacterium | reverse complement strand
CGTCTTGCCATCCAGCCCAAAGCGCTCTCGCGCGACCCTTCCCTACTTTCCGGATAGCCTCTAGAGTATATCGCGAGCCTTGTCATCAGGCGACCTTCGGGGGCGGCGGCGCACTCGCAGTGACTGGCACCTTTACGGCGCGGTCCGGCAACAAGGCGGCAGTCAGCGATACCAACGGTTTCCTTATCGGATCGCAAGCAGGCAGCTTCGCTTCGCTCAACTTACAAGATCGCGGGACGACTCTCACCGCCTCGGGCCCGGCTGTCGGTTTCGAAGGGAATGACTTTTTCAGTATCAGGACCGGTGCGAAGCTAACTCCGCCCGATCTAACAGCCCCGGAGTATATCCCAAGTCTAACTCTCGTCTGACCAGCCGGGCAGCTCGGGCGAGATGGATGTCGCGGGAGCTACCTTTAGCAGCCCTGAAAACATCTGGCGGTAGTTGACGGATGGGCGAGATGCGTTCAGGTCCTAAGCGTGTCGACCGACGAAGCGCCCAAGGACGCGCTGCCTCTCCATCTCGGCTCTCTGCGCAAGCTCAAGTGGTGGGTTTGGTTTACCGAGGTGATTCACCCGAGCGATCTCCAGGTCACGCTCGCCTGGGCGGGTCTGATTGGATTTGGCGGTGCGCTGACCTCGATTGGGTTTCGCTTTCTGACCAGCGAGGTGCACAAGGTGATGACGGGCAGCTCGACCCCCGGCCTGGTGGAAAGTTTCATGGAGCTCTCGTGGCGGGCGCGTCTGATCATCCCGGCAGTTGGAGGATTACTCGCGGGCCTCGTGCTTTTTTTCGGCATGCGTTGGCGGGGCGGGGTGACGACGGCCGATTACATGGAGGCCGTGGTCCTGGGCGACGGGAAAATCTCCACCCGGCGCAGTCTGGTGAAATGTCTTTCGGCCATGTTCACAATTGCTTCGGGCGGTTCGATCGGGCGCGAAGGTCCGCTCGTCCAGTTGTCGTCCCTCGTGGCGTCGATCGCCGGACGATGGCGAAATTGGTCGACCCCGCGCCTTCGTTTGCTGGTGGGTTGCGGGGCGGCGGCGGGTATCGCGTCGGCTTACAACGCACCCATCGCGGGTGCGCTCTTTGTTGCCGAGATCGTGCTCGGGTCGGTCGCGATGGAAATCTTCGGGCCGCTCGTGTTCGCATCGGTCATCGCCACCCTGACGGTGCGCGGTTTTATCGGGAGCAATCCGATCTATGCCATCCCACATTTCCAGCTCAACTCGAACTGGGAAATCGTGCCCTATGTTGCGCTCGGGCTTTTCGCCGGGTTGGTCGCGCCATGGTTTCTGCGCCTGCTCAATGCGAGCGAGAATCTCGCCGGACGACTGCGCATCCCGGTTTACCTCAAGATGCTGGCAGGCGGATTGATCGTGGGTGTGCTGGCGATGTTTCACCCACAGGTCTGCGGGAATGGCTATAGCGCGGTCAACATGATTCTGGCCGGCGATTGGGCGTGGCAAATCGTGGCGATGATATTGCTGAGCAAAGTGCTGGCGACGGCCGCAACCTTTGGCTCGGGCGCGGTCGGCGGTGTCTTTACCCCGACGCTCTTTGTCGGGGCGAGTCTGGGGTACTTGTTCGGCGTCGCGACGACCCACCTCTTCCTTGGCCTGGCGATCAACCCGAGCGCCTTCGCGCTCGTCGGGATGGGTGCCTTTCTCGCCGCCACGACGCACGCTCCGATCATGGCCATTATCATGATCTTTGAACTGACGCTGGATTATCAAATCATCCTGCCGCTCATGCTGGCCTGCGTGGTCGGCTACTACGTCTCGGTCAGTTTTGAGAAACGCTCGATCTACAGCGAAGCGCTCAAGCGCAAAGGAGCCGGGGATTATCGCTATCAGCTCGCCGAGCTGCACGTGCGGGACCTGATGAAGCCCGATCCCTTGACCGTCTCGCCGACCGCGCGCTTCGCGGAGATTGGGCAGAAGTTCATCGCGAATCGATTCAATTATCTCTACGTGACGGAGGCCGGGCGCTTTGTCGGAGCCATTTCGCTGCACGACATCAAGAACTATCTGAACGCGCCCGAGCTGGCCGAGCTGGTCATTGCCGGCGACATCCTGCGCGAGGACATGCCGCGGATTCAACCGAGCGCGACCCTGAATGAGGCGCTCGATCACTTTGCGCGGCATCAGGGTGAGCGACTGCCGGTGGTGACGAATCAGGGCGAAGATCGGCTGGTCGGCAGCCTGGCCAAAACGGATGTGATCCTGGCCCTGGCGGGAAGCGGTCGCCGGAGCGGGCCGGGCCCGCGGTAGCCCCGACTGAACGATGCCTAACGAACTGCGATTGCGCCGGGGCAGGGGAGGATGGCGGAAGGACAAGCTATGAAGGCTGAAGCGAGAACGATTAGTCCGCCACCTCGCCGATCGTTTTCTCCCGCGTCAAGCCGCCGCTGCCGCGCCAGCCTAACGAGTCCCAGGTTTAACGCGCGCTCGCAAGGATGCGGAGTTGACACCGTCGCGAGAATGGAGAAAACGGGGCGCGCTTTATCATGGGTTTGATCGTTCAAAAATATGGCGGCACTTCCGTCGGCAGCGCGGAGCGAATCCGCAAGGTCGCCGCGCGCCTCATCGCGACGCAACAGGCCGGCCATCAGGTCGTCGCAGTCATTTCCGCGATGGCCGGCGTGACCGATAGCCTGATCAAGCTCGCCCGCGAAATGGCGCTGGAACCGAGCGCCCGCGAGTTGGACGTGCTCCTCGCGACCGGCGAACAAAGCGCCAGCGCCCTCATTGCCATGGCGGTCAACGCGCTGGGCGGGAAAGCCATCTCTTTAACCGGCGCGATGGCCGGGATCGTGACCGACGGCGTGCACACCAAAGCGAAAATCTCGCACATCTCGCCGCGCCAGATTAACGAACTGCTGGCGGAGGATTACATCGTGGTCGTGGCCGGCTTTCAGGGCCAGAGCGTGGAGGGCGCCATCACAACCCTGGGTCGGGGCGGATCCGATCTCACAGCCATCGCGCTCGCCGCCGCGCTCAAGGCGGACGATTGCCAGATTTTTACCGACGTCGATGGCGTCCACACCTGCGATCCGCGAGTCGTTCCCGAAGCGAGCAAGATCGACGAAATCGCGAACGACGAGCTGCTCGAAATGGCCGGTGCCGGTTCCAAGGTGATGCAGGCGCGCGCGGTCGAGTTCGCCAAGAAATTCGGGGTCGACTTCGAAGTTCGCTCCAGCCTCAACGATAAGGCTGGGACGCAAGTTCGGCCGGCTCCCGCCAACATGGAGGACGTGGTGGTACGCGCCGTCAGTCTCGAGGCCAATCAGGCGAAAGTGACCATTCGCGGAGTGCCCGACCGGCCGGGCCGCGCCGGCAAGATTTTCTCGGCGCTCGCCACCGCCAGCCTGAGCGTCGATGTGATCGTGCAGAACGCCTCCAGCACCGGCACAACCGACTTGTCCTTCACGCTGCACCAGGACGATTTCGCGCTCGCAGAAAAACTGCTCAAACCGCTCGTGCAGGAGATCGGCGCCTCCGCCGTGACCGCGACGATCGGTGTCGCAAAACTCAGCGTAGTCGGGATTGGAATGCGCTCGCATGCCGGCGTCGCCTCGAAGCTCTTTGCCTGTCTGGGCGAGGCGGGAGTGAACATCCAATTGATCTCGACCTCGGAGATCAAGATTGCGGTCGTGATCGACGAAGGAGAATTGGAACGCGCCGCGCAAGCCGTGCACGCCGCCTTCGGACTGGCGCGGCCCGGAATTTCTCCGGGGCCGACGACGCCCTGACGAATCGATCACCCGGAGACCATTGGTCGAGGTTGCCTGCGAATTCTCGCTACAGGTCCTTGCGCATCCGCACGTGTTTAACCGCGGAAAAAATGGTCGGCGCCGGTCCGGTAACGACGAAGCCGTGCTTCTGGTAGAAGCGTTGCGCGTCCTCGCGTGCGTTGAGCACGATCGAACTTGCGCCCGCCGCCCGGGCGCGCCGCTCCAATTCCCGCAGAATTTCGCCGCCCAAACCGCGCCCTCGCGCCTCAGGCGCGACTGCCATGAAGCGCACCTGCGCCTCGGACGGGGAATTCAAATGCAAACGCCCGACAGCAAGAACCTGCCGGTCGGCCCCGACGATCATTAAATGCTCGCTTTCGGATTCGCGATCATCCTTTTCCGAGCCGCGCGGCTGCTGCCAGGGCTCCCGCAGCACGCGCCAACGCAGATCATAATAATTTTCCCAGTCAGCCGGCGACTGGGGTGCCGCGAGTCCTGAGGCGCCAGGTTTTTCGGAATCGCGATCCATTCGCGGAATATAACGGCCCGAGCAATTAAAAAAGCGCTTTAGTGGCGCCGGACGAGGGGAAGCCGGCCTTGGCACGGACTTCCAGCCAAAAGAGGTGCATCGCGATGACATCATACAATATATGTCATATAAAATAGATTGGTGTTGCGGTCAATTCCCTATGGGAATTATGTGGTCCGTTGCAACGCCCTCAATTCTAAGGGGTTGCGATGAACCGTAAGTGGTCAGGATTGACCGGCTCTGCCGAACTGCTCAGCCTGTTCGACATGCTTATCCAGTATGCGGAGTTTTTTACCACTTGCGCTTGCGGCTTCGATTTGCTGCGGGGCAAATTCAATGAGAAGCCGGACGCACCGATTAGCGACAGCGATCTTGATAAGCTCGTAGCGCATTCGGAATTTACTCGCGACCTGAGCGATTTGCTCGCGATGGATGGAACGAAGCGATTGTCCGACGATCTGGCCCGTCATGCTCGATATATCCGCGTTGGCCGTGATTTGGCAGCTAGGATTGAAGCAATTCAGTCGCTTATTAAAGATGAGCTGAGCCGAAGGAAATTCTTCTATGTCCCTGCCGAGCGCGTGGCTTTCTATGGCAAAAATGACCTTTTCGGTCCTCTGGTTTTTAGAAAGATCCCAAAAGCTAGGGAGAATATCCAAGAAGCCGGAACTTGCTTGGCCTTGGACCGTCCAACGGCTTGCATCGCTCACCTAATGCACGCGGTGTCCGCTGGCATGGAAGTCGTGGCCAAAAACCTGTCAGTCAGATATAACCAGCCAATGGGAATTCTCGATTGGAAAAGCGTCATTCAGCCTATCCAGAAGAAGATTGAAGACTGGCAAGAACACGCCAAAAGCCAGAAGAAATATGATGCTCTGGAGCAGTATTCCAAGATCGCCACTCATTTCGATTACTTCAAGAACGCCTGGAGAAACAAAGTGGCTCACGCGGCCACGCTTTACGACATCCACGAAGCCAAGAGCGTTATGAGTCGAACAGAGACGCTGCTTCAAGAAATCGCAGCCGCCAAGCCGTATAAACCGTAAGCCTCGTTTGCATGAATCCCTTTTCGAGTCCATACTCAAGCTCATGCCAAAGCGCGACGTTAACCAAGAGGCACTGCGCCAGGTTAGCGAAGTCACCGAATCGGGCAAGCCGCAGATTGACGAGCTGCTTCGCTCGCCAAAGTTGCGCGAGCAATTACGCGAAGCCGAGGAACGGCAGCGCAAGTCAAAGTCCGAGCCAGGCGGCCAAAAGCCGATCTAGCAGGCCGGAAAGATTCTTCTCGCGCTTCCGCGCCTTTTTCACGTTGGCAGGCGTTAGCCTGACCAAATACGACTTTCTCCCGGTTGGTTTTCGGCCCGCACCTTTTCTTTTTCCGCCCCACTTTTTTGTTGACACGAGCTTGAAAACTAATATACTAAATCAAGATAGTCAATCCTGTTTATGCCTAACAATAGAATCAGCACCGAAAGACGCGCTTTAGTTTTGGGCGCAATCTGCCGAGGCGCATCGCTTAATGCCGCGTCGCAGATGTTCAAAGTCGGCGATCATAATATCCGCCGAATCATTCGCGAGAGTGGCGATGCTCTAGCGGATTATATGTATCGCGAGTTTCGAGACTTGCCATGCGAGCGCATCGAGCTTGATGAACAATGGCAGTACGTCGGCTGCCATCGGGGACGGATGAGCGAACCAGAGCCAGGCAAGGGCGACTTTTGGCTTTGGGCGGCGATTGATTCCGATACGAAGCTTGTTTTCTCGCATCGGATCGGAAAGCGCGACTGGATCACTGGCGACACGTTCATTAAAGACGTGCGCGAGCGGGTAAGCGGCCCGGTACAGATCGCGACCGACATTTTGCCCGCGTATCCGTCCCACATCCGCACACATTTCGGCTACGAGGGATATGCTTACGGCACAGAGACAAAGATTTTCGGCGAGCCTAGACTGCTGGATGGCACGCTGGCACGCTTGGGACGCAATGAAGGCGTCGCCAGGATGGTGACAGCGGAGCGCAAGGCGGTAGTCGGCTCGCCGGACTTAGAAACGCTCACCACGAGCCACATTGAGCGCGTATTCCTGACTGTCCGGCAGGAATTGAAGCGCTTTTCGCGCAGGACGCTGGCCTATAGCAAAGACCTTGCGATGCACAAGGCTGCGGTCGCGTTGCATTTTGGCGTTTACAATTTGGTCAGGCGACACAGGACGCTTAGAACAACTCCCGCCGTCGCAGCGGGCGTCGAGTTTGAAGCGTGGAGTTTAGAAGATGTCGTCCGAGTCACGGAAGATTATTTGCGGCGCACTGAGGACGCGAAATTCGAGCAGGCTTTCGCGGCTGCCGGTTGGTAACGGCGGCCGTGCTTACCCTGATTATTTTACTTGCTGCAATCGGAATAATCAGGGGCACGTGGTCGGAGAAATCTCCGGTTGTGCGGTCGATTGGCTGCTTGGCGTTGGGGTTGGGGATGGCTGGGGAGACGTGGATGGCGCAATGGTGGAGGTTGCGCGTGATTGAGTGCCAGAATGCCTATTCTGAATGCACTGGCCGAACCCTAGGACAATCACGGCAATCAAGGCCGCAATCGAAACTGCAAGAACTCGACTATTTGTCTTTTGCGATGCTACACCTATCGCAATCGACTTTTCCGCTAATCCAACGGTCTCTGTGTGATGCTTGTCGGCCTTTATCCTGGAGCGACGTTCAATCTCCTGAACAGCATTCTTCAGCCCAGCATGATTTGGAAACGCCCGCAAAAACCATTCAAGCTCTTCATCTGTATATTCGAAGAAGTTTTCTCCTTTGGCCGAATAGGGATCAATCATGGATTCTCGATTTGAACCGGAATTGGTGTCGAACCTGTTTCGATTTCAACCGGGCTCATCACTTCAACGTGCAATTCATCTCCGCGCACTCGGATCGGTTCGTCGGGAATTTGCTTGGAGATATTGTCCAAACGGCCAACGATCAGGAACAAAAACACGGCGATAGCGGCAAGCAAAACCGTGTTGGTGAAACGCAATAAAGTACTCATCTCGCGATCAGATCAGAACGCCTTTTGAAAAACCATACCGAACCGACCGCAACACCAATAGATTGGTGCTGGTAGGCTTTGAGTATGGAAATTGAGGGTTCGCGGTCGAGTTGTCCCGACTGCGGCGATCTGCCTTTGGCATTGTCTAAATATTCCACATTGTTACTGACAAAGAACCATCCGAGCTTCGTCCGACTATAAAAGAATTGCTTACAAGCGAATGAAAGTGCGCATTGCAATTATTCAGGCGGCGCCGGTCTGGATGGATCTCGAGGCGAGCTTGAGAAAACTCGTTCGATTGGTAGAAACAGCGGCGAAAAAGGGTGCGCAACTCGTTGTCTTGGGGGAGACGTGGCTTCCGGGGTATCCAGCTTGGCTGGATTACTGTCCCGACGCCGCTCTTTGGGATCACGCGCCGACAAAGGAAGTCTTTGCCCGTCTGCGGCGGAACAGCGTCGTCGTGCCAGGAACAGAGACGCGACTTCTCGGTAAGCTGGCGGCAGATCTAAAATTGACCCTCGTAATCGGCGTGAACGAAAAGGTAGAGACCGGACCAGGCAACGGTACACTCTTTAATGCGCTCCTTACGTTTAGTCACAACGGCAAGCTTGCGAATCACCATCGAAAGCTCGTTCCGACCTACACGGAACGAATCGTTTGGGGGCAAGGCGACGGAGGCGGCCTTCAATCAAGTCCGACACCGCTGGGTCGCGTCGGTGGTTTGATCTGTTGGGAACACTGGATGCCAATGGCACGTCAGGCGCTTCACCTCGCTGGCGAACACATTCACGTTGCCGTTTGGCCGACCGTGCACGAGATGCATCAACTCGCCAGCCGACATTACGCGTTTGAGGGGCGGTGCTTTGTCCTCGCTGCTGGTCTGATTATGCGCGCAAAGGATTTGCCGGATGAATTGCGCCCGGTTCCGCATCTGAACAGAGATCGGGAAGCCTTTGTGCTGCGGGGCGGTAGCGCGATCATTGGACCGGACGGTCGCTACATCGTCGAGCCTATCTTCGATCGAGAGACGACGGTCTCAGCCGAGATCGATCTCACTGCGATCGATCGTGAGAAAATGACCCTGGATGTTTCAGGCCATTATAGCCGCCCTGATGTCTTCAATTTCGCACTTCACAAGCAAACGCGAAGGCGAGACCGCTGACTACTTAGTGGGGATCTTTCATAGACTGCTTGCGGATGACCTCGCTGGCGAAGCGTTCCATCTCTTCGAGTTGCGGACTGCATTGCAGGAGTAATAGATCGAGTCCCGCGTCGGCGAATTGCTCAATGCGCTCGCTGACTTGCTCGGACGTCCCGACAAACCTCGGACGCAGCCCGCGATTGGTGACCGAGTATTCGTCGATCGACATCTGGCCTTCGAGCTTGGTTCCACTAAGCCACTGCTGATAGTTATCGTAACCGGCCGCGGAAGATTTGACGTTGGTAATTCGGCCGAGCTCGGCGCGCGCTTCGCGCTCGGTGTCGCGCACAATCGTGAAACCGGCCATGCCGTACTGCATCGGCGGCAGACCGAAACGTTCCCGTCGTTCGCGCATATCGGCGATCTTCGCGCGTATCCGCTCCGGCGGATCGCCATGCATGACGTAAGCGTCGCAGCGTTGCGCGATCAGGTTCTTAGCCGCCTCCGATTCGCCACCCGCATAAACTACTGGCCGCGGTTTCGTCACCGGCTTCGGCTGCAGGAGCGCCTCGTCGATCCGATAGTAATTTCCAGTGAAAGAGAACTTTTCCTGCTGCCACATGCCATCGATCACGTCGAGCCACTCGGCAGTGCGAGCGTAGCGATCGTCGTGTTGCTCAAAGTGCACACCGTACTTTTTGGCTTCGTCCGCCCACCAGGACGAAACCACATTGAGCGAGAGCCGGCCTGGACCACCGATATTGTCGATGTTAGCAGCTTGTTTGGCCAGTAACGCCGGCGAATGAAACGTCGGACGCACCGCGACCATCAATTCGAGCCGTTGCGTCACGGCAGCCAATGCTGCGGCAGTGCTCCAAGCATCTAACGTCGGCGCACCGGCGCCTTTGACGTCGTTAAGATTCAATTCTGCGATGAGGGTGAGGTCGTAACCGATTTGTTCACTGCGCCGAGCGAGCCTGCTCACGTAATCCCATGATGCTTCCATTCCTTCATCGTCCACGTTTCGCAGCCAGCCACCGAAAACCGGAAGCCAATAACCATATCGCATTTCATACCCTTTCTTGTTCGAGGTAATCCACCAGTCGCGCGTGCGGGTCGAACCCGAGGATTCGCGGCGCATCGGCTATAAAATTCGAAAGCGCATTGATGTCGTAAAAGAGCAGCCGTCCATCGCGGTCGTCGACGATGTATTCGACTCCGCCAACATCGATCCCGGCAGCGCCGACAATCTCCTCGACCGCGTCGATCACATTTGGCGCCGGATTAAACGGTTCGACTTTCAACCCGGTCTTCGGCGCATCAATGAGACACGCCGTTGCATCTTCGGTCCGACAGAGCTCGGCCGGGCAATAGTTAAAATTGTTGTCGGAAATGAACACTTTGATGGCGTAAAGAAATTTCCCGCCAAGCGTTTCCACCCGAACGATGTGCCCGCCACGGGCCGGAATGAATTCCTGCACGACCGCGGTGTGGTCGATCCCGAGATTGATCTGCCCTTGAGAAAACGCGCGTTCCAGATCGGCCGTGGAATTCAGCCGAACGATTCCGGCGCCGCGCCCGCCGGTATTCGGTTTAACGACCAAGGGAAACCCGAGCTCAGCAGCGGTGCGTTGCGTTTCGTCTACACAATTGATTACGCGCGAACGCGGACATGCGACCCCGAGCGATTGCAAAAGCGAAAGCTGCGCCGCCTTGGAAATTTCGAGCGCGAAAGCTTCGCTGCCGTTGATCACGCGCGTCTCCGTCTTCTCCAGGTGCGCGAGATAATTGAGGGTGAAGAAAATTCCCTGCACATTTCCGCGCAGATAAGCGGAAGCGCTCATGCGATTGAAAAAGACAGAAAACTCTTTCGTCGTAGAATGCACATCGTAAGAATGGCAACGCGCATCGACCCGGACATAGGCGATGTGGCGCCGATCCAGCTCCGCAAACAACGGCCGAAACCAGTCTTGGTGCTCGTAATAGACCGCGATGGGTAATTGTTTATGCGTCATCTATTCCGGTGCCGTTTCGTCCGAGATCGATAAGACAGAGCGGCCCTCTACAGAAAAACTTCACAAGTTACGTGGCCTGCGATCCTTAGAAATGGCGCAGCTACTATTTGTTCTTAGTTAACTCCGGCCAATTCTTATCCGCCGCCTCGAGATTGCCGCTTTGATCCTTGTTAAAAGTATCGCGCACGGAAGTGTCGTACTGCATCAGCAAACGCCCGTTCACGATCTGGAAGGCATCGATCTTGACCGGAGCGAGATGTTTTTGCGCGACGCCATAAGCACAGTAACCACCAAACTGCGGCTCGTAGGTCTCCGGACTCTTCTCAAAAGCGCTCTGATGCTCGGCAGAAGCGAAATGATAAATCACGTTATGATAGGTACTGTGAAATTCTTCTTTCCCCAGCACTGGTTTGCCGTCGGTAAAGAAAGCAACTGGATCGTATCCCTGAATGCCAACTCCATTCCGATCCACGTTTGCAGGTCCGGCATGCGCACTCCCAACCAACGCGTTGAAAAACAAGAGCATCAATGTTTGCCCAATTATTTTCATAGTGATTTCCTCTTAAGGCACGGCATCAGGCCGTCATTTGTGAGAGGCGCGATCTGCAATCTTATTCCGGTCGTCGCGGATTTGTTTCCGGTTGAACAAGGAACGACATCTGCCTGGGGGCGCCTACCAGAATATCTAATTGCTTCTCGCCAGAGCGAATCACGCCGCCGTCCCTCTCCTAACCAGACCGGCAAGGAAAAATTCATTGGACCTGCGGAAGCCAACGGAATTTTTCCAGAGCCTTGGCAACCCTTTTCCGCACGCGCAAGCCATCTTGGTTGGCACGACCGAATGTCTTGGCGGTCTTCTGCTTCGTGCGAGAAGACCGAGCATTGCCAGCCAGAGGAGTGCTCGTTGTCGCATGCTCATGTGACCCGCCGGCCCCCGATTTATTCCGCACAGGAATAAGCGCGAGCGATCTACCTCCTACATCTGTGAGAGACGGGTTCGCGAAAAAATAATACTCCCGCGATTGCCATAATGGCAGCGCCGCTGGCCAGAATCGCCGGAACCGAGGAAAACGGTCCGCCCCATTTAAAAAGAAGAAAAAAGGTGATCGTCCCTGCTCCCAAACAGACTCCGGTGAGAACGGATTGGTTGAATCCAGACGCGCTAAACTTTTTGATTCCACCGACCGCCAATCCAGGGAAACGGAGGTAGGTAAGATCGAGAATGCTGCCGTCGCATCGAGTAGGAATCTGCCCAATCCGTTGCCGGTGCGCTCGCCGGCGAGCCGCGCAAAAATTTGGTGCGCACCAAAACTGCATACCAAAACGAGCCAACCGGTGGCAGTTACGATGACTTGTCTCAATCTGGACCTTCCAAAGTTCCAAACATCGCGCGATTTGGAAGGCTGGAAGTCGGAAAGTGGGAAAATTCCCCAGCAAACCTACAGATCGGCATCCATCAGGATTTCGACAAAGCCTTCTGAATAGTCACTGGCAACTCCGCCAAATTTCCGCACGCACCCAATGCAGAAATGGCAACTTGGATGCACCGGCCCTGCCTCCCCTATTCCATTCCCTATTTTAGCGCTTTACAACCGCTCGTCCGGTTCGGTAGCATCGGGTATGAAAATCTCTCCTGCATTGCAATGCCGTGGTTGGCGTTCTTTGCTGCCGCTGGCTTTGCTTGTCAGCACATCAATGGCCCACGCTGGCAGCGCCACCTGGAGTGCCAGTCCGATCAGTAATGGCTGGAATAAGTCTGCAAACTGGACCCCAATGACGGTTCCCAACGGCCCCGCCGATACGGCCACCTTTGATGTCTCGAGCACGACCAATCTCACTTTCTCGGCCTTGACGGAGGTGAATGGGATCACCTTCGACTCCGGAGCGAGCGCCTACACTATCAACGTCATACCCCCGGTGGTCCTGACCATCAGCGGCGCCGGAATCGTGAATAACTCTGGCACGACGCAAAATTTTATTACTCGAGATCATGGCGGCAAATTCGGGGTGATTAGCTTTACCAACTCGGCCACGGCCGGAAATGGGAATATGTTTGCCAACTACGGCAGCTCCGAAGCCGGAAACGTCGCGACCACGGAATTTCACGATACGTCGAACGCCGGCACAAGCACCATCATCAATGTTGGTCCCACGTCAGACTTTTCCGGAGGTGGTGTGACGAGTTTCTACGATCAATCCAGCGCGGCTGCCAGCACGGTGGTGTCCCGGGGCCCACTGGTGGACATACTCGACGGTGGCCCGAGCGTGACCAACTTCTTTAATTCCTCGACCGCGAGCAATGCGACTCTGGTCGCCGAGGGCGCCCGCGTTTCTGCCGACTCCAATGGTGAGATCGATTTTTATGATCAATCAACCGCCGAAAACGCCAACATCACCGTGCAAGGCGGAAACTTTGGGCGGTTAGATTTCTACGACGACTCGACCGCGGCCAATGCAACCATCACGAACGGAGGTTTCATGGATTTCGGGGATAGCTCCAGCGCAGGGAACGCAACGATTGTGCTCCAGAGCCCGGTAGGAGACGGGAATACCACTTTTTTCGATGGCAGCTCCTCAGGAGGGACGGCTGCTCTTCAGATCTTGGGGGCCTCGACCCTCGACATCGAGATTCATAACGTCCCCGGCCTCTCAACCGGGTCGATCGCGGGAGACGGCACGATTCAACTCGGCCAACGAAACCTAACCGTCGGGACTAACGACCAAAGCACTACTTTTTCCGGTTTGATCGAAGATCAGAGTACGGCCGGCTCTTTAAGCAAAGTGGGCCTCGGCACCCTCACCCTGGGCGGAGCCAATACCTACGCGGCCGGCACCACAGTCACAGCCGGCACCTTGTTAGTCAACAACACAACCGGATCTGCCACTGGCACCGGGCCCGTGCAGGTAAATGCCGGGATCCTGGGCGGCGGCGGTATTATAAGCGGCGCCGTGGCCATCGGAACGGGCCGTGGGACCGGTGCTTATCTCGCGCCAGCCGCCGGCACGACTGGAAACCGAGTCCTTACCGTGCAATCCGGGCTCACTCTGAAATCGGATGCCACCTACACCGACACCTTCATCGCCACGGCGGGCGGCGCCAGGGTGGACGAGGTGATTGCCAATGGAGTTACGATAAAGAATGCGACGATTGCACTGGAGGGCATCGTCCAGGGCCGCCTTCGTCAGGGGACCGTTCTCACCTTGATCAGTAACACCGGCGCGAATCCAATCAGCGGAACGTTTCAGAACCTGCCCGAGGGCGCGGTGGTCGTCGTCGATGGGAACAATTTGCAGGCGAGTTATGCCGGTGGCGATGGGAATGACTTGACGCTTACCGCCGTGAAATAAGCTCCCCGCTTGCCTGATCACCTCCCTCCTTCAGCTTCGAAAGCCCTTCCTTACCTTCGGCAGTGTTTGAGAAAGCCCAGCGTTTTTGCTGTTCCGCCGCCCGAAGCAATGTCAAATGTATATAGATGCGCCCCCGTTCCAACGCCCCGCCGTTCAAACGCCCCAGCGCTTGGTTAGGCCCATCGCGATTCATTTTCACCGAGTACCTCTTGTGCCGCCTAACGCGTCTTTGGCTGCGTGATATCGGCATTGCCGTAACCAATCCCGATCCGGCCATTTGTGATGAAATCTGCCATCATCTGGAAATACCCAGGCGCATAGCGCGTGGAGAGACGATTGCCTTTCGCGTCGAGTTCATATTCTGTCATGC
>JBOHXL010000094.1:0-25764 GCA_050736975.1 Chthoniobacterales bacterium | reverse complement strand
CTAGTGCACTGTAACGTGGAAACGTGACACAGGAGATGTTGAGTGGGGATACCTTTCAAGTGGCCCTACCGCAACCCTGCCCATCGCATCGTTCCTGTATCACCTTCGCGCGTTACAGTGCACTAGTCTGTTTTCTGAAGGACCCGAGCCGCGTGAACGATTCGAACAAACCTCGCCTGCCTCAAAAGACCGGATTCAACCTTCTGGTCGGCATGATCGTAGCCATCGCGGTCGTCGCGTTCGTCGCGGCCATGGTCGATCGCCCGCTGGTTACGCCGCTTCTTACGACAGGCGTTTTGGCGCTCGTGGTCGCCGTTTTCCTGGCTTTGTTTCGAGCAAACCGGCGAAAGGATTGAAATTTTGAGTCGCAAATGCGCCTTTTGTTTGCGGTCCAATCCCGGAGGCGAATGCAGTTTTCGCCTGTTCCAAGATTTCAGCGGGGATTCGCGCGCGCATATTCGTCGCTCAATAGCCCTTTTCAGCGCTCGCTACAACCGGAATCCCATCGGCTGCTACTCGACTTCCACACGGTTCGCCTAGCGCCTGGCGTATCATGAGTTCTTCCACGAACCTTGAGCTGAAGTTTTTTCGCCTGGCTCAGTTAGCTACGGTATGTCGTAGGCTTCGAACAGAGCTACCCCGCTCGTGCCGTTCACGCCGCTGACGATCGCGGTGTAGCTGCCGGGGGCTAGAGTCATGACGATGGCTGACTCGCGATCATCGCTTGGGGGAATCCCAGTCGCAATGATCGCGGCTTCCTGAGTGTCGCGCCAGTTGTCGTTCGAACTCAGCAGGACGCCGTTTGAGTCGTGCAACTCCAGGGTCGGGTCGAGTAACGGATTGACGATGCCGGCTGCGCCTAACGACGGACCGATGGCGCGCAGGAGGAGATCGCGGGTCTGCGTTCCGCCGATGATGAAACCGCCAATCATCACGTCGTCTCCGGTTTGGACAAAGCCGCGGGTCGAGATGTTGACCGGGTTAGCCTCCGCGGCAGCGTTAGTGGCGTAGAGTTCCACCAAGCCTATGCCGGCGCCGCCGTTGGCGTCGCTCAAAATGGCTGTGTAACTGCCCGGCGGGAGTTCCGCAAGCAGGGCAGATTCGAGGGGATTGTCAGGCGCGAGGCCGAGGCTGGAGATCTGGTCCTTTTGCGCGCCGTCCATCCAATTGTCATTCGAGGCAATCAACGCGCCCGTACTGTCGTGCAGTTCGAGGCTCGGATTGGGCAACAAATCAGCGAGCGGCAATCCGCCCGCCGTGAGTGATGGCCCGATCCCGCGCAAGACAACTTCTTCGTTGTCGCTCCCGACGACGATGAACCCGCCGATCAGCACCATGTCGCCCGTCTCGACTTTCAATCGCGTAGAAAGATTCAAAATGGCGGGCGAGGCAGCGATGGGCACGATCTTGTAGACGGTGCCGCCGCCGCCCACGGGTCCGCTCGTGTCGCCAAGGACGTAGACCTCGTTGTTGTCATCCTTACCGAAGCCCTTAATAGCTCCAGTAAAGGCGCGCTCTGGATTGCCGATGCGCAGTTCCTGAATGAGGCCGTTGGCAAAATCGGAATAGAACAAGCGACCCACGCCGGTGTCTTCGTTCAAATAGTCACCGAAGACATAGAGACCGGTCAAAGCGGGCACGCCGGGGCCGCGGTCGACAAAGCCGCCGATAACGGCCGACGACCCATCATCGTGACTGTATTCGAGGACGGGCTCAGTCAGCGCTGGATCGGGCGACGGGTCGGGAGTGACCGTGCCGTTGCTTGGATCGAAGAGAAAGGAACCTTCTTTGCGATTCCAACCATAGTTCTTGCCCGCTTCAACGAAATCAACCTCCTCGATATTCGCCTGCCCGACGTCGCCGACAATCAGCCGGTTCGTCGGAGCATCGAAGGAGAAGCGGAACGGATTACGAAAACCGTAGGCATAGATCTCGTGCACGGTGGTGCCGCTGCTAATGAAAGGATTGCTCGACGGGACGCGATAGGCGCCGTTGGCGCTCGTTGGGTCGCTGCTGCCGGGAGTCAGCGCCGGGTCGATCGGATCGATCCGCAGAATCTTTCCGAGCACGGTGGTGAGGTCCTGGCCATTCCCGATGATCGGGTTGTGGCCATCGCCCACATCATCAGAGGCGCCGCCGTCGCCTAACGAAATGTAGAGATAAGATTCGCCCGGTCGAAAGGCGAGCTTGCCCCCGTTGTGGTTGACCTGCGGCTCATCTATTCGCACCACTTCGCGGCGGGTCGTGGGATCGGCGACGTCGGGATTGGCCGCCGAAGCCTGCCATTCCGCGACCACGCTTTGGTGATTGAACGCGGTTGTTTTCGGGACGGTGAAATCGGCCGGGCCATTCACTGGCTCACTTGTGTAAGTGTAGAATTTTCGGAAACCCGGGCTGGACGGATCATTGAAGCCGGGATGAAAAGCGAGCCCGAGCAGACCGCGTTCGTCGCCATCTGGCGAGAGCTTTACCAGGCGGGCCGAGACATCGAGGAAGGGAGTCGCGAGGAGGGCATTGTTTTTCACGATCCGAATCGTCCCGCTCTGTTCGATCAGGAAGAGCCGGCCATCGCCGACCGAGGTCAGGTCGTTAGGCGCATTCAGGCCGGTCGCGATTTGTTGCAGCTCAATTCGCACCGCGCCCTTGGCAATGAGCGGCAGGAGTGGAGTCGGCGACGGGCTCGGCGAAGCGGATAGAGGGGATGTGGATGACGGTGATAGCGCTGCGCCGGTCATGGACGTCGAGAAGAATTGGCCGCCCGTCCCGGCGTGCCCACTGGTTGCTTTGGCGCCCGCAGCCTGGGCGAGAAAAAGCGCACATCCGAAGATTGCGAGATGGGCGGATAGTTTCATGATTCGTGTCCCCACGGGCGAAAACATTGGCCGCTTGTAATGGTCTTACATGGGCCAACGGCGGAGAGCAATGCTTTTTCATGGGCTCTCTCGGGTGACGAACCCGAGGAGAACAGAAGCGACGGGCAGCAGTCAAGCTCGTTTTTCTAATGCTTTTGTCACGGAATTCGCCGTCTCTCGACATTCTTCGGCAGGCTTGTTCATTTCCGGGATTGTAGCCGCCGCCCTGCGGGCGACGCGGGTATAGGCGTGGCTAACAAGCTAGCTGCCGGGCTCTCCCCCGCGCTTCGCCCTGTAGGCGCCGCCCTGTGGGGGTCAGGGTGCGTGTCAGGGTGCAAATCTTGACAGATTACTGCTGGAATTCCCTGAATACTTCGGGATGTAGGACGCCAGCTAGCATCTCAAGGCTATCGACGATGCGTGGACCCGGGCGAGAGAAGTAGGCGTTGGCGTCGATGGGATGGATGCGGTTGGAGCGCGCGGCCGGCAGAGTTTCGAAGCCGGGATACTCGCGCAGAATTTCCAAGTCGCGGGCGGCGCGGGTGGCGTCGTAGCCACAGAGGACGAGGACGATCACTTCGGGTTGCGCGGCCAGCACTTCTTCCCACGCGATTTGCACTGATTGCTGGTGCTTGCGCCCGAGCACATCGATGCCGCCGGCGATCTCGACCAGTTCGGGTCCCCAATGCCCCGCACAGAAAGGCGGGTCGACCCATTCCATGAGCAAACAACGCGGCCGCTCCGCGATTTGCGCGGAGCGCAGGCGCACCGCTTCGACCCGGGAGATGAGGGCGGCGAGGACGGCGTCCGCCCTTTCGGGGACGGCGCAGGCGGCGGCGACTTGGCGGATGTTGTCGAAAATGTCTGCCAGGCTCGAGGGCTCGAGGTTCACGACAGTGGGCGGGCCGGGCAAGGTGACGGCGAGGCGCGCGACAGTGCCGTAGCCGACGGCGCAGACGTCGCATAATTGCTGGGTGAGGATAACGTCGGGACTGAGTTGGCGCAGGAGGGGCTCGTCGATCGTGTAAAGCGTGCCGCCCTCGCGCAAGGCGCGCCGGACCCAGGCGTCGACTTCGCTGCTGCTGAGATTTTCTCCGTGGATGGAGCTGCGGGTAACGCGGGGCCGGTAGTTGGCCGCTGCCGGGTAGTCGCACTCGTGCGACACGCCGGTCACCTGCTCCATCAAACCAAGGGTGGCGGCGATCTCGGTCGCGGCGGGGAGGAGCGAGACGATGCGTTTCACAGATCGGGGAATGGGGTTGCGCTTAAAAACATTGTTGAGATTTTGCATCCGACAGCGTTCCAGTAACACCTGCACTCGCGTTGCAAGAACATTGCAAAAGCGGCTAATCTCGGACATTGGACACGCCAAAACGGCTCAATTATTCTGTAAAGGTACATTGTAGCTTTACAGAATATTTGCGGTGTTCGATTTGAACTATCATTGAAGCAATGGCGCGGGAATCGGCTCGATTTTGGTAGCTGAATTACTTCCGCAAAGCCGAGGCGTGCCTCGTGATGCGTCGGCCAGGCTCTGGGGCAATAGCCTGCCTCACTAATACAGTGGGCTTACACATATCCAATCGCCCCATGGTCGCGAGATCGCGAAGTGGAGAACCTGAAACTGCTCGGCGACACGCTGGGAGTCGAGTTGGAGCCAGAAAGCCAAGAGGTTGCCGTTGGCACATTTTGGGCGGATATCGTCTGCCGCAACGCGGCCGACGGCAGCAAGGTGCTGATTGAAAATCAACTCGAGAAAACCAATCACATTCACCTTGGCCAGATACTGACCTATACCGCTGGCGTGGCAGCGCAGACGATCGTCTGGGTCGCATCAAAGTTTACCGAAGAACATCGTGCCGCACTCGACTGGTTGAACGAACATACTACAGAGGAAATCTCGTTTTTTGGCTTGGAGGTCGAACTTTGGAGAATAGGTGGCTCGGCCCCTGCGCCAAAGTTCAACGTAATTTCCAAGCCGAATGATTGGTCAAAGAATGTTCGGCAACAGACAGCTACCGGCGGCGATCCCAAAACTTCCGAGGAGAAGCGCCTGCAATTTGAGTTTTGGAGCGAATTCAAGCCGTGGCTGGAAGAACACACACCGTTGAGAACACAAAAGGCCGGATATCAGCACTGGTTGAACGTTGCGCTCGGTAAGGCTGGGTTTCATTTATCAGCCATTGCATCCTATTGGAATACACCCGCTAACAAATGGATGACGCCGGAGATCAGAGTCGACTTAAATCTAACGTCAAGTCACGCCAAGGAGCATTTCGCCTATCTCAAGAGCATGGATGCGACGCTGCTGTCGCAAATCGATAGCCCGCTAACGTGGCACAGCACTGGGCAAAACAAATCATGCAGGATCTATGTCCGCCGCGATTGCGATTTTCGCGATCGGGCGAGCTGGGAGGACGCGTTCAATTGGCTATGCAAGTATCTCCAGCTCTTTTCAAACATCTTCCGGCCGATTGTGAGTGAGCTCTAGCAGTCCTTCGCCCACGCCGCTCTGCGAATCCCAAACGGCGGCGTCAGCGTTCGCGCTCGGATGCGGAAGTGACCGAGCAAAAAAAACAGAGGTCGCCCGGTTGCATGTTCGTGGGGTCGCCCCGTGAGCCCCAGGCATATTGCAGCTCGTCCTCTAGCCGAGCTGCTCGCCTGCGATCCTGCGAAATCGGCTGCGACAGCGTTTTTGGAAGGTTTGCGGTGGCGGCCGGGTCGGATGCGGGAACAAGCCAAAGTTTCATCGCCTCGCAGTGTAGCGAAGTGTCGAGAAACCGTCACCGAGAAAGCACGCCTTCGGTAAATGTCGTCCAACGGGCGACGGAAAGCCTTCCACAGGCGGAAGAATTCCGAACGATTGCGTCTTGCCGAAAGGGAGGAAAGCCGCTGCAATCAAGGCCTTGAGCCCGCACAAACCAGCCACCGGCAAGATCGGCAAGCCCGTGAATTATCGCAAACTCGCCTTCTCGCGCTACCCGCCGTTTTGCGCCCACTGTGGATACGGCGTTCCCGATGTCCTGGAGGTTGCACACGTTAACGAAAACGACGGCTTGCCGGCAGAAAGGCAGCCGCAACCCGCGCACTACGCAAAGCAGCCATGCAAATCACCGGAGATGCCCCAAACTCAGCATAACCAGAAACGTTTGATGTGATCTATCATTGATGCGATGGCGCAAGTATCTGGTGAACCAAGTCGTAACGCCGCTGAACAGTCGTTCAAGCAAACTCGAAACTTCTTGATCGTACGAAAGCGGCCTGAAATCCATGTCTACAACGCCTGCTGGAATTACTCCAGCTTGGTTCATTCCATCCGCAACCACGCGCGTCGTCGCTCACGGCGGCTCATCTTGTTTTCGTTAGGGTATCTCCCTCGGTCGTGAAAGGCCAGTTGCGTTGGAGCGAATGGGAACCGCGATGGGGAGCTCGGATATTGAGATGAGTGGCCAGCGTCCAGCGCAGGACTTTGCCGGTCGCGTTGTCATCGTCACCGGCGCCTGGCGCGGGCTCGGCCGTGCCGCGACGGAGCGCTTCCACGAACGCGGCGCCGCGGTGGCAGTGAATGTGCGTGACCGTGCGCGTGCCGAGAACCTCGCGGCGTCGATCGGCGAACGCACGCTAGCCGTGCCGGGGGACATCGCCGCGCCCGGTGTCGCGGAGGAGATCGTACAGATGACACTTGAGCGCTTTGGCCGCGTCGACGTTGTCGTCAACAACGCTGCGCTCGCGCTCTCCACGCGGTTTCCTGATCTGACTGCGGACGAATGGCGCGCCGCGCTTGAGGTCAATCTCACCGCGCCATTCCTGCTCACGAAGGCAGCACTCCCGGCGATGCAGGCGCAGCGCTACGGCCGCATCATTAATATCTCCTCGTCCGCTGGTCGAATGGTCAGCACCCTAGGCGGCGCGCATTACACCGCATCCAAGGCGGGCCTGCTCGGCCTCACCCGCGCCGCGGCCGAGGAACTCGGCAAGTTCGGCATCACCGTGAACGCCGTCTGCCCCGGAATGATTGACACGGAGCTGACGCGCGAGAACGCCAACGACGAATTGCTGCAACACCTCGCAGCGAGTTACCCGATCCCGCGCCTCGGCACCGCGCGCGAGGTCGCCGACTTGATTTGCTTCGCCGCCTCCGAGGGCGCCGGCTACATCACCGGCGCATCATTCGATATCAACGGTGGCGACTTGATGATGTGATGAAAGAAAGCACACGCGTCCTTCTCGCTCTCATCGCCGCGATCCTCCTCGGCGTCCTCATCGCGGCATCGCATAACGCCTCACTGATCCGCGCCGCCGGCGCGATCGCGCCGATCGGCACGCTCTGGATCAATGGCATTCGCATGACCGTGATCCCCCTCGTCGTCTCGCTACTGATCACCGGAGTCGCTTCGGTGTCGGACATCAAATCCATCGGCCGGCTCGGCGGCCGGACGCTGGTTACTTTTGTGCTCCTTCTCATTGGAGTCGCCGCCGTCGCGATTCCGATCGCGCTGGCAATGTTCGCGCTGCTTCCGCCTCACGGCGCACTGCAACTTCCACCCGGCGCGGTCGAAGCGGCGAATGAAATCTCTGCGGAAGGACAGGCACAGACGTTCTCGGCGTGGCTTGTCTCACTCCTTCCTGCGAACCCGATCGCCGCCGCCGCGGGCGGGGCGATGATGCCGTTGATCCTTTTCATGCTGCTCCTCGCGCTGGCGATTGCGCGCTCCCCCGAGGCATCGCGTCAGACGCTGACGCGCTTCTTCCGCGCTCTGAGCGACGCGATGCTCCTCCTCGTCCGCTGGGTCATTCTCGCTGCGCCGCTCGGCGTATTCGCGCTCGTCCTTCCACTTGCCGTCCATGCCGGTGCAACGTTGGCGGGCGCGATTGGCTTCTATGTCGTTGCCTACTCGGTCGCGAGCATCGCCGTAACGCTGCTGCTCTACCCGGTCGTGGCAATCGCGGGCCGCATCCCGCTGCGCCGCTTCGCGCGTGCCGCACTGCCGCCGCAGCTCATTGCCTTCAGCTCGAGCTCGTCGATCGCGTCGCTACCGGCGCTCGTCGAGACGGCCGAGAAGAACTTGCAATTGCCCGAGCGGGTCATTGGATTTGTCCTGCCTCTTGCCGTCTCCACGTTCAAGGTTGCGGCGCCGGTGTCGTGGACGATCGGGGCGCTCTTCGTCGGCTGGTTCTACGGCCTGCCGCTCCATGCCGGCAGCGTAGCGACGATCGCTTTCGCTGCAGTGTTCCTCGCGTTCGCCGTGCCGGGCATTCCGCGCGGCGCGTTCATTATGCTAACCCCACTCTTCCTGGCCATCGGTCTGCCGGCCAAAGGAATCGGGATCCTAATCGCAGTCGACGCGATCCCCGACGTCTTCGCCACGGTGCTGAACACAACCGGCCATCTCATTGCAGCCACGCTCGTCGCGCGAAGCTGCGATAACCGAGTCGACAGGGCTCCGCTCGATCTGATCGGAGTAAGCGAACGTGAACCGAATTAGATCGAAGAGGTGCGCGATGATGCATTTCAAACACTACAGCCTCCGCACCGAACGCACTTATTGCGATTGGATCGTCGCACCCCCAACGCCGCGCCAGGCAATGTAAGGTTCCCGGCGGGAGCATATCGTTAGCGCGCGGCGCGGACGTTTTTTGAGGTCACGAGCAAGCGGGTATCGAATTCTGGTTTCGCGCGATCGAAGTCCGGAGGACGCTATTCCGCAGACCGGAACTGAAGACCAGTTTTTTGCGCTTCGCGATAGGGTAACAGCCAGATGAGTGACTCATCGTGCAGGTCAACCACTTGAATGCGATTTCCCCCATGGATCGCGGAAGTCGGAGCGGAATCCTTCGATTAATTTGATCCCATACTTTCCTGTGAGCTTCTCGCGCACCTGGGTAATTTCTTCCTGTTCACGCACCATGGATAGGCCGACAGCGGGACTAGATAGGCTACAAGTCCAAGCATCTCAATCGTAGTCGCATGCTGATCAGTAAGGAGCGGCTTGGCACGTGCGGTCGTCCACCACGCGATGAGAGAGAATCCAATCCCGAAGATAAGAAGCTCCAACAGCGTGTCAGAAGGCGAAAACTCCGGCCGCTGCCAGAGGATGTCGAGCGCAGCGATGTAGAGCCCGAGGCCAAGAAGGAACCCGCGATTCGTCAAAAGGTTGCGCAATCGTTTCATACATCGTCACAGATAAGGGAGCAGATGGAGACCGGTCGAGATCGAATTTGTTCGATCATAGGCGCATCTGCCATGAGTCGGGCAAAGGCCAGAGCGCCAAGCTTGGCGCGCTGCCGGTTACTTCTCGCGATCGATAGGTCTGCGCTTAAAGCTGTCCTTCGCGCCAGATGAACGCGAAGCGTCCGAACTTTGATCGGCAGGTTCAGGGAAGGACGAGGCCGTCATAGGCAGATGGTGAAGCTGGTCACCGCAGCCTTCTTTGTTTTCGTTGTCGGGAAGGGCAACCAAAACGAGCCCGCGCAAAATGTCGCTGACGAGATTTTGACGGCCTTTCCCACTGCCCATGATCTCCGTCCTTTTTAGATCAAAGCGATCAAGCGAACCGGCGATTCCGTTCCATCCATTAGTTTCATTGGAAGCGCCAAAACCAGCGCACCGGTTGGAGGCAAGTCGCCGGCATTGGCAATGTTCTCCAGCAAATACTTGCCTGCTCCCAGAATAGCCTGATGAACCGGAAACCCATTATTCCCTCTATCGCACGACAAGGTGTCAATACCTATACCCACAATACTCCTTTCGAGAAGCATCTCCGCAGTAGACAGGTGAACGCTCGGGAACATGTGATTGTTATGATACTGTTCTCTGCTCTCCCAACGTTTGTCCCAACCCGTATGGAAGATTACGAGGGAGTGCGGCGCGATCTTTCCGTGTTGTCTCTCGAACTTTTCGATGGAGCCTGGCATAGCAACATAGCTTTCATCCGCTTGATCACTGACATCAATAACGACGCAGTCACTGACTAAGTCGGTGAGATTCAGTTGATCGATGGTAAGCCCGCCGGGGATGATATGCGCCGGCGCATCCATGTGCGTGCTGCTACCTGCGCCACAGGTTATCTCCTGCACGCGAAACAAATCAGGGCCAGAGAAGCTCTCGTAATCTTTGGAAACAGCCAGGTCAAAACCACACCCTCCATCCCAGGTGGGGATGTCACGGGAAAGATCGTGAGTTAAATCAACTACCTTATATTTCATCTCCATAGGACAATTATATCGGATTGCCCGGCTGCCGAAGCCGATCGCATCCTAATTTGGAATCATAGAGTTCCAATGCAGGGCCGGCAAATTCATGTCCGAGTCTGTTGATGACCGAAGCTCATGACGCTCGGGCTTTTGGTCCGCGGCAAATAGTGTTCAGAGCGATTTCAAATCCCGATCATCTAAAGCCATCATTCCGAACATGGGGTCGATCTCAGTCGCTCGCTTCAAGTACGCTTTCGCCCGGTCAAGACTGCCCATCTGCGCTTCGTAGCGCGCGAGGTTGAATTGAATCGTCGGGTAGCCTGGATGCAGGTCCGCCGCTCGCATCAGAATCGCGTGGGCCGCGTGGACTGATTCCGTGCGTCTGACCGCGTCGGCCCAGTCGACGAAATTTCGTGGCTCCGCCGGGTTCCATTCTGTCAGCTTCTTCGCCACGATCGCCATCAGATCCCATTTTTCTGAGACCCGATAGAGTGGAATGCGGGACGCCAGAAGTTCCGGCAAAACCCGGGAGCTTCCGTCGATCCGCTCGAATTCCGCCTGGGCTTCGTTGAACATACCCAGCTCGATATAGGCGCAGGCAGCGCGCAGGTGCAGTTCATCAGCATCGGACACCGGCATGAAACCGCACGATATGAAAATTGCGCTCGGGATTGCTAGCATAAAGAAGAAAGTGGCGATTGCCCGAAAGTTTTTCGGCTCGTCGTCGGCAATCCGCTGATCATGCGCGAAATGGTGAAGCATGTGCCCGACGCCGGATCGTACGCGCCGGTCACAATTCTGATCGATGAGCGTCCAGACGTTCTTCATTTGTCTTACGACAAGATGGCGAGTTTACTCGCCCCTTACAAAAACGCAGAAACTCTTAAAGTGGCCAAGGACCTGGACGCAAAGGTTGAAGCCCTGATTGCCTCAGCGATCGACTAACGACAAATCCATTGCGAAGCCACTAACGAGAAGAGCGAACCATGAACACGGCTTGAGAGGATAAGAACAAGGCTATGGTGTTGAAAGCTTTCGGGAGTCCATGAGCCTCAATGCCAGTGCGGCTCGCACCGAATCGGTCCAGGGAATCACGCCGCGCGCTTTTTTTTTGCTTCACGCATAGCACCTTGAAGTCACCGACATATTTGCAAAGTTCGGTGGCAAGAGCGAAGGGATTTTCCATGAGCACGGCCAGATACCGCAAAGCCGACGTTGACGGTTTCAATATATTTTATCGCGAAGCGGGCCGGGCAGACGCACCGACCCTCCTGTTACTTCACGGTTTTCCAACTTCGAGCCACATGTTTCGTGATTTGATTCCGAGACTTGCGGACCGTCTCCATCTTGTTGCGCCCGACTTGCCCGGTTTCGGACAGTCGGACATGCCCGACCATAGTCGATTCAAGTATACCTTCGGTAACATCGCGAACGTCATCGAGCGTTTCACAGAGGTGATCGGTCTCAGCCGCTTCGCCGTGTATGTGTTTGACTACGGCGCGCCGACCGGCTTTCGCCTTGCGGTTAGCCGCCCCGAGCGAATCACGGCGATTATTTCTCAGAACGGCAATGCCTATGAAGAAGGATTGAGCGAAGGCTGGAATCCCATTCAGAAATATTGGAAGGATCCTTCGCCAGCTAACCGTGACGCGCTGCGTGCTTTTCTGAAACCTGAGACGACGCTCTGGCAGTACACGCACGGCGTCTCTGACACGAGCCTCGTTTCTCCTGACGGCTATTCGCTCGACAACTTTTACCTCGCCCGCTCCGGCGCCGATGAGGTCCAACTAGACCTGTTTGGCGACTACAAGAATAACGTCGCGCTCTATCCGGCTTTCCAGGAATACTTCCGCAAGCACAGGCCGCCGTTCCTTGCAGTCTGGGGTAGGAACGATCCGTTTTTCCTGCCAGCAGGAGCCGAGGCCTTTAGACGCGATATTCCAGCTGCGACAGTCTGTTTCTTCGACACCGGCCACTTCGCGCTGGAAACACATGCCCAGGAAATCGCCAAAGCGATCCAGGACTTTCTTGTCGCCTAATTCGCTTCCGACATCGAAGATGCGGTCATGCTCCCGCTACTGGAACAATTGAGGCCGCCGCGGTTCTCGCTAAGATAAAGTTATGGCGATGCCTTATCCCGTGCCCGCGAACTAAGCCGCCAGGCTGCGCACACTGCGCTCCTACAAAATCCTGGACACGAAGCAGGAGGAGCGTTTCGAGGAATTGACTCGGTTGGCCGCGCTCATCTGCGGGACACCGCTCTCGTTGATCAGTTTGATCGACAGCGACCGCCAATGGTTCAAATCGCGGTTCGGCCTCGATCTTCAGGAAACGCCGCGCGCGCAGGCTTTTTGCACGCACGCGATCATGCAGCCGGAAATGTTTGTGGTCCCGGACGCAAGCAAGGACGAGCGATTTGCGCACAACCCGCTCGTCACCGGCGACACTGTGACAGACACCACACGCTTCGACTTTCCCTGGCCTAACGACCGAAGATGCCGCGGATTCCGCCGCGCGACTCCGCTTTTTGCGCCACCTGAGCCGGCCAGCATTCCACAATCTCGAGCGCGAGAAAGCGGAAGAGAGTGAGCCGCGCAAACTTGACATCGAGCCGGAGATTTTTCGAAATTTGCGCGACCGACCGGCTGCCGTTGAACTGCGAGGCGAACTGCGCTTCGGCCACGGTCAGGCGCAGTCTTTGCACACGCTCGAAGCCGTCGCGGGTATAGGCGGGGACGGAAGACGCGTCCACCATCGCCTTCTCTCCCAGTTCCTGGTATTGGACGAAGCGCAAGGTGCTGAGCGCCCATTGATCGATCTCATCCTCCGAGGAGGGCAACTCAGCCGCGTAGTCCGGCAAACTGTGCTGGACAAACCTGAAGCGCACCCGATCGGTCCAGAGCTGCGAGAAAAGCTTTTGCCCGTAATGCTGCACCAATTGCAACCCCGGCTCGCGCAGGATCAGTTCTTCCTTTGCCAGGGTAGCAAAGAGTGGACAACCATTCTCCGCCTGCCGGGCCCGGGCCGCCTCGACCCGCTCGCGCGGGACGTTGAGCAATGTGACCGGCGCCTCCTCGCAATACAGACTCGGATTGCGCGTCGTGACCACAACGACCCGGCCAGCGCGCGCCAGGAGGTCCACGGAGTCGTGCGACCAGAAAGCGCGCAGAGTCCCGGTCAGCTTCTCCGCCGCAATGGTATGCAGCGCCCAGTTGAGTGAAAAGAAACTCGAGTCGCCGCAAAAGTAAGCATCACTGGAACCGGGAAAGTTATTCTCGTTAGGCTGCGTCGCCCGGGGCTCGGGCGGATCGGCCAGCGCCGGCTGGCTAGCGAGTGGAGGTGCAAAACTGACCGGGACCGGCTCGGGCGGTCGCGACGGAACTGCCACCGGTTCGACGACGGGCGAAATTACCGGGCCCGGCTCGGCGCCTGCCCCTAACGATTCGGATGGCGGCGTAACCGGGAGAGGCGTCGGTCGCGGCGGGGGTGAGGGCGCCATTTCCCCCGGGATTACCGCCGGCTTTGTTTCGTTAGGCTCCCGTTCCCCTGAAAGATAGCCGCGAACCGCATTGATCAGTACTTCGGAGGTAAACGGTTTGCTGAGCGCGCCAATGATATTGGGGAGCTCCGGACGATCCCGCTGCAAGTCACTGCCAAACCCCGAGACATAGACGACCGGAACCCTGGCCGTCGCCGGTTCAGCCATGAGCCGCTGGCAGATCTCATCCCCTTTCATGTCGGGCAGGACGAAATCGAGCAGAACCAGGTCCGGCGACTCAGCGCGGCAAAGAGTCAGACCTTCCTCTCCCGTCTCTGCCGTGAGGACGCCGTAGCCCTTTTCCTCCAGAATCTCCTTCACGAAACTGAGCAGCATGACGCTGTCGTCGATGACCAGAATCTTATGTCCCGTCTTTGGCGCCGTTTCCGCCCCGGCTTCCGCACCCCTCGCCCCACGCGACTCATCCATCTTTCGGACCGCTTCCATGAGCAAAACCTGCCAGTCGAGATTGATCGTACGCGGTGTTCCCGGTGGCACCGGCACTTCCGAGATAAGACCGCCCTGCCAATCGACGATTTCACCAAAAGCCGCCATCCCTTCCTTGCCCGGCGCGGCGGCGTGGCGTACCTGGCCGTTTTCGAAATAGACCCGCGCCTTTTCACCGCGCGGCCCGGTGAACTCCAGCATCGAGGTCGCGCCGCTGATGCACTTGAGCTGAATGATATCGGCTACGTGCAGATCGCTCAGCGTGCCCTGGAAGCGGGCTCCTTCGGCGTTATCGGCCGGCAGGAGCAGGGCCTCGACCAGGGTTATAAAATCGGCGCGCGGGAATGGCTTTTCGAGATAGTGAATCGCGCCGAGTCCAGCGATCTGCTCGCGTTGGGCCGAGAAATGGGTCGCCGTCAGGATGATGGCGCGCGCGCCGGGATGACTGGTGCGCAGGTCGTAAATGAATTCCTGCGCCATGTCGTAGGTGGCATCGACATCGAGAACAAAAAGCGCCGGCTTCTGGTCAACCACGAAATGTTGTGCCTCGCCTAACGACTGTGCGACCCGGGCCCGTGTTCCCGGGACGGCCGCTTCCAGCGCGGAGAGGATTTCCATCGCCACGCGCTCATCCGGCTCGAGAATGAGGACCCGGAGGTCGCGCGACGGTGGAAGATCGGGAGAGCTGTCTTGGTTCACGGTGCTAAAGAGTGCAAACGACAGAGCAATTTCTCCGCCACTTGGCGCTTTCCCGACTAGCAATGCGCGCTCGGGGTGAAATGAAAAGTACTTTTTCACATTGCGGCGAGAGGTTGTGAACCGAGCCCTGTCACCCAGGATCTGCCCACGCCGATTAAAATCAGGCCGCGAAATACTGCGCGAGGTCGCGCCGGCTGATCTTGCCTCGCTCGTTGACCGGGAGCGCGCCGAGCAGGAAAATCCTTTTCGGCACCTGCCATCCGCTCAGGCGGGCACGACAAAACTGGACCAGTTCCGCTTCACTCGTTTCCCTGGCTGCAACCACGCAGGCAACCACTTCCTGGTTACGCAAAGGCGAGGCACGTCCGAAAACAACCACCTGCCGCACGCCGGCGTGCGTCAGAAGATGGGCCTCGACTTCAGCCGGGTTCACTTTTTTGCCGGCCACGTTGATCACATCCGAAATCCGTCCGACAAGGCGCACGCCCGCGTCATCGATCGTCATGAGGTCGTCCGGCACAAAGAAACCGTCGCCGAGTTTCTCCGGTTCCGGTTGTGGAAAGTAGCCGTCGCCGACCGCAGCGCTCCGGACGCGCACCTGAGTCGTCTCCCCGCGCGGATCGAGAGGGAGCAATTCCACGCCGCGCAGCGGTGACCCGACAAAGCCTTCCTCCTCGCTTTTTCCCTCGCCGTCATAGCAGATCCCGCCGCATTCCGACGCGCCGTAAAACGAATGAACAGGCCGCGCGAATTTCTCCCGAAACTTGCGTGCTACCTTGCGAGTGAGCGGCGCTCCGGCCGAGATGCAGAGGCGCAGTTTCGGCAACGACGGGGCTTCCGTCATTTCCCCGAAGGCCTGAAAAAAAAGCGGCATGCCTGGGAAAACCGTCGCTTCCGTCCTCGCCAAATCATCCAGCACCGCGCGCGGTATCCGATCGCGGCTGATCGCCATCGCGACGCCACGGATCAGGAGCGGCGTGATCAAGTTGCTAAAGCCGTAGGAATGCGAGAGCGGGATGACGGCGAAGTTCCGGTCCGCATCGGTCAGGCCCATGGTGTCGCAAATCTGCACGGCGTCGGCCACCAGTTGTGCGCTGCGAAAACGGATCGCGCGGGGCGCGGCAGTCGTGCCGGAGGTGAGCTTGAGCAGAACCGGCGCGCGGGCCGGCCAATCGATCGGGGGGTCAGCATCGAGTCGCTTGATCGGTTTGGCCGGATCGGTAATCAATCCGGCTACGCGGCAGGCTTGCAAAGCCGCGGCGCGCTCACGCTCGCTGACCGTCCGCTCGATCGGAAGGACCACGATCCCGCGTCGGAGACAGGCAAGGAACAACGCCGGCCAATGCGGATGATTCCCGATCTGGACGGCAAGGATTTCGCCCGCCTTGAAATTCCTCAGGCCAACGTCGGACTTTTGGTACTCACGACTCAGATCTTCGATCTCTCCAAAGCGTAAAAGCACGCGACGCCGCGGATCGAAAATCGCCGATTGATCCCGGCGTCGCCGGAGGGTTTCGTCCCAGGCCAGAAGCAACGGATCGGCACTTTTCGTCACTTGCAGCAGGCCTCTTTCGCGGCTACTGTGCCGACTCTTTTTCCACATGAAACCGGACATTCATCCTGACTATAACGTGACGGAAATTAGCTGCGCCTGCGGCGCGGTCTACCACACCCGCTCGACCCGCCGGGATATCAAGATTGGCATTTGCGCCGCCTGCCATCCGTTTTTCACCGGCGAACAGAAGTTCGTCGATACGGCGGGCCGCGTCGAGAAATTCGCCCGGCGCTACGGCAGCACGAAGGCCATCCGTGCCGGAGCTGCGAAAAAGGCCTAGCTGATTCGCCTAACGACCGGTGATCCCGAACACTTTCGGGGTCGCCGTTTTTGTTTCATGGACTTTCAATCCCTCATCGAGCGCAAACGCGAACGCTTCCAGCAATTGGAAAGCGAGATCGCCGATCCGCATCTTTTCGACAACCGGAAACGCGCGAGCGAGACGATGCGTGAGCATTCCACGATCAAAGAGATGCTGGCAAAATGGGATGAGCTCCAGACCGCGCGCCGTCAGTTGGAAGACAACCGGGAGCTGGCCGCCTCCGAAGATGGCGATCTCGCGCAAATGGCCCGCGAGGAGATTCCGGTGCTCGAAAAACGTGTCGCTGATCTCGAGTTCGCGGTCCAACTCGGGCTCCTCCCGCCGGATGAGAGCGATGAGCGCGATGCGATTGTGGAAATCCGAGCCGGCACCGGCGGGAGCGAGGCTGCCATTTTCGCCGCGGATCTTTACCGCATGTATCATCGTTATGCCGAAATCGCGGGACTGAAGATCGAGGATCTCGAGTCGAGTCCATCGGAGCTCGGTGGGTTAAAGGAGACGATTTTCAAAATCTCGGGCGAATCGGTTTTCCGAAAGCTGCGTTACGAAAGCGGCGTGCATCGCGTGCAACGGGTGCCGGCAACGGAAGCCCAGGGCCGCATTCATACTTCGACCGCGACCGTGGCTGTTCTTCCCGAGGCCGAAGAGATCGATCTCGAATTGAAACCGGAAGACTTGCGGATTGAAGTTTGTCGCGCCGGCGGGCCCGGCGGCCAGGGCGTGAACACGACCGATTCCGCGGTGCAGGTCATGCACATTCCGACCGGCCGTATTGTGCGCTGCCAGGACGGCCGCAGCCAGCAGAAGAACAAGGAAAAAGCGCTCAGCATCCTGCGCGCGCGCCTTCTGGAAGACAAGAAGCGCGAGGAAGAGGCGAAATATTCCGCCACCCGCAAAAGCCAGATCGGGTCGGGTGGTCGCGAGGAAAAGATTCGCACCTACAATTTTCCGCAGAATCGGATCACCGATCACCGCATCGGACTTACACTTTACAATCTCGATCGGGTGATGGAAGGCGACCTCGAGGAAATGATCAGCGCCTTGCAGCACGCTGATCTCGAACAGCGGCTCAAGGAATCGGCCCTGGCCTGACGAGCTGGTGTTTTATGTCATCTCGAGTGCAGCGAGGATGACAGTCGAAAGCCGATGACCGTCCTCGAAGTTCTGCGATCCACGACCGCTTATTTCCGGAAGCGAGCGATCGAGAGCCCGCGGCTGAACGCCGAACATCTCATTGCCCATTCGTTAGGCAAAAAACGGATCGAGCTTTATCTCGAATTTGAGCGCCCGCTTAGCGAGACCGAACTGGCGCCGCTGCGTGAGCTGGTCAGGCGACGGGGCCAGGGCGAGCCGCTGCAGCATCTTCTCGGCACGGTTGAATTCGGCGATCACGTTTTCCTGGCCGACGCGCGCGCCCTCATTCCCCGCCCCGAAACCGAGCAACTGGTCGAATATCTCTGCGACTTCGCCTGGCCGGAAATTCCGCGCATGCTCGAGGTTGGCACCGGCAGTGGAGTCATCGTGCTTTCTCTCGCGGCCCGTTTCCCGGGCGCGGAATTGCTCGCGATCGATCTTTCGCAAGACGCGCTTGCCCTCGCGCGCGAAAATGCCGAGCGACTCGGGGCCGCCCAGCGCGTTCAATTCTCCCAGGGTCATCTTCTCGAAAGGGTGGAAGGCGCTTTCGATCTCATTGTCGCGAACCTTCCCTACGTCGCCGCGAGTGAGGCTGCGCAGCTTGCTCCCGAGGTGCAACACGATCCGGCGGTCGCATTGTTTGGTGGCGCGGTGGGAGACGAATTGATTCGAGAACTGATCGCGACCGCGCCCCCGCACCTGCGACCGGGCGGCCTGCTTGCGCTCGAAATCGGACACGACCAATCGGAGCCGCTCATCCGCTTTTTGGCGGAGAAGAATTACCACGACATCGCCGAAAAAAAGGATTATTCAGGAAACCCACGGTTCCTTTTCGCCCGGTATGGATAAAATTTTGGTGCTCGGCGGTCATCCGCTCTCCGGTTCGATCAAGATCAGCGGTTCGAAAAATTCCGCGCTGCCGATCATCGCCGCCAGTTTGCTAACGCGCGAAGCGTGCGTCATCCATCGTGTCCCGGACCTGAGTGACACCAATTACATGCTCCAGATCCTGATGCATCTGGGCGCGGAGGTGGAGCGGGCCAGCGGCACGGTCACGGTGCGAGCAGAGAAAGTGGAAGCGATTGCGCCTTACGAAATCGTGCGCAAGATGCGGGCCTCGGTCTGCGTCCTCGGGCCATTGTTAGGCCGATGCAAGGAGGCGACTGTCTCGCTTCCCGGGGGCTGCGTGATTGGCGATCGCCCGATCGATTTGCATCTCAAGGGCTTCGAAGCGCTCGGCGCCGCGGTGCGAGTGGAAAACGGCAATGTCAAAGTCTTCGCTCCGAAACTCACCGGCGCGATCGCCAACCTTTGCGGGAAATTCGGACCGACGGTTTTGGGGACCGACAACGTCATGATGGCCGCCGTTTTGGCCGAAGGCGTGACCGTGATCGAGGGTGCCGCGACCGAACCGGAAGTGTGCGACCTGGCTGATTTCCTCAACAAAATGGGGGCGAAAATCGAGGGAGCCGGGACGCGGCGCATTATCATCGAAGGCGTCGAGGAACTGCACGGCGCCGAGCACGACATTATTCCGGACCGGATCGAGACCGGCACGTTTTTGGTCGCAGGCGCGATCTGCGGGAAGGGCGTCACATTAAATCGGGTGCGACCCGAACATGTCACGTCGGTCACGAGCGCGCTGACCGAGTCCGGTTTCAAGATCGAGAGCACAAAGAATTCGATCCGCGTCTCGCCCAACGGCGCCCTAACGAAGCCGCTCGAACTCATGACCGAGCCCTACCCCGGATTCCCAACCGACATGCAGGCGCAGATGTGCGCGCTCCTTTCCACGACCGATGGAATCAGCGTCATCACGGAAAACATTTTCCCCCAGCGCTACATGCATGTTGCAGAGCTGAAGCGGATGGGCGCGCAGGTGCAAATCGAAGGCGCGACCGCCGTCATTCAAGGAGTCGAGCGCCTCTATGGCGCGCCCGTCATGGCGAGCGATCTGCGCGCTTCCGCGGCGCTGGTGCTGGCGGGCCTGAAAGCCGACGGCATCACCGAAATCCGGCGTGTCTATCACATCGATCGCGGTTACGAACATCTCGACGAAAAGCTGAGCGAGCTTGGCGCGCACATCGAACGTGTGAAAGAGTGATCTCATGGAAACGATTCCACCAACCAGCTCGGCCACGTCGTCCAATGCCCGCACCTGGTGTGTTCTCTGTCACGCCAGTGCCTTGCTCGGGCTCTTCTTTCACTTCCTCGGCCACATCTTTGGGCCGCTCATTGTCTGGCTGCTCAAACGCGGCGATGCACCAGAGATCGACGCGCATGGCAAGGAGTCGCTCAACTTCCAGCTCTCGATGCTGATCTACGACGCGGTCGCCTTCATCTTCTGCTTCGTCCTCATCGGCATCCCCATCCTGATCCTCCTCTGGATCCTGAACACGGTCCTCGTCATCATCGCCTCCATTAAGGCGAGCGACGGCGAGCTTTATCGTTACCCCTTCACGATCCGGTTCATCAAGTAGCGCCACCGCACAGCGACCTGGCGCTGTAAGCGCCGATTTGCTCAGGCTCGCCTTGCTTCAATGGGCCGCGTTCTAACGACCGCGGAAATACCTGATTCGTAAAATGCTCTCCGCGGGCCGCCAGGACAGCGGTTCGCGAGCGGCATTGTCTCAGTAACGTTTCATCGCTGAGTCTTCTCGTTTTGGTTTCATCTTCCCTCATGAATTGCGCGCGCGAGCGGCGACGGGAGTTTGGCCACCACCTCGCCCGCTCGCGTCGAGAGTTATCAGAATTCATCTGTCAAAGAACTTCGATCCGGCTCTCGGCCGGGCCGAGCGAAACAAAGAGCACCTGGTCTTCCGCATTGTTGATGATCTCATTCAACTCGCGTTCGAGCTTTACCATTTCGGACTGGCTCAGATCGCACTCGAAGACCGAGTAATGGAGATGATCGCCGTAGTTGCGGCAGGTTTTGAAGACCTTGCGTAGCCGCTTGTCATTCGAAATGCCGGAGCAGACGAGGTAGGTCGTGCGCATTTGGAAATTTCAAATTTGAGATTTCAAATCTTAGATCATTCCCGCGGCGGCAGCATTTGCTTCAGTTTTTCCTGGAAAGCGCGAGCGCGTTTCGCGGCGGCGTCGCCGCGGCGGCTGGCCGCAGCGAGGTGGCGCTGGCCTTTGATCGCGCTGTTCTGGAGCGCATCGGCCCAGGCGCGCAGCTGGCGGGAACAGGATTCGGCGATGGATTTGAAATTTCAAATCTCAAATTCCCTGCCACGCGGCAAGCTGTCTCTCCACTGCGGCGCGGACCTGCGCGCGCGCCTCGTGCCGGTCATATCCGCGCGCGAGCAATTCGTCGTAGTTGGTGAAGCGGTGACGCACTGCGGCCGCGACCGCGAGCCCGATCGCGCCCGCCTCGAACTCCTTCGCCTCTGCCGTGCGCCCCACCCGCCCGCTGTATTTGCGACAGGCGTGCACGGCGATTCTTCCGGCTTCCGCAGCCGGGCACTTCGGAAACAAGCGCCGGATATTCTCGGCAAAGGCCGTCACATATTCGCGATCGATCCCGGCTTCGCGGACCCGGCGCCGTTCGCGTTGACGCGAACGCGCCTCGACGTCCTCGAGGCACTCCGTCTCGGCGCGTTCGATCGCCTCCGGCTCGACCAGCACGCCTTGCCGCTCGTAATGTTTCCGCGCGCGGCTCCATTGCACCGCCACGGCCCGCAACCGCGAATGCTTCGTCGCCCGCCGGGTCAACGCGGCATCGCCGCGCGGCAGGAATTCGAGATGGGCGAGGTCGGCGCAACCCAGACAGAGCGGTTCGCGCTCGCGATTCAAGGTCAGCATCGCGCCGGGAAAAATCTCGTCGGCGCACTCGGCGCAGATGGCTCCCTTGCGCGAGATGAAAACCACCAGTTCACCCGACTTGTCTTGCCTGGCCGGATCCGCGCCCGCGATCTTCGGCTCGCCGCTCCCAGGCTCATTCTTCATCGTCGCCGGGGTACTGCTGTGGCGGGGTACCCCTGGTGGACAGAATTTTGCGAAAGCGGCGTTTCACTTTGGACGGCATCACCGCGGTGCAGGTCACGAGAAAAAACCAATCATCGCCGTAATCGAAATGGAAAACCATTTTTCGATGCGGATGAAAAACCCGCGAAAGCCTGGTCCGCTTGACTCCCGGATCGTCCGCCTCCTCGCCCATGTCGGCAAAAAGGGTATAACGCTCCTTGCTCTGGTAGGGATTTTTGAGGTTATCGCAAAACTCGAAAGCATGATCGAAATCGAACCCGACCGTCTCAGTGATGAACGCCGCAAAATCATAGAGCGACCATTCCCCAGCGAGCGCGACTTCGGCCGAATAATCACCGACTTGGATTTTAAAATGGGATTCGTTCATCAATCGAGGTCCGTTCGATTTTGCCGAGCCTGACGCTCGAAGGCTTTTCCTTCCACGCGCCGCGCTTTGCGGGAGCGGCGCTTGATTTCTTCGGTGTAATCCCAACGCGTCATATTCGCCACGGCGAATCCGTCCGGCAGCGGATTCGAGTGGCCGCGTTTGCCGCCGCTGCCGTCCTCAATTTTTGTCCGCTGAATTCCGAGTCCCATCGCTTTTGTTCAAAGGCGAAACCGTTCCGGCTGGCGTGGGCGGTGGCCGTCAGGAAGGCCCTGTTCTCGCCGCCAGCGGATGAGTGTTTGCGCATGAGCAATCTGCTGAGCCAGCGTGAGAGGCGGTTCTTCCATTAGGCGGCACGATTCCCGGGAGAACTCCGGCAGGTCAAACCAAGAATCTGCACTCTCACTCCGTATTGCGGAGATGTCGGTGGAGAAGGGCACGGGTCTCTTCATTGCCGTAACGATGGAGTATCTCCTCGAAATCTGAACTCGCGGGGTCCAACTCGCAAATTCGCACGAGGTGGAGGATATCGAGACGGTCCTTGCCCAGCTATCAAACGCTCCGGGTTCTTCATCGCGTGCAGTTTCAATGCGATGAGATGAAGCGGCTGCGGCACGGGAACGTGGCAAGCGCCGAATTGCGATCCGCTCTCGCCGCCGAACTCGGCCGTCAGAAGCAAAGCTGGCGCAGTGTCTGCATGTTTTCGATGTCTTCACGCAGGTCTTTGCCCTTGGGCGTTTCAAGCACTTTCGGGATCTTGCGGAAACGCCGGTCGCGCATGATGACGCGAAACGCTGCCAGCCCGATTTGCCCTTTGCCGATGTGCTCGTGACGATCGACCCGCGAACCGCGCGCGGTTTTGGAATCATTCAAGTGCAAGGCGACGAGACGCCGCAGCCCAATCGTGCGATCGAATTCCCGGAACATTTTTCGCGTTCCAGCTTCCGTCGTCAGGTCAAAGCCGGCTGCGAAAACGTGCGCGGTATCGAGACAAACACAGAGCCGCTCCGGTCGGCGCACGCGAGCAATGATGTCCGCGAGCTGTTCGAAGGTGTGACCGAGCGACGAGCCTTGCCCGGCCGTCGTCTCGAGCGCGATCCGAGTTTTTATCCTGGGGATTCCCGCGAAGACCCGATCGATCGAAACCGCAATCTTTTCCAAGCCGAGCTCCTCACCCAAACCGAGATGGGCGCCGGGATGCAGAACAAGGAAAGGTAAACCGAGCTGATCGGCCCGGACCAATTCCTCCGACAAGGCACGGAGCGAATTGGCGTAAAACTGCGGATTGGTCGCGGCGAGGTTGATGAGGTAATTGGCGTGCGCAAAAACCACCGCCAAGTTCCGCCGGTCGGGATGTTCGCGAAAGGCTCTGATCTCCTCCGGCGTGAAAGGCCGCGCGAACCACTGCATGTTGTTTTTTACGAAAATCTGCATGGCGCGGCATTGAATCGAGCAGGCCCGCTCGATTGCGCGCTGCACGCCGCCCCCGATCGACATGTGCGCGCCCAGCACAATTGCTGATTGTTGATTGCTGACTTCTGTTTGCGCTCTTCGCCGCGTTTTTTCGTTAGGCACAGCTTTTTTCATCCTGTCAGCAATTCTCAGAGCCTTTTCGGACGCCAGATCGGTTTCGTCAGGCTGCCTTCGCCGTGATATTCGAAAAGCTTGTAGAGCGGCATCAGGACCGCGCCCGGCCCGCCTGCGTCCACCCGGATGTCAAAGTCGAGGTTGTTCTTGAGGAAGTTAATGTCGCCGTGACCGAGCATGGCGAAGAGTTTTCCCGAGACCCTGAGCTTGTCGGTGTGAATCACGCCGTCCTTGACCGTGAACGGAGCGGTCGCTTCATGGGCGATGCTGTAACCGGCGCCGGAGAACATCTTGCTCAGCAAGTCGGAGAGCGGACCAAAGATCGGGATGGCGAAGACGTTCCCATCGGTCACCTCGACTCTGCCCGATCCGCGGAGCGCCTTCCGATCCGCGTTCATCCCGCCGAAATCAAACTGACCGCTGAGCGCGCCCCGCGATGTTTTGTATTTGAAGTAAAGGTCCGTCAGGCTGGGAAAATCCGCCTTCTCGACTGTAATATTGGCCGTGTAGTGATGGTCCTTTCTGGCTAACGACATATCGGCCCCGCCCGTGATGTTGCCGGAAAAAAGACTTCCTTTGAGGTTGAGAATTTGCAGGCGGTCGTCGGTGAAAAGAAGCTGGCCGGAGATCTTTTCGAACGGCAGCACCTTGTCGATGAAGGTATAATCGAGGCCGGCGGGCGCATCGACGTTGATCTCGAGATGCGTCTCCTTGCCACCTCCAAACTGGACCACGCCGTTGGTTGTGACATGAGGCGTGTGATGAAAGCGATAAGGTGCGACCTGCTCCCAGAAACGCGGCTCGACCCACATGATGGCCTCGCTCGGCTTGAGAGTGGTTTGAACGTTCGTTAGGCGAAGTTCGTGGCGCTTGTTGTCATAAACCACGCTCCCCGTGCCCGCGCCCTCGTCACGCACCACGCGAAAATTCTCGAATGCGAGGAGCCCGTCGCCGAAGCGCAGGCTGGCGCTCGCGCTGTTCATCCAAACGCCGCGGAAGCGAGTGCGGCCAAGCGCGAGCGTGCCCTCACCACGCCAGGTGGCGGGATCGTGACTCGTCCCACGGAGAGTCAGGCGAACGTTGGGCGGGCGCGGCCATTCCCACTCCCGCAGAAAAGGGCGGAGTCCGGCCGGGGCGAGCGGGGCGAGGGCGAGCGGGACGATCGAGCTGTCGACGTTCAAACGAAAGTCGTTCGGCGCATCAAAGAGATCGGCGTTGAGCTGGCCGCTGCGATGGCGCAGACGGATATCGCGCAGCATGGTGCGCTCGCCGTCCCACGCAAAATCGCAGGTCAATCCCTCGAAAGCGATCTTCTGGTAGGCGAAGTCGTCGACCGCGATTCTTCCCACGATCTCGATCTCTTTTTCCGTCGCACCGATGCTGGCGGAGCCGGAAGCCTCGACCTGAGGCGGCGCACGGAAGGTGACCTCGTGCAGGGGCGCGCCGAAGCCGAAGCTCGCCAACAATGGCTTCAAATCGAGGCTGCTCCGCGCCTGAAAACTGGCCCGTCCGTTGACCCGGCTCCAGCTGGCAGTGCCGGCGAAGCGGCCGGCCTGATCGCTCCATTCCAACTGCGGAATCGTGAGGGTGAGGTCTTTCCACTCGGCCGCCAGATAAAAATTGCGCGCTTCATAGGCGTCGCGCACGATCTGGCTGCCGCGCAGCGTCGCTTCGACATGCGCATCCTCGAGCCTGGAGAGATCGCCGGAAAACTTCACCTGCAATTCCGGCGCCACGCCCGGGTATCGAAAGCGTTGCAGGGTCGTGATCAGCGTCTGGAGCAGGCGCAGACGGTGGGCGGCTTCTTCGGCCGAACCTTTCGTCGCCGGTCGATACGACTCGCGCTTGATCAATTGGCCGCTGGCCGAAACGTGCAGCCCGCAAAAAACGCCCTCGGCCTGGCTGACCTCGATCCGTTCCGGCGGGAAAAAAACGTGGGCGCGAAATCTTTTCAGCTCCGCTTTCGACACCTGCCCGGCAACCGGTGGGAGCGGGATCGCGAGGTCGCCGTTGCGAATATCGAGCGCATTGAGGAATGGCTGGTGATGAAAAAGCGCCGCGTAGTTAATATCGAGCGAGATC
>JBOHXL010000093.1:0-18104 GCA_050736975.1 Chthoniobacterales bacterium | reverse complement strand
CCGCTAAAGATGGTCGCACCACTGCTGGCGGCGCTCGCGCCACCACCTTGGAGTCGCAGCGGACTGTTCAGCGTGATGTTTCCGCTCAGGGTCTGTGAGCCGGTCGCGTTGCTCAAAACTGAAATAGTGGTGGGGAGCGTGGCGGAGTCGAGACGCTGACCGGCGGCGTCCAGTCCTCCGTTGTCGGCGATGATGTCACGGGCAATGACTGCATTCGCGCCCGCGCCGGAGATGCTCAAGGCAGAGATGGCCGAGACAAGGTGCGCGTCGTTTGCAGGGACCCCGAGGGTAATTGCGCCTTGCCCCGCAAGCGTCTGACTGACGTTGAGATTAAATGTACCTTCGCGAACCTCGATCGCGCCGGCAAAGGTGTTCGTGTTCAGGTTGGTTATGCCCCCACTGGAACTCTGTGTAATCGTACCGGTGAGGCCGGAGAGGTCGCCCGCCAGGGTCAAGGTGCCGGCGGCATTCAAAAGTCCGCTGCTGCCGGTAATGGCGCTATTGACGGTGTTGCTGCCGAAAAAAGCTCCGGGGGTTCCACTAAGGGCAATCGTGCCGCCGGTGTAGGTGCGCGTGCCCGAAGTATTCAGGAACATTCCTGAGGTTACGCCGAGAGTCTGACCGGACGTGATGGTCGTTGCGAATGTGCCCGTGCTCTTGATCGCATTGACATTGATTGAAGTTGGGACACTCGCAGCCGCCGTCACGGCGACATTCGTTCCCGCTGTGGTGAAGTCAGGTGCGTAGCCGGTGTAAGGGGTGAAGCCAGTCGTGCCGTTGTAGGTGAGAAAATCGCTCGTGCCGACGATCCGTGGCAGGATGCCAGTGGCATCCGCGGCCGGAAGCGCGCCGTTGACGAACATCTCTGAGGCCGCGCCGATCGTGCTGGAAGCAATTTGGAGAGTGGATCGCGATGACATCGTGAGGTCGCTGCCGACAGTCAGGGTGACAGTGCCGCCGGTCCCGGCCGGCGTGAGAGTAATGACGTTGTATCCGCCTTGGAGGGTGATTTTGCCAATCGTCTCGCTGGCTGTTGCGGTGGAGAGACCCCTAATGGTGAAATTTCCATCGCGCATCTGGAGCTCAGCGGTATCCGAGAGGCGGTTGTTGTTCTGCGCCGCGGCAATGGTAGGAGTGCCGGAGATGCTCCCGTCCGCGAAAGTGTTGTCGAGAATGAGAGTACCACCGGAGTAGACCTGAATGGTATTGGCTGAGAGGAAGGAGCCATTCGCGCCAAATAGCGTGAGATTGTTTGCACCGCCAGGACCTCCGTTGTTACCGGAGATCAGGATCGAGGTCGAAGCATTAGTTCCCGAAGCGATATTGTATCCTCCATTGATCGTGGTCGAACCCGTGTAGGTGTTGTTGCCCAGGAGGCTCAGTCCGTCCGCCGCTATTGAGAATCCATTGGTCCCGTTAAGACTGACCGTCGTGAGCAAGCTTCCGTTTGATAACGTGCCTGTAAGTTGCAGAGCACCCCAAAGCAACGACTGGCCGTTCTGAGACGTGCGGATGACCTGAGTCCCGCCACCCAGGTCCAGGTTATTTGCGATTGTGTTGGCCCCGTCGTTTCCGGCCGATTGCCCGATGACATTGATGTCGCCAGTCACCCGGAGGGTGCCCGTGCCGATGAGACCTGCGCCAGCCGCGTTAATGGCGGGATTGAATGGCACGGCGTCAGACTGATTATTAAAGACAACCGACGCGAGGGTTTGGTTGTTGGCACCGAAGTCGATCAAGCCATTGTTGATCCCGACGCGCGTGGTCGGCGCGAAAACCCCGGTGTTCAGGACGCGCAGTGTGCCACCCGGATCGGACTCCTCACTTATCCCGGACGCAATGACGTCGACCCGTAGCGCGCCAGTCTGCACGAATGTAGTGCCGGGACCGCTGAAGGTCACCGGACCGCCCAGCTGCAAAACGCCACCGCCCAGCTTGAACAAGCCGACGGAAGTATTAATCGCAGAGTTGATCGTGGCTGTGAGACCGTTGTCGACAAACATGTACCCAGTGCCAAGCGAGCTGCTACCATTGACCAGGTTAATGGAACCGGGGCCATTCAGGGTATAGCCGTCGGCCGTAAAGCCAATGCTGTTAACGTTGATTGGCGATGCGACGGTGATCGCGCCCACGCCGGTGGCACCGAAGATCGCACCGTCGCCGTTGGCATTGTTCCACAAACCGGTCGACCAATTCATATCGGTCAAATCCCACAGGAAATTTCCTTCCAGATTGTTCCAGGTGACATCGGCTGCGCGCAGCGGCGGGCTCTCCGCGAGCAGAAGCCCCAGTGTGAACGCGAGAATTGTTAGGCGCGCGACCCGGCAGGGGGCGTGCGGAGAAGACGGTCGGGTTTTCATCGCGCCATTTTGCGAAGCCCGCGCCATTTTGGATATGGGACCTTGGTCCACGGTCAAACGGCCGAACCCATGAGGATAAGGCTTACGGAGTTGAAGTAGATCGTGGGTTGGGTTGGCAAGGTGATTCATGTCGTTTCTGATTAGGAAGCGAGAGTTGTCCTTGTTTCCACCACTGCGCAAGACCGATTTGGAGTGCGGAATGCTGCGTGGTGCTGCGCGCCGCCGCGGCACGGCGCTGGCTCAATGGCGCAAGTCTGCGCCGCGCATGAATTCGAGTTCTTCGTCGATTCGATCGAGCAGCCAGTCGCCTTGCTTGAGACACTTCAGGGCGACCTTTTCCACCTGCGTCACGGCATCGAAATGCAACTGCAGGTTCACGCCTTTCCAGCCGTGTTTGCGCAGACTAACGAGGTTTTCAATGGCGCGGTGTTGCTGCTGCCAGCTCGCATTCGCGAAGGCTCTCGCGATCGGCCGCTTGGGCAGATACAACATATCGGTGAAACAGAGCGCGACGAAGTAGCCGGAAAGACTTCGAAAATCTTCGATCCGATCGTTGAGCAGCTCTTCCATCTGGCCCGGGACATTGACCGTGTGGCGAATTGTTTTCATGGGTCAATTCCTGTCGCGCCCGGTCGTTTTTGTAAAGAAATTGGTGCTGCACCACCGGCCCTCGCTGGCCTCATCCCACCATCGAGCGGCTAAGTCTCAGCTTGTCCGGCGCGCTCCAATCGGGCTTGCGCGCATCGTCGCCCTTCGCTTCCTCCGCTCTCACTTTCGCACCACGGCAAACGCGTGTTCCATCCCGATCACAAGTGCGCACGCGCCGGCATTCGGCGAAACAAGCCGCTAAAGTTTCAGTTTGTCGAGTGCACTCCAATCAGGCGGGCGAGCTTCGAGTACCTCGGCCTTGTCCTCTTTTTTTAGGACCTCGGGCACTGGACAAGTTCGCCCGCCCTCGCGGTCGCAGTGCGGATAAGCAGGAAGATTCAACAGAATATCCTCCCGCACGAACGGCGAAAGATCGACTACTTCCGGTCCGGTCAACTCGGTGTGCACCGTGAAATCCGGCACCTTGATATCAAAGGGGAATGACTCGAGGCACCGGACGCAGCGCAGTTCGACCGGCTGCGTCAGTTGGCCATTGGCCCAGAGTGCTCCCTCCGAAATACCGACATCGAGGACATAGCGCAGCGGACCAGCGCAACGTACTGCCTCCGGCCCGAGTCGCGGAATCGGACACTCTTCTTCACCTTCCAAGTGCAGCCCGGTCGTCGGGATTTGGCGCAAATGAATTTTCACTCGCGAAACCTTTCGGAGTTCATAACCCCAGCTTCCTTGCAAAACTTTCCACCACGCATGCGGGAACAAACTTCACCACGCTGCCGCCCAGCCGTGCGATCTCCTTCACGATCCGCGAGCTCAGGTAACTGTATTCCTCCTTCGGCATCAGAAAGATTGTTTCCACGGTCGCTTCCAGTTTGCGGTTCATCAGCGCCATCTGGAATTCGAACTCGAAATCCGAGACCGCGCGCAGGCCGCGCACTACCGCGTGGGCGCCCTGCTGCACGGCGAATTCGACCAGCAAACCATCGAGCGGCGCAACCTTTACTCCGTCAAGCGACGAGGTCACTTGCCGCAGGAACTCGAGCCGCTCCTCCAGAGTGAATAAGGGTTGTTTCTGGTCGTTGTAGGCCACGGCCACGACCACTTCGTCGAAAAGTTTTCGCGCCCGTTCGATGACGTCCACATGACCATTTGTCACCGGATCGAAGCTGCCGGGGTAAATCGCGCGTCGCATGCCGCGGAAATTCGCAGATGGAAAGGAGAGTTGCAAAGGTAGAACCGCGCAAGATTGGAAGCGAGAGGCGTTGCCAGCCCGATTCTTCGCCTCAACCCTTTCCCATTGCCGTCCGGCCATGCCGCTCCAAAGTACAGGCCACGACATGACTGAGCCGCCCTATCGAATCACCGCGGTGGCTTCGACTTTCTCGCCGCGCTTTCACCATGTTCTGGCCGAGGCCAACCGCATCCGCGATCGCTTTGGGGCTGCGCTGAACATCATTTACGTCGGAAAAAAGGACGCGGCCACGGCGGAAAAATTTGCCGGAGCGATCGCGCAGTTGAAGCTGCCCTCCGATTCGGTCGTGCATTATGAAGAGGGCGACCCGGCAAGTGCCATTCTCAGGGCGGCCGGAAAATTAAAGGCTGAGCTCCTCATTGCCGGCGCGCTGGAAAAGGAAGCGGTGCATCGCCAGTTTCTCGGCAACGTGGCGCGGCGTCTGGTGCGCGAAGCGGCTTGTTCGGTGATGCTTTTTACCAGGCCGGAGGTCGAGCCGAAACCCCTTCGCCACATCGTTTTCATGGCAGAGTACTCCGAGGCGGCGCAACGCGCGCTAGGCCGTGCCCTGCATCTCGCCGAGAAGGAAAATTGCGAACGGCTCTACGTCATTCGCAGCTACACCAGTTTTGACAAAGCGCGCGCGGCGCGGCGCAGCAAGAGCGACAAGCGAATCGCCCGCACCCTCGAAGAAGAGGAAATCGCGCTCCAGGAATTCGTTCTCGCCGCCGGGGAGACAAAGGTCCCAATCGAAGCGCGTTGCATCCGCGGCAATACGGGCTTTGGCGCATCGAACTTCGTCCAGGCAGTCGCGGCCGATCTGCTGATCGTCCCGTTGGAAAGGCATCCAGAACCAAGACTCGCGAGCCAGATTTCCTGGGTGACCGACGTCATCCCCTGCAACCTGTGGATCGTAAGGTAATCGAAGCAGGAAGCGCGTGGCGTTCGCTCAGGGGTGGAGCGCAGGCGCCTGCGCTCGCCTAACGAAAATAGTTTCGCTGTTTTTCCGTGATCGGCCGCTCGAGGCGTTCGAGAACCAGCAGCATGTCTTCCCAGACCTTGCGTTTCTCGGAGTTGCTCTGGTTCCGCAGCAGATACGACGGATGAAACGTGATCATGAGCGGCGTCTCGCCGTAGGAATGCCAGCGTCCCCGCATCTTTCCCATTGGCTCACGGCGCCCGAGCAATCCCTCGACCGCCGTCGCTCCCAGAGCTACCAGCACCTTCGGTCCGATGATTTCAATCTGCTCCGTCACGTAGGGGAGACAGGTCGACATTTCGTCCGGGGTGGGCGGACGGTTGCCGGGCACGCCCGGCGGCATGTTGGGACGGCATTTCAAAACATTCGCGATGTAAACTTCCTCGCGGGTGAATCCCATCGCCGCGATAATTTTGGTCAACAACTGACCGGCCCGACCGACAAACGGTTCGCCTTTGCGATCTTCATCCGCACCCGGCGCCTCCCCGATAAACATTAACTCAGCCTCGGGATTGCCGACCCCGAAAACGGTCTGGGTGCGGGAGGAAGCGAGATGCGGGCAGCGGACACAAACCGCCACCCGCTCGCGCAGCGGAGCGAGTTGTTCAGCCTTCGTCGCCTTCATGATTGGCGGTGCCTTCCGCAGGCCGGCCAGGGCGGCGCGGCTCGCGCGCGGAGGGCGATCGTTTTCGCGCCGGATGCGTTCAAGGCCACCGAGCGCAAGATCGATTCCTTCGAGAAAGTCGTTCATGTCTCGTGTTAATCTGCCGCGGCAGGGTAGCGCAAGCTTCCGGCTTCCGGATTGTCTTGCGAGCAAGCCGTAAGCTTGCGCTACCTTCCCGGGCATGAGCGAGCGGCTGGATGATTACGATTACGCGCTCCCGGCTGAGCTGATCGCGCAGCGTCCGCTGCCGCGCCGCCAAGACGCGCGCATGATGGTGCTCGATTGTGCGCGCCAGATGATCGCGCATCGATGCTTTGCCGACCTGCCCCAATTCGTTAGGCAAAGCGATCTCCTGGTGCTGAACGACACGCGCGTTCTCCCCGCGCGCCGTTTTTCCGATGACGGCAAGATTGAGTTCCTCTTCCTCGAACAAATCGATGCGCAGGCTTGGAAATGTCTCGTCAAACCCGGCCGCAAGATGCGTATCGGCTCCACCGTTTCGCTGGAGGGTGCGCTCGGCTACGTGGAAGGCATTTGTCAGGAAGGCGAACGAATCGTCCGGTTCGGGCGCGCGATCGATCCTTATCGTGCGGGCCAGATTCCTCTGCCGCCCTACTTGAATCGCGCCGCGGATGCGGAGGACGCGACCCGTTACCAAACCGTCTTCGCGAGGGAGCCCGGAGCAGTGGCGGCGCCGACAGCCGGTTTGCACTTTACTCGTGAGATCCTGGCTGGCTTGCCGCACACCTTTGTCACCTTGCATGTCGGCACCGGCACCTTTCGGCCGGTGCAAAGCGATTCGATCGCGGAACATCGGATGCACGCCGAACCTTTCGTTATCACCTCCGCAGCGGCGGCGGCGCTCAATCGTGCGGAGCGCATCCTGGCCGTCGGCACGACCTCAGTCCGCGTCCTCGAAGCGGCGGTCAGGCGCGAAGGCCGTCTTTTTGCGCAGGAGGGCGTGACCGACATCTTCATTCATCCGCCCTACACATTTCGGAGTGTCGACCGGTTATTGACGAATTTTCATTTGCCGTGTTCAACGCTCCTCATGCTGGTGTCGGCCTTTGCCGGCCGGGAGTTCGTTCTTCGTGCCTACGAGGAAGCGATCCGCGAGCGCTATCGGTTCTACAGTTACGGCGACTGCATGCTTGTTCTCTAGTTGTTTGGCTGTTCACTGAAGAATGGCAATAGCATCGATCAATCCGGCGACGGGAGAGATGTTGCGCGAGTTTGCCGCGCTCACCGGGAAGGAAATCGAGCCCAGGCTGGCGGCGGCGGAGCGCGCCTTTCGGTTGTTCCGCGGCAGTTCGTTTGAGGCGCGCGCCGCGATCCTGCTCACCGCGGCCGATCTCCTCCAACAGGAGGTGGATTCGCTCGCGCGCATCATCACTCTCGAGATGGGCAAACCGATCGGCGCGGCCCGGGATGAAGTGCGCAAGTGCGCTTCGGGCTGTCGTTATTACGCGGAGAATGGCGCGCGATTTATCGAGGAGGAAATGATCCAGACCGCGGCGGCGTGCAGCTCGGTTCGCTGGCAGCCGTTAGGCGCGGTCCTCGCCATCATGCCGTGGAACTTTCCGTTCTGGCAGGTGTTTCGTTTTGCCGTGCCTGCCTTGATCGCGGGCAATGTGGGGTTGCTCAAGCACGCCGCGAATGTGCCGCAGTGCGCGCTCGCGATCGAGGACCTCTGGCGTCGCGCGGGATCGCCGCCCGGTGTCTTTCAATCGCTCCTCATCGAATCAAACCAGGTCGCGGCCATCATTGAGGATCGCCGCGTCCAGGCGGTCACGCTGACCGGGAGCGACCGGGCCGGGAGCGCCGTGGCGGCGATCGCTGGGCGCGTCCTCAAGAAATGCGTCCTGGAGCTGGGCGGGAGCGATCCTTTTATCGTGATGTCGAGCGCCGACCTGGAGGTTGCCCTAACGACAGCGGTGAAAGCGCGCACCCAGAACAGCGGTCAATCCTGCATTGCAGGCAAGCGCTTCCTGATCGCGGACTCGATCTACGATGAGTTCGTCAGGCAATTCGTCGGCTGGATGAAAGCGCTAAAGGTTGGTGATCCGCTCGATGAGGCGACCGAGATTGGACCTCTGGCGACGCCGTCGATCCGCGCTGGCGTGCACCAGCAGGTGCAACAGTCGATCGCGTCCGGCGCGAAGTTGCTCGCGGGAGGAGAACTGATCGAAGGGAAGGGGAATTATTATCCGGCGACAGTGTTGGCCGAGATTCCAAAGGAGGCGCTCGCTTACCGTGCAGAGGTCTTCGGTCCCGTGGCGATGCTCTTCCGGGTGGCGGATGCCGCGGCCGCGGTCGAGTTGGCGAACGATAATGACTTCGGGCTCGGCGCGAGCGTGTGGACAAACGACAAACGCGAGCAGGAGCTTTTCGCGAGTGAACTGGAGTGCGGGATGGTCTTCATCAACGCGCTGGTGGCGTCGGATGCGCGGCTGCCCTTTGGCGGAGTGAAACGATCGGGTTATGGGCGCGAACTCGGTTCGTTAGGCATGCGCGAATTCATGAACGCCAAAACGGTCGTCTTCGGAACGTAGGCTTCCAGTCTAACTTCCGAACTGGTCTTCTTTCTTCTTGAAGAGGACGTTGAGAGTCGTCAGTGACCCGTAACAACGGGTGATGTATTGCTGAAGCTCGACCTTCTCAGCATCACTCAATCTCTCGTGCGCGTTCACCTTTTGCTCCAGGACCCGAAGGTTGTTTCGGATCATCACGATCTTGTGAAAGAAAGTCTCGAGCGGTACCTCTTTCGGCTGGAGTGACGCGTCAGCCGGTCGGAGCGCGAGCGTGCCGTGTTCCCAGCGCGTCGCCAATCCCTCGACCAGTTCATCCGCTTTCTCGAGACCGAGCGCGTCGATCATCGCCTGCGCCGTCTCGCGGATCAGGACGAAGAGCGGCATCTGCATTTCCGTCAGGCTGGCGGTCGCCTCGGCGACGGTCAGGTCGCTCGTCGACGGATCAACTGTTCGCGGCGCATCATCAAAGGTGATGTCGGCGGTGTGTTCGGTGAGCGCTTTGATCGTCCCCAGGCCGTAGCGCGGATGCCGCACTTGCATCCCGATATGCAGATTTTGAACTGGAATTCCCATGACAGTTGCAAGCTCCCGCGTCAGCCGGGCAACGCAACCGCAAAGGGTCGGCGCAAGGCGCAATAAATTTCTGAATCCGAAGTCAGTCTCGGCGGCATCTCACTAGCGATGAGACAGGACTTCAAGTTCGCTTTTCGACAGTTGATCAAGACGCCGGGCTTTACCGCCATCGCGGTCCTCACCCTCGCCATTGCCATCGGCGTCAACTCCGCCATCTTCGCGCTCGTCAACGGCGTCATCCTTCGCCCAGTCATTCCGCTGCGGGCGTCGGAGGTGGTCAACGTCTTCACCGCGCGACAGGGAGCGGCGCACGATTACCGCCCGTTTTCCTATGACGAATTCAGCACCCTGCGAGAAAACGGGGACGTCTTTGCGGATGTCGCGGCCATGCAGTTTTCCCTCGCCGGGATCGGGCGCGACGGAGGAATGCGGCGCAGTTTTGTTTTCCTCACCTCGTCGAATTATTTTTCGCTCATCGGAGTGAAACCGGTCGTCGGCCGGTTTTACAACGAGGCCGAATGCCGGCCCGACGCCAACCTTCCGGTCGTGGTGGCGAGCTATCCGTATTGGAAGAAACTCGGCGGCCGTGCGGATTTGATCGGAAAACCTCTGACCGTAAACGGCCAGACCTACACCTTGATTGGCGTGACACCGGACGGCTTCGCCGGCAGCAATGCGCTGCTTGCGCCCGACCTCTGGCTGCCGCTGGGCGTTTACTCGCATCTCGGGTCGGCCTTTAGCGACTCGAGCGGGAAGATGGACCTGGCCGCGCCGAAGAATTACTCGCTCAACCTGATCGCGCGGATGCGCTCAGGCCTGACGATCGACGCGACGAAAGCGCGGCTGCCCTCGCTCGCCAAACGGCTGACTGCGATCCAGCCACCCGATTCGACCGGCGCCCGCGAGTTGCAAATCCAGACGCCCTCACGTTTCAGCATCAGCACCTCGCCGTCGGATGACGGACCGGTCGGGTTCATCGGCACCCTCTTGCTCGCGATGGCCGCGGCGGTTCTGCTCATCGCCTGTCTTAATCTGGCCAACATGTTGCTGGCGCGCGGCGCGAGTCGCTCCAAGGAGATCGCTCTCCGGTTGGCGCTCGGAGCAAGCCGCTGGCGGATCGTCCGGCAACTCTTGTCTGAAGGAATGTTCCTCGCTCTCGCCGGTGGCGCGCTTGGTTTGTTCATCAGTCTCTGGAGCAATGATCTTCTCCTCGGCTCGTTAGGCACTCTTTTCGGTTCAATGAACTTTTCCATCGTCCTGCAGTTGCGGCCCGATGCGACCATCCTTGCGGTCACCTTCCTGATCTGTCTTATCGCCACTCTGCTTTTCAGCCTCGGTCCTGCGCTGAAAGCTTCGCGGGCCGATCTCGTGAATGATCTAAAACAACAGGTCGGCGAGCCCGCGCATGTCGGGCGGCTGAATCGTTTTTTTGCGCCGCGGCACCTGCTCGTGATGGCGCAGATTGCGCTTTCGCTCGCGCTCCTCTTCAGCGCGGGATTGTTCTTCCGCGGCGCACTCAAGGCCGGTGGGTTGAATCCGGGATTCGATCGCAAAGGCGCGATCTCGGCCGAGATGGACTTCACCTTGGGGCGCGATGATGAGGCGGCCGCGCAGCGAACCATGTTCGCCGCGTTGCATCGCGTGCGCACCCTGCCCGGAGTGCGGGCCGCCGCCCTCACCACCATGCTGCCTTACGGCAACATCACCAATTCCCGGCGCGTCATGCGAATGGACGAAGCCGTAGCGAGCAAGACCGATCCCAAGGCGCCGGAACCGGGCGCGGGCGGCTTCTTCACTGCCATCACTCCGGGATGGTTCAAGGCGATTGGCGTTCACATCCTGCGCGGTCGCGATTTTACCGACACCGAAGCGGAAAACAAGAATTCACCGCGGGTCCTGATTATCGACGAGACGATGGCGAAGAAGCTTTTCCCGAACCGCGATGCGCTCGGCCAACATCTTCGCTACTCCCTGCCTCCGAGCGATGGTTCGCCTAACGACTTCACGATCGTCGGGATCGTGAGCGAACATCGGCACGAGGCGATCGAGGACGATATTCCGCATCACTACCGCATTTTTGCCCCCTTGGCCCAGGCTTACAGCGGTGGTGTTATTCTGCAGGTACGCCTGGATCGAGACGACCGCGCGGCGGTCAGCGCGATGATTCCGACCATCCGGCAAACCTTGCGCGAGATCGATCCGATGATTCCGATCCTGCGCATCGAGCCGTTCGAAAACATCATCGAGAAAAATGTCGGGCTGTGGGTGGTGCGTTTCGGGGCAATTCTTTTCGGCATTTTCGGGGGAATAGGGCTACTCCTGGCCGTGGTCGGTGTCTATGGGGTGAAAGCCTACTCGGTCGCGCGGCGAACGCGCGAGATCGGCATTCGCATGGCGCTCGGGGCGGATCGGAGCGATGTCTTTGCGCTCATCATGAAACAGGGCGCGCTCCAGACGGCTTTTGCTCTCGCGATTGGTCTGTTGCTCTCGCTCGGGCTCGGCCGCGTTCTGGCCCAGATGTTGTATCAGGTCAGCCCGGCCGATCCGCTCGCTCTCTTCGTCTCCAGCGTCCTGCTCGCGACCGCGGCGCTGCTGGCCTGTTACGTCCCCGCGCAACGTGCCACCCGGGTGAGTCCGATGAAGGCTTTGCGCACGGACTGATCGTGGCCGCTTGAATTACTCGAGCACGAATTCCGCGCCTTCCCGCGCGGCACTCACGGTCATGCTCGAGCCTGCGGCCGCCACCCGCGCCTCCGCGTCTTTCATCATCGCTTCCATCTTGTCGTCGTGATGATCGGGGTCGTGATGAAACAAGAAGAGGTGCTTGACTCCGGCGCGCATCGCCAGCTCGACGGCGTCGTCGGCGCAGGTGTGACCCCAGCCCAGCCGGGTTGGATATTCGGCGTTGTCGTATTGCGTGTCGCCGATCACGACATCGGCGTCGCGGATGAAATCGAGCACCTTTTCATCCTGCAAGCGCGCGTAGTCGAGGCTCGGTCGTGAATTCTCTCGGGCCAGTTTTTGCCGCTCGATCTCGTGCCGCTCGTAAGCCTCGTGGTCCGGCATATAAACGATGTCGCCATGCGGCGTGCATAGCCGGTAGCCAAGGCAGATGCCGGGATGATTGGCAAAGATGGTCCGCACCTTGACCTCTCCGATCTCAAATTCCATCCCGCTCAATTCTTCGAAGGTGACGTGGCTCGCCATTTGATTGAGGCCGACGGGGAAAAACGCGCTTTGCATTTGCTCGAAAAGAGCGCCGCGCAAGCCGTGCACGGCACCTTCGTAGCCGACGATCCGCACCTCGACCTTGGGGTCGTACGCGGGAATAAAAAACGGGAAGCCCTGGATGTGGTCCCAATGTGTGTGCGTAACCAGCATCGTGATGTTGAGCGGTTTGTCGTGAAACTCACGTATGAGCGATTGCCCGAGCGCGCGAATGCCCGAGCCGGCGTCCAGCACGATGATTTGCTCGCCCACGCGCACTTCGACACAGGAAGTATTGCCGCCAAAGGCCGCCGTCTCCAAGCCGGGGGTTGGGATCGATCCGCGTACGCCCCAGAATCGGATCCGCGTCGGCCCGGTTACGACCGGTTTGGGCTTGGTCGCGCCCAAGCCCCGGCACTGGTCGAGCGCGGTCAGGAGATCGGCCGGCTCAATGGGCTTCGCGAGATAGTTGTCAGCACCGATGGCAAAGGCGGTGTCGCGATCGTTGGCGAAACGGCTAACGCCGATAAGAATGACCCGGGTGGACTTGAGCAACGGCTGTTCACGGATCGTTCGGCAAACCTTGAAACCGTTGCGCTTCGGCGTGCGCAGATCGCAGATGACTGCCGCCGGTTGATGCTCCACCACCATCTCCAGACCGGTCGCGCCATCCTCCGCTTCCAGTACGCGCCAGCCCAACCCGGTCAGGCATTGCGCGAGGAGGGCCCGGGAAAGCGCGTCGTTGTCGATCAGGACGAGCGTCTTCATTCCCCCGGATCGTTTCTCGTTAGGCGAATCCAGAAGCGGCTCCCGCCGGCGGGGAGAGCCGTGCAGCCGATTTCGCCACCGGCGTTCTCGACCACGATGCGACAGAAATGGAGGCGCAGTGCTGAAACCGGCGCGGCGGTTGTCGGGTCCCATTTCGCAAACAGGTTTTCGCAAACTTCCGACGAAAGAACCGGGCCGTTATCCTCGAAGGAAACCAGCAGCGCCTCCGGTTCCTCTTCTGCCCTAACGATGACCACGCCGCCGCCCGCGCTCCGTTCAAGCGCGTTTTCGAGCAGGTTCGCAACCACGCGCTCGAGATGCATGGGATCGACCCCAATCCTGATCCTGGCAGCCGGAGCCGGCGTATCGAGACGCACGCCTTTCTCCTCGAAGAGTGGCATGGTGGAATCGAGCGCCCGTTGCAGGATGTCGTTCCAATCCGCGCCGGCATGGGTTTCGCCAGTCGCGCTGTAGACGCCGCGCAGTTCGTCTTCGAAAACGTCGAGAATACGATGGATCAACGACTGTTGTTCCTGCGTCGCGCGGGAGGCGAGACCGAGGAGGGTTTTGGTGCGCGGTCCGTTGTCCTCCAATTCGATCAGCCGTAGCGAAGTGATAACGTTGGCGAGCGCGGAGGTCATCTCGTCCGCCACGCAATGGAGCAGGATTTCCTTTTTTTGGATTTCGGAATTTAAGCGCTGATGCGCGATGACGGTCTCACGCGCGCGTTGCAGGACCGCTTTTTTCGCCTCGAATGCTTCGCCCAACTGCTCGAGGAGCAGAACCGACTGGCCGCCCGCGGTCATCGCTGTTGCTTCGAGTTGCACTTCCGCGCCGTTCCCGTCCTGCTCGATCCACGGCCCCGACTGGGCACGCTCGACGCCGCCTTTTTTCCAGCATTCCTCAGCGTCGATGAGGAAGTTTTCCAGGAAAGGCGAAGCGTCGGCCACCGGCAGTTTGGGCTCATTGTTCTCGAGCCCCGGCCAAAGTGTGGCGAGCCAGGCGGGCGCCTTGCCTAACAATCGCAGCTCGCCGGATTTCTCGCGAGCGAAGAGAACGAAGCCGAGCGCTTCGAGCACCGATTGAGCGGGCGAGGCGGACGCAGGCATGTCGTCAGGCTGGCGCGATCATGCGCCGCGCCAATTGGGCGAACGCTTCCTCCACGCCCGCGCCTTCCTTCGCGCTCGTCTTGATCACGGGAAAGTTTTCCGCTTCGAGCGCACGGATCCGCGCTTCCTCCACCTCCCATTGCGGAGCGAGATCGGCTTTGTTCAGCGCGAGGATGAACGGCGCGGCGCGTAGCGTTTCCGCCACGCGTTTCTGTAGCTCGAGCACCTGATCGAGTGTGACTCGCCGCGTCCCGTCCGCTACCATCAGGTAGCCGCTCGTGCCCCGCAGGTAGGAGGTCGACAGACGCTGAAAATCATCGTCGCCCGCCAGGTCCCAAATGACGAGAGTGACCTCCGTGCCATCGGCCTGCAGCGTTTTCTTGTCGATCTTTACCCCGACCGTCGTGAGGTATTTGTCGGAGAACATGCTGTGGACGAACTGCGCGACGAGGCTGGTCTTTCCGACGCCCGAGGTCCCGAGGAGGCAAACCTTTTTCTGGATCATGACTTGGGCACAACCTTGAACGCCACCCGGCGTTCCGCCTGTTCCGGCGTTGCCTGGCCGGTGACGGGCGGCGCGCCCATTCCCATCACCTTGAAGAGCGATGGCTCAAAACCGCATTTGACCAGGAAATCGCGCACGGCTTCGGCGCGCTTTTGGCTGAGCTGGAAATTTTTTTGGTCACTCCCAACGGAGTCGGCGTAACCGCGCACCTCGATCTGGACTTCCAGTCCAAGGCGACTGGCCGCGCTCAGACAGCGACGAATCTGATCCGGCAAGCGCGAGAGAGCAGCGAAGCCTTCAGTCGCGAAGTTGTCTCTGTTGAGAAGAAAATAAACAAACGCGCTCTCGATGACGGATTTCGATTGCTGGAACGTGCGCTGGTCGAGATCGGTCAGGTTCTTTTCGTCGATCGTCTTGATTCCGGGCACTCCGGGCGCACCCGGGCGCACCCGCATCAACCAGGCGTGGGGCGCTTCACCCGCGAGAATGAGGACCCCGTCCTTAACGCTGGCGTTCACCGAATCCGGTAAATTGAAGCGGTCGGTGAAGCGTTGCAGGACGAGCTTGGGATCGTAGGAAATTTGCAGATGTTCCTCCGAAATTTTGCTCATTCCGGGGAGTTTTGTCGCGCCGGCCCGGACCGGCGGGAGCCATTCATAGGGAGCCGTGCCGGAAAGTTCCAGGGTCCCGTTTTCGATTCGCGCCGTCACGCCCGGCGGTGGCGGAAAGGCATTGCGAAATCTCGCGAGGACGTGCTCGGGGTCATAGGTCACAGTGGCGCCATTTTCGTCGATCGAGGTGACCCCGGGGGACTGCAGGCCTTCTTCCCGCACCCGGCTCAACCACTCATAGGGAACCTTCCCGCTGATCGTCAACATCCCACTCGTTAGGCGAAGGTCTGTCCCGATCGGTTTCCCGAAGCGCCGCTCGAAGCGCCGCAGCACGCTGGCGTCATCAAGCGCGAGATAATCCTTCCACTCGAAACGGAGTCGATCGGGATTGACCCCGGCGGCCCGGGCGAGCGCAGCAGGATCAGCCACCGCCGGATCGCGCAGGCCGGCGACGCGCGAGCGCGTGAACCAATGTTTTTCCGCCTGCGTAACGGCAACGCCCGGCGCCGCATTCAACCGCCTGATGAAATCCTGCCAGTGCCGTTCGCTTTGCACCCCGACGATGAGCGCAGCCAGGACCAGGGCGGCGCCAATCGCGAGCGCGAACCAGGCGCGCTGGTTATTCTTGGAAGTTTTCTTCGCCTGATATTGCGCCTGAAGACAGGGTTCCAGTTCGGGACGGAGCGCTTCAAAACTCGCGGCGTCGCCCTCAAATTCCGCCAATTCCCTTCCGCGCAGGATATGGATCCGGTCGATCGCATCCTCGAGACAAGTCTGCAGATCGCGCGGCGGATTCCCGCGGATGACGGCCGCGACGTAAGCATGACGTCCGGGCGCGAGCCAGACGTTCAGATCGCCGACGCGAAATTCGTCCAACCCCTCATCGAGGCCGGTCTTGAAGGAGTCGCGCGCGAAATCCTGAATCGCACTCAGCATGCCCGCCACCATGTCGGAATCCTGGGTCACGGTCGCGTCCGCGCTCAAGTGCAGAAGGGAAAGACTCGTCTCGCGATGGATGAGGAAGATCTGCTCGACCCGGTAAACGAGGCTGCGCAGCATGACGACTTCCGCGAAGCTGCGCCCGGTGCGAAGCGCTTCGAAGCGCCACTTCAATCCCTGCCAGGAAAAGCTTTGTTCGAGCGATTGATTGAGCGTTTGCAGAAGGTTGCGCAGGCTCTCGGCGATCGATCGCCTAACGACCGAGCCGATGATCGGATGGAGCGCGTCGATTAAGAACTGCGGACGCTTTTCGACCGACTCGCGCACCGAACCCTCGACCGCTGGACGCAGCGCGCGCGTCAGATCCGCGGTCCGATCGCCGGTCAGCGTGACCGCTTCCGGCAGAACATCCGCGACCTCATGGGCCCGCTGCTCTTTATCGTCGAGGCGCTCATGCAGCCCGCGCAATTCTTCCTGCTCCCGTCGGACGAGAAGCCGGCGCAGTTCCGCCAGATCGTCCAGCGGTTTTCGCGGCTGCGGGCTACGCATCCGTGGGTGCATCTCTTAGGACGCGCCCGGGACGCGGAATTCCTTTTTCAAACGAAGCGCGACTTCGGTCAGCATCTCGGCGAGCGCTTCGCGGCCGGTCATGGCTTCGCGGATCTGGCCGGCTTCATGATTAAGCTGGCCCTTCAAATCATCGTGCTTCTCCTTTAGCTCCGCGCTCAAGGCCTTCGATTGCTCAAGCAACTGCGTCCGTAATTCGCGAATATCGTTCGCGGCCTGGCTGTCGAGATTACTGATCTTCAACTCCAAACCGCGGGCCGTCTCGGCCATTTCGTGCGCCAGGTGCTCGAAGGCCTGTCCGCGTTCCGACTGCTCGGTCTTGACGCGATTGGTCAGCGATTCCACCTCGCCTTTCATGAAACCCTCAAGTGCCTGGAGCTGACGCTGCAGATCGCCTCGCAACTCGCCCGCTTCACGCGTCAGGCGCTCCTCGAGCTTTTGAAAGCGGCCATCGTAATCGCGCATTTGCGAGCCGAAAAGAATATTGCGGATGCGGTCGACATTGCCGCTTTCGTCGATCGCGCCATTCTCCTGGCCGTGGGTCATTTCGTTCTCTTGTCCATCCATGGTGTAACTCCTCTTGTTGGCAAACTTCGTTTCCAAAAAACTTTCCAGGTATCGTAATCAGATTTGCCCGCGGGAAGCAATCATTCTTCACGGCTTTGCACCGGGCGTTGCCGGATGAGAGTTGCCAATCTTCTTATCCAAACTTAAATCTAGGCCTTCAGTCGGTTCGCGAAACAAATGTCCTGCGCCAAAATCGATCCCGCATTGCACCAGGCACAGAAGCCGCCCTGGATCAAGGTGCGACTGCCTTCCAATCCCGTTTTCTTCTCGACCAAGGCGCTCATCTCCGATTTGCGGTTGCACACCGTTTGCGAGAGCGCGCAATGCCCCAATCGCTGGGAATGCTGGAGCCAGGGCACGGCCACGATGATGATCGCGGGCGAACGCTGCACCCGGGCCTGCGGATTCTGCGCCGTCAGCACCGCGAAGCCCTTCGCGCTTGAGGAAGACGAACCGCGGCGGGTTGCCGAGGCCGTCAGGCGCCTGAAGCTCAAGCATGTCGTGATTACAGCCGTGGCGCGCGATGACTTGAAGGATGGCGGCGCCGAACATTTCGCGCGCACCATTCGAGCCATTCGTGAGATGGATCCGTCGATCGTCATCGAAGTGCTTGTGCCGGATTTTCACGCCCGGGACTGGTGCATCCAGCTCGTGCTCGAGGCCGCGCCGGAGATTTTTAATCACAACATGGAAACGGTTGAGCGCCTCACGCCGGTCGTTCGATCGCGCGCCAAATATCGCACTTCGCTCCAGGTCTTGCGGCGGGCGAAAGAGCTTTCGTCGGGTGTCGTGACGAAGAGCGGCGTCATGCTTGGCCTTGGTGAGACCGAGCCTGAGCTTTTCCAAACGATGGACGACCTGCGCCAGGTCGGTTGCCAGGTATTGAC
>JBOHXL010000092.1:0-1998 GCA_050736975.1 Chthoniobacterales bacterium | reverse complement strand
CCCCCCAAGCCATGCGCTCTGACCTTCCCTTGGGGCTGCCCAAGGCGCGCCTGGTGATCTCCTGCGTCCTCGACCGCTCCGGATTGCTGCGCCGGCCTCACGTGATCGAACCCGCTAACGCAGTCATGACGAGCAAGGTCCTGACCGCGCTCAACAGCTGGAAATTCCGTCCAGTGCGGCGTGGAAATGAACCGATTGAGGTCAACGCCATCCTCGGCTTCAATATCGACACCAACGATCAATACTAGTGGCCTGTCGCGAAGTAACCATTACTAGTTGTTATGCTTCTAAGCTGGTATGGTCGCCAGCAACGAAGTCCGGCTCACGCCCGCGCAACAGTTGGAACTCAGGAGCATTGCCCAATCGCGTTCCCTGCCCGCCGGGTATGTCTTCCGGGCCAAGCTGATTCTCCTGCTTGCCCAGCGTGTCTCCTTTAACACCATCAAACATCGGCTTCAGACCACTGCTCCCACCATCATTCGCTGGAAGCAGCGCTTCCGGCGGTTCGGACTCGACGGGCTCGACACCTATCATCCCGGCCAGAAGGCCACGGTCCTGACCGCGGCTCTGCGCGCCCGCATTCTCTCCGCCACTCGTAAAAAACCAAGCGATGGTTCCACGCACTGGAGCTGTCGCAAACTGGCCGTCGCGCTGGGTGTTAGCAAGGACGCCGTGCATCGGGTCTGGCGCGAAGCGGGCCTGAAACCGCACCGTTTGGAACGGTACATGGCTAGCGACGATCCCGAGTTTGAGAGCAAGGCCGCCGATATCCTGGGCCTCTATTTGCGCCCGCCGCAACATGCCGCCGTGTTCTGCGTCGACGAAAAGACCGCGATTCAAGCGCTGGATCGGCTCGACCCCGTGCTGCCGCTTTCACCGGGACGCGCCGAGCGTCACGGCTTTGAGTACTACCGGCATGGCACGCTCTCGCTCTACGCCGCGCTGGACACCAAAACCGGCCGCGTGCACGGCAAAACTACCGCCCGCCACACCAGCCTCGACTTCGTCGCCTTCCTCGAAGAAGTGGTGGCCCTGTGCCCGCCCCGGCAGCACATTCATATCATCCTCGACAATCTCTCGGCCCACAAAACCCAAGCCGTCCGCGGTTTCCTCCAACAGCATCCGCGAGTGCAGTTCCACTTCACGCCCACCTATTCCTCCTGGCTCAACCAAGTCGAACTCTGGTTCGCCAAAATCGAACGCGAGGTGATCGCACGCGGCATCTTCACCTCCGTACCCGACCTGGCCCGCAAACTCCGCCGCTACATCAATGCCTACTCCGCGCACGCCCGCCCCGTCCAGTGGAAATACTCCGATCCCACCCGCCGCGTCCGCAGTAACGAATTCACTGCGACAGGCCACTAGTGACATCTCCGCTCCCGGCTAGAGCTTCGCCATGGTTCCCGTACCATCATCAATCTCGCAGCTGCCACGGGGACTGCCGTTGATGATGTAGTTCATCTTGAGCATCGTGCCAGTATTGTCCACGGTGCCGCTGAAAGTGACGATGTCACCGTCCGCGTCGCTCCCTGCGAGTTCTACATTCGAGCCACTTACTCTCACGTGAAGGCGGTGGCTCTTGAGACAATCCGAGACGAGACTCGCGTCCCCGACAAGGTGTCCGCCCGAGTCTTGATTGATTTTCACCGTGATGGTAAACGGTGAGATTTCAGAGTTTTTCGATATGAATTTTCCAGACCATGTTCCTCTCAGGTCGGGGCCAGTCTGCTGCGCCGAGCCAACACTGGATACGGCATCGCCATTCTGTCGCCCATCAGAAGCGTGCATCCTCCCTCCTGCGGCGACTATCCAAAACGAGAACGCCAAAACAGGGATTAGGCGCGTTATCGTCACGGGCTGCCATTCGTTGTTCTCTTGCATTCATGGCAGCAGCGAACCGATTCGGGCAAGGGCAACCATTACTGCGACTATCAAAGTGACGACTACCACAATCCCACTGGTCAGCAGCACAATCTCGCTTACGAACTCCGTTTTCAT
>JBOHXL010000091.1:0-40948 GCA_050736975.1 Chthoniobacterales bacterium | reverse complement strand
GTCCGACGAATCATTGGCGGCGGTGATCTTTGGGTCACCGAATTCACCCTGACATATGACGGCAAGCCGTCCTACACCGTGAGCATCATGGAGTTCGGGGGCGACAAGGTTGCGCGGGAAACACAGTACTTTGCGGATCCATTCCCGGCACCCGCATGGCGCGCTCAATTGGTCGAACGGATGGACACATAGTCTCAAGGGCAAAACCGATGGAGGGATAAGACATGGATTGGAATCGGTTGGTCCAGTTTGCGCTGCTGGGCAGCAGTGATTTGGAACAATATGCCATACTGCTAGTTCGCGTTTTGATCGGCCTGTTCTTCGCCATCTCAGGGGCAAACAAATTGTTTGCCGCCGGCGGCATGAAGGCTGTTTACGAAACCCTCGTTAAGGCCAAAGTCCCGTTTCCCCACTTGACGGCTTATTTCGTATCGGGCGTCGAGTTTGTTGGCGGATCCTTGCTGGCCCTGGGGTTCCTTTCGAGCCCGGCCTCCGCGGCTTTATTGATCGATATGATTGTCGCCATCGTGACCACTGCCGTTTCCACCTTGCCTAAAGAACTTTCGCCTCTTAACTGGCTCGACGATTTCCTCTACCTTCCGGAAGTCCTTTACGTGCTCTTCTTTATCTGGCTGCTCTGCTCTGGTCCGGGAAAGTTCAGTGTTGATTACTGGCTCGCCGGCAAGTTACTGGGCTGATCGATTGGGAGAGAAGGCGGGTCAGGAGAATATTCGATACGATGGAGAAAGAAGATGCGGCATCCAAGGTTCGGATTAAATATTCTCCTAAACCCGCTGACGTGACTCTCAAAGCTCTCGACCCGAAACCCTGTAGTGAAGCTTCTGTTTCCTAGAAGACCCATGGACACCGATTCCATAACATCGACCAAGGATAGAGGGGTGCATATCGCCAGCGTCGGTCATGCGGCCTTTGCCGCGACCATGATCGTCCTTGGGGTTATGGGCCTGCGCAAGGGCGATTTCACACCGGTGTGGGCGCCGGTGCCCAAAGGTGTGCCGGCACGTGAGGTCCTGGTCTATTTGTGCGCAATTATTTCCCTGGGATCTGGCCTCGGCCTGCTCTGGCGGCGCACAGCTGCCGCCGCCAGCCGCGCGCTGCTCGCCTGGTTCCTGTTTTGGTTGCTGCTCTTAAAAGTGCCCGAGGTCTTTCCCGCGCCCACGCTGCTAGGGTCCTGGTATGGCTGCGCTGAGACTGCCGTCATGGTGGCGGGGGCCTGGGTGCTGTATTCCCGGTTCGCCGCGGACTGGGAGAGGCGGCGCTTCGGTTTCGCCGCGGGCGACAAAGGGGTCCGGGGTGCGAGGGTGCTCTACAGCCTGGCTTTGATCTTCTTCGGCGTGGGCCAGTTCGCCTACCTCAAACAGACCGCGGTGCTGGTGCCTGCTTGGCTTCCGGGTCCTGTGTTTTGGGCGTATTTCACTGGCGTAACCTTTATCGCGGCGGGTCTGGCGGTGGTCATCGGTGTGTGTGCACGACTGGCGGCCGCGCTCTCGGCGTTACAGATGGGCACGTTCATTGTGCTGGTGTGGCTACCCATCGTAGCGGCTGGACATATCAGCGCCTTTCAATGGGGTGAGTTCGTGGTCACCTGTGCGCTAACGGCCGGCGCGTGGGTGGTGGCTGACTCCTACCGGGGCATGCCCTGGTTTGGGGTGAACAAGCGCTAGACCAGGAATCTGCCGCGCGCCATGATTTGCTCGCCGTCGAACCAGATGTCGAAGTCGCGCCCGACGCAATCGATGTGGGTTTTGGAATACCAGGTCTGGCCGGTGTGTTCGCAATAGGGATGGCCAAAGGCGATGTGGATGCCCGGAATTTTTTCATCCTGCAGGATGTTGCCGATAACGCGGGTGCAGGCGGTGTTGGTGCCGATGGCGAATTCGCCGACGCGGTTACTGTTTTCGTCGGTGCTGGTGTAGGAGCGAAATTCCTCGATCAACTCCTCGTTCGCGCAGATCAGGGAACGGATGCGATTATCCTTCACTTCAATCGTTAGGGGCGTGGCCTCGAGGTCGCCGTATTTCTGGCAAAGGTAATCTCCGACTACGCCGTCGACGACGAAGATGCCGTTGCTGTTTGCAGGTGAAGTGAAGATTTCGCCTCCGGGCAGGTTGCCCCACTTATCGGGCGTGATGATTCCGCTCGTCTTGACCCACTTGAGGGCCGGGGAAAGATCAGCGGTGAAATCCGTTCCTGCGGGGGTGCGGCCGGTGACGCGCCGGGCGCGGCGGACGCGTTCGACGAGCCGCTGGCTGAGGGCATCGATTGCCATGAAATCGGCCCGCATGCCTTCGCACATGATCTGGCGGCTGATGTTGACCATGTGGCCATGGCGGATGCGGTGCTCGTTTACGACCGCGCTCATCTGCATGCGCGAGCCGAGCTCGCCGCGCTGCGATTGGGCGCAGAAGATCGAAACCTGCGAGTTGGCGAGGTCGTCGAGGATCGGCTGCGGCATGTCGGTGAGCGGCCGTTCGGCATATTCCTCGAGCACGAAGAGTGCGTACTCGGAACCCACTTCCTCGACCTGTTGCTGGAGCGCGGTGGCGATATCGCGGGTTGCTTCGTCCGTGATGATGGTAATGCGTTCGTTAGGCTGGAGGCGCAGACAATCACGGATGGCGTTGCGCGCGCCGGGCGCCAGCTCCGGATCAACGGCGAGCGCGGTGGTGAAGAGACGGCTAGGCATTTTGCGAAGCGCTCATCATGGCGCGAAAAACCGCCGCGGGCAATCCCGGTTCCAGCCCCGGCGGCGGTCGGCGTGTCCTCCCCGTTCCCGCCGGGTAAAGATGTGATTCACGCCTGCAAGTTAGTGGACGGCGAGGGCAAAGCTGGTCGCTCCTTGGCCTTTCCTGAGCGAATATTGCTAGGCTGGGACGCCATCCGCCGGCCTGACGGTGAGGCCTTCGTAGGTTTCGTCCACGATCAGGTCGACCACGTCATGCATGTTGTGCTGGCGCTCCCAGGCCGCGATCTGCCGGTCGGCGCCCGTCCCTTCGCGCAGGATTTTTTCCGCGTGCTCGATCTCCTGGAGGCTCCCGAGCTCGTCGACTTCGGTCGAGATGAAATCGAGCAGCTCGCTGAGCAATTCGCGCGTGTCGACTTCAGCTTCCCGACCAAAATCGATCATCTGCCCATCGATCCCGTAGCGCGACGCGCGCCAGCGGTTTTCATCGATCAGGCGACGCCGGTAAATGCGGAAGGTGAGATTGTCGTGCTGGAGCTTGTGCAGCTTGGCCACGATCGCCTGAATGACGGCGGCGAGCGCGAGCGTGTCGTCGACCCGCGATTGCGCGTCGCAAACCCGGACTTCGAGGGTGTCGAAAAGTGGGTGAAGCCGAATGTCCCACCAGATCTTTTTCGCGTTATCGACGCAGCCGGTTTTGATCAGGAGCTTCAGGTAATCCTCGTATTCCGACAGGCTCTCGAAAGCGTCGGGCGTTCCGGTGCGCGGGAAACGCTCGAAGACCTTAAGGCGATAACCTTTCAGGCCGGTGTTGCGCCCGACCCAGAAAGGCGAGTTGGTCGAGAGGGCGTAGAGATGGGGCAGGAAGTAGCGGGCCTGATTCATGACATGGATCGCGGTGTTGCGATCGGGAATGCCCACGTGCACGTGCAGGCCGAAGATCAGATTGGCGCGCGCGACCTGCTGCATGTCTTTCACGATCGTGGCGTAGCGCTCGCCCTCAGTGATGGCCTGGTCGAACCAATGCGAAAACGGATGCGTCCCGGCGGAAGCGATCTTCAGTCCCCCGCGGCCAGCCATCGTCGCCAGCTCGCTACGCAACCGAATGACCTGCTCGCGCGCGTCCTCGATATCGCCGCAGACATCGGTGCCGAGCTCGACCACGGATTGATGCATCTCGGGCTTGATCTGCTCGTTTAGCGTTACTTTTCCTTCGCCGAGAATTTGCTGGATGTGGGAACGCAGTTCGCGCGTCTCGGGATCGATGATTTGAAACTCTTCCTCGATGCCAAGAGTGAAGACGTGCTTCGCCGCGTTCATGCCAGAAGAACAACCGCCAACTCCACGCCGCGCGCAAGCTGGAGGGAACCAATCAAGGCGCGGCTCCGGCTCTGCCTAGATGGCAAACGCTTCCGCAATCAGAGTAGCCTGCTCGCGCTTGTGGAGGGCGAGCGCGCCGACCGCCGGACTCGCGCTGGCGTTGCGTCCGGCGTAGAGAATTTCCCGGCCTGACAAGGCCCGCAGGCGCGGCTCGATATAGCTCCAGGCACCCATGTTTTGCGATTCTTCCTGGCACCAGATGATCTTTTGCGCCTTGTCGAACAGGTCGAGCGCGGCGCGCAACTTTTCTTCCGCGAGCGGGTAGAGCTGTTCCAGCCTAACGACTGCGGCCGTAGCGATTTTCTCCTCCATCCGATGGTTGAGGAGATCGTAGTAGACCTTACCGGAACAGAGAATGACGCGCTCGATTTTCTCCGGCGGTGCCACCTCTGGCGCGAGCAGGATTTCCGAGAAACTCCCGCTCGTGAAATCCTCGGTCCGGGCCGCGGCCTGCTCGGAGCGAAGCAGGCTTTTCGGTGTCATGATGATGAGCGGTTTGATGAAGTCGCGCTTCATCTGGCGGCGCAGAACGTGGAAGTATTGCGCGGCAGTTGTGAGGTTACAGACCTGGATGTTGTCCTCGGCGCAGGCTTGCAGGAAACGCTCGAGCCGCGCGCTGGAATGTTCCGGCCCCTGGCCTTCGTAGCCGTGCGGGAGGAGGAGAACGATGCCGCTCGGCCGTTGCCATTTAGATTCCGCGGAGACGATGAACTGGTCGATGATCGCCTGCGCGCCATTCGCGAAATCGCCAAACTGCGCCTCCCAAAGGCAAAGCATGTTTGGGTAATCGAGCGAGTAACCGTAGTCGAAGCCGAGCACGGCGGCTTCGGAGAGCAGGCTGTTGTAAATGCAGATGCGCGCCTGGTTCGGCCCGAGATGGAGGAGCGGAAGATACGGCTTGCCGGTCTTTGCGTCGTAGAGAAACGAATGCCGATGACTGAACGTGCCGCGCCGGCTGTCCTGACCGGACAAGCGAACGGGGATGCCTTCGAGGAGAAGTGAACCGAAAGCGAGCGCCTCGGCAAATCCCCAGTCGTAAGGGCCGCCCGCTTCGTAGGCTTCGCGGTGCCGGTCGATCGTGATGCGCTTCACTTTGGGCAGGACATTGAAATCGTCCGGCACTCTCGTCAGGCCATCGACGATCTGCTTCAGCATCCCGGGACTGATCGCGGTCGGCGTCGCCGCGCAGGAATATCTGGGCTGAAAAATGGCGGTCGATTCCCGGAAGCGGTTAGTCTGGCCGGCTTCTTCCTTTTCGATGGATTTCACCTCTTCGAGCGCCATCTCGAGCCGCAGCTCGAACTCGGTTTCGAGCGACGCCGCATCGTCATTACTCAACACGCCGGACTGCAAAAGCCGGCGTTTGCAAAGCTTGGTGACCGAGGGATGCTGCGCGATTTTCGCGTAAAGATCAGGCTGGGTGAAGAACGGCTCGTCGCCTTCGTTATGCCCGTAGCGCCGATAGCAATACATGTCGATGACGACGTCACGGCCAAATTCTTGGCGGAAATCGAGCGCCGTTTCGGACACGAACCGCACCGCCAGCGGGTCATCGCCATTGACGTGGAAGATCGGGATTTCGACCATCTTCGCGATATCGGTGGCGTACATGGAAGAGCGCGCATCTTCCGGTAGCGTGGTAAAGCCAATCTGGTTGTTGACCACGACGTGGACTGTGCCGCCGGTGCGGTAGCCGGGCAGTTGCGACATGTTGAGCGTTTCTGCCACGATGCCCTGACCGGCAAAGGCCGCGTCGCCGTGAATGAGAAGGGGCAAGACTTTCCGCCGATCGGCGGTGTCACCCCGGATGCGCTGCCGCGCTCGCGCCTTCCCTTCCACCACCGGATCGACCGCTTCGAGATGGCTGGGGTTGCCGGAAAGCCGAATCTCGACCTGCGCTCCGGATTCGAGTTTCCGCACCGTGGTGTAGCCGAGGTGATATTTCACATCGCCATCGCCCGCCACGAGATCGGGAATGTAGTTGGTGCTGAATTCGGTGAAGATAACCTTGAGGGATTTGCGGAGAAAATTCGCCAGCACATTGAGCCGCCCGCGGTGCGCCATGCCCATGCCGATTTCCTCGATTCCCCGCTCCGGACAGAGCTGCAAAATGGTCTCGAGGATCACCATGAGGGATTCCGCGCCCTGGAGCGAAAAGCGCTTTTGCCCGACGTAACGAGTGTGGAGGAAAGCTTCAAACGACTCCGCTTCCATCAGCGCCCGCAAAAGATCGACCTGGACCGAAACGCTTTCACGCAGCCGCGGTCGCGCTTCGATCCGGTCGCGCACCCAGTCCCGGATGCGCGGGTTTTGGATGTGTTGAAACTCAGTGCCAATGGTGCCGGCGTAGATGCTTTCGAGCGCTGCAATCATCTCGCGCAGCGCCATCTTTTTGTTGTCGAGAAAAAGTGGCGAGGCAACCGGCCGCTCGAGATCCTTCTCGCTGAAGCCAAGCTCGCGGAGACTGAGCAAAGGATTTTCCGGGCGCTTCTCGTCCAGTGGATTCAGCCGTGCGATGGTGTGACCGAGGGTGCGATAGGCGTAAACCAAACCATCGACACGCGTCTGAAACGAGCCATCCGCCACCGCGGCCGGTGCGGGTGCCGCGACGGACGCGCCGGCGCCATTTCGGGGCGGCGTGTTGCCGAGCTCAAACCCTTCAAAAAACGCGCGCCAACTGCCGTCAACCGCTTCCGGGTTCTTTTCCCAAAGGCGGTAATTTTCCTCGATCAAATCGAGGTTGCCGCGAGTGGCAAATGACGGACGCATGGTTCCGGTACTCTGGAGGCGTTTGTCCGGCGGGCAAGTTGACACTGCCGGAGGTGCTTCGATGTTCGCCTGCAAGTGAGCCGGAAATCAAAGCCACTTTTCGAATGGTTCTCCTGTCGACGCTCCGCTGTGCGAAGCGCGAGGGAAGCTGTTGTCTCCTTCTTGCGAGCAGCGTTTTTGCCTGCGTCGCAAAGAGGGCGACGTCTCCAGGTCGCTGTCTTGATGGCAGCCGCTTCAACCGCTTTCGGACAGGCGACGCCGGCCCCCACGGTTGACCCTGCCACCGAGCCTGCGGTCCTGGCGGTAGCGAAGGTTTTGCCGGCGGTGGTCAACATCAATACCGAGCGCGTCGTTCGGCGGCAGGTGCGCGACCCGTTCGATGATTTTGCCGCGCAGTTTTTTGGGGTTTATCGCAGCCGTCCGCGCGAGATCCGCCAGACGCTGCAGAGCCTGGGCACCGGATTCGTCGTCGATCCCGCGGGTTACATCGTGACGAACGAACATGTCGTCGAGCGCGCGGCCGATTATAAGATCGAGGTCATCACGAACGACAACAAGACCTACAAGGGGCGTTACATCACGGGCGATCCGAAGAAGGATCTCGCGCTGATCAAGATCGATAACGACAAGCCGCTCCCTTTCGTTAACCTGCACGACATCTCACCGAATTTGTTAGGCGAAACCGTCATCGTGGTGGGCAACGCGCTCGGTTACGGCAGCTCGATCAGTCGCGGCGTGCTGAGCGCGTTGAAGCGCGACATCACGGTCGACAACATCGATTATCACGACCTCATCCAGACTGATGCCGCAATCAATCCCGGGAACAGCGGCGGCCCCTTGATCGATCTCTCCGGCCGGCTGGTCGGAATCAGCTCGGCGAAAATGGCATTCACCCCGCAGGGGATTCCAACCCAGGGTCTGGGCTTTGCCATCCCGGCCGACGTTGTCAGGCGAAGTGTTGAGGAGTTCAAAAAGATCGCCCAGAACCAGCCGACTCCCGCGCCCGGTACCGGCACGGAGAGCGCGAGCTCGTCGCGCGCCGATCTCTTGTTCGGATTGCAATTGCAGGATTTGACCGACGATCTCGCCGCCGCTCTCGGTTACGCGAGCGGCAAAGGAGTCCTGATCAGCGCGGTCGAGCCCGATAGTCCGGCCGGCCAGGCCGGGTTCGAACGTGGCCTGGTGATTTATCGGATTGGGAAATATGAGGTCAATTCAGTCAAAGACGTAGAAGGTTTGCTGGCACGCGCAGACACCGGTTCGAGTGTCGATTTTGCGGTTGGCATCATCGGCCGGAGCGGGCGCGGGCGTCGGGTCGAGACGGTGAATCTCGAAGCGCGTTAAGAAATTTTGCCGAAAAATTTGCCAACACTTTCGGATTGGCGTTGTCAGTAAACTCACTGCTGAATGATAAAAGTCGAAAATCTCACCAAGCGTTACGCCGGCCAAACGGCGATCGACGATCTGAATTTCGAAGTCGGCAAAGGTGAGATCATGGGTTTCCTCGGGCCTAACGGCGCCGGCAAAAGCACGACCATGCGCATCCTCTCCAGCTTCATGCCGCCGACTTCCGGACGCGCCTCGGTCGCCGGGTTCGACATTTTCGAAAAGTCGCTCCAGGCGCGGGCGCATCTCGGTTACATGCCGGAGAATGTGCCGCTCTATAACGACATGCGGGTGACCGAATACCTCGGTTATCGGGCCGCGCTCAAAGGCGTTCCCCATCGCCGGATCAACGAACGGGTCGGCGACGTCAAGGAATTGTGCGGGTTGAAAGACATGGAGAAGAAACTGATCGGCGCGCTTTCCAAGGGTTACCGGCAGCGCGTCGGGCTGGCGGATGCGCTCGTGCATGAGCCCGATCTTTTGATTCTCGACGAGCCGACAAGCGGGCTCGATCCCAATCAAATCCGGCAGGTGCGCGAACTGATCAAGAACCTGGGGCGCCAGCACACCATCCTGCTTTCGACCCACATTCTGCCAGAGGTGGAGATGACTTGCAGCCGCATCATCATCATCAACAAGGGACGGATCGAAGCCTGCGATACGCCGGAAAACCTCGTCAATCAGATCCGGACCGCGACCGGCGTCAGGTTGGAAGCCAGGACGGGCAAGGATAACGGAGTGGAGGAGCTGAAAAAAATCAGCGGGGTGAAGGACGTTAGCCTAACGAACGACGGAGACTGGCAGCTATTTTCGCTCCGGGCCGAAGCGGGCGCGGACGTGCGGCCGGAAGTGTTCAGGCTGGCGAGCGAGCGGCGCTGGTCGGTGCGGGAGCTGTCGCAGCGCAAGGCCACGCTGGAAGACGTCTTTGTCGAGATTACGCACGCGGATGAAGCATGAGATCAAACAGAGGGATCCCCTAACGAATAGCTAATGAGAAAATTCTTCACGCTCCTTTCGCGCGAAATCCGCAGCTACTTCTACTCGCCGATCGCCTACATCGTTCTCGTCTTTTTCCTCCTCGTCAGCGGCGTGGATTTTTACTTCCAGGTTTCCTACATGAACCAGCGGGCAGTGCCCTATTCGGTCGAGGAAGCGTTTTTTAACTCTGTCTTTTTCTGGTTCGCGTTCGTTCTCATCTTCCCGCTCATCACGATGCGGCTTTTTGCCGAAGAATTTAAGCTCGGCACAATCGAGCCGCTCATGACCGCGCCGGTGCGCGACTGGCAGGTCGTGCTCGCAAAATATTTCGGCGCGCTGATTTTCTACATTGTTCTCTGGCTCCCGACCCTTCTCTATTTTGTCGTCTTCCAAACACTCACCCATCAGCCGGCGGCGGGCTCGAGCGGCGCTTATCTCGGCGGCTATCTCATGATCCTGCTCCTCGGGATGTTCTATCTCTCGATCGGTTGTTTCGCTTCTGTCCTGACGAAGAACCAGATTGTGGCGGCGATCATTTCCTTCGCCACCATTACTCTGCTTTTCTTTCTCGGGTTGGTCTCGTTCATCCTCCTCGACGTCAGCTCCGAGACGCGACAGTTGCTCGGTTATTTCTCCGCCATCGAACAAATGGGCGCACTCTCCCGGGGCGAGATCGATACCCGGCCGGTCGTCCTCTACCTCAGCATGACGATCGTCATGCTGACCTTCACCTACCAGGCGTTTCAGTCGCGGAAATGGAGGCTTTAATCGATGGCTGAGGAGAGCGCGCCTGCCAAACCAAAGAGCATTCACCGTTTTCAAATCGGGCTGAACGTGATCGTGCAGGTTGCGATCATCATCGTTCTCGCTGCGATGGTGAATTATCTCGGCTTCGAGCATTACCGGCGCTGGGACTTTTCACGCGACAAGAAGTACGCGCTCTCGGACAAGACAAAGCACTTCCTCGACAGCATCAAGGGCAAGGTGCGGATCACGGTCTTCTTCGGCTCACAGAATCCGATCACCGGCGACGTGCAGAATCTGCTGACCGAGTATCAATACGCCTCCCGGGGCAAGATCGATGTTGAGTATGTCGATCCGGAGCGCAGCCTGACGAGAGCGAAGGAGCTTTTCGATAAGTACAAGATTGTGACCGACGAGAGCGTCCTGATCGTGGAATACCAGGGCCGGACCAAGACGGTGAAGGCTTCGGAAATGGCCGACATGGACCAGGGAAATCCGATGACCGGCGAAGCGCCCCAAGTGACTGCATTCAAGGGTGAGCAGGCGATTACGAGCGCGCTGATCGATGTGGTCGAGGGAAAGAAAAACATCGTTGGCTACATCGTCGGGCACAAGGAACCGCCCCTGGCCGGCGAGAGCCCCCTCTCCGTCTTGAAGACGTTTATCGAGAACGAAAACGTCAAGTTCCAGGAGCTGAACCTGTTCGAATTGCCCGCTATTCCGGCGGACGTGAAAGTGGTCATGATCGACGGCCCGCAATACGATTTCTCCGATCGCGAGATGAAGATGCTGCGCGATTTTTGGAACAAGGACGGCCGGATTTTGCTCCTGATCGATCCGGCCGCGAAGACGCCGAAGCTGCTCGCCTTTCTCAACGAGCTCGGGGTGAAAGTGGATAACGATCGGCTGATGGCGATGGTCAAGACTGGGATCGAGGAAGTCGCACGTGTGCGCGATGTCATGGCGCATTTCCTGCCCGATAACCCGGTGACGAAACGGCTGGGCGATGTGCACGGGCTGTTCTTTGGCCCGACCAGTTCGCTAACGCTCGACTCACAGCAGGTCGCGGCCGTCAATATCCATCTCGCGCCGCTCGTGCAGGCCGAGAAAGGCTACTGGGGCGAAACCGATTATGATTCCGATGACGAGGCGTTGCTGCAATACGATCCAGCGAAAGACAAAGGCGAGCCTCTGACAATCGCGGCCTCGGTCGAGAAAGGCGGGAGCGCTGATGAGCGCGTCCAAATCAACTCCGCCCGCCTCGTCGTCGTTGCCAATTCCACCTTCGTCCAAAACAACGCGCTCACCCAGGATCAGCAGGGACTCGACTTCGTTTCCGCCAGCCTGAACTGGCTCCTCAGTCGCGAACAAATGATCGGCATCGCCCCGAAAATTCCGCAGACCCTGACCTTCACGCTTGATGAACAGGCCTTGCGCAATCTGCGCTGGATCATTCTCGTCCTCATTCCGCTCGTCCCGGCCATCCTCGGATTACTCGTCTGGTGGCGTCGTCGCGCCTAACGACTCCGCATGAAGACCAGGACGACGCTCATCCTTCTCATCCTCGTTGTCGCGCTCGGGGTCTGGATCAAGTTTTTCGAAAGCAAACGGCCCAACACCGAGGAAGCGCGCCGCCAGGCCGGAAACGTCGTCAACTTCGATCGCGAAAAGCTCGAAGGCATCGTGATTCAAAACGGCGACGACCGCATCGAGTTGCACCGCCAGAACGATACCTGGCGCCTGACCGCACCGGTCAAGGACCAGGCCGACAGCGCCGCAGTCGACAATTTGATCAGCGACATCGAACTCTGGCGCAAAGACGCGGTCATCCCGGCGAGGGAGGCGACGGCGGAGAAAGGACGTTTGAACGAATACGGGCTGGTGCAACCGAAGCTGCGCCTGCGCCTGCTTGGGCCAAAGATGCCGCCGGAAATTCTTTTTGGGAAAGACGCCGCGTTGGAGGGAAGAATGTATGTCCGCCTGGCCGACTCGAAGGACGTCCTGATCGCCGCGCAATCGGTCCGGACGGACATCTCGAAAAAGCCGGACGATTTCCGCGATCGCGAGCTGACTGATCTGACGACCGCGCAAGTGACGGGCGCGATTTTGAAAAGCCCGGCCGGCGAAATCGAACTGGCGAGGAAGAACGAGCATTGGGAAATCGTGAAACCCCTGCAGGCGCGGGGCGACGACCAGAAGATCGACGATCTCCTCGCCCAGGTGACGAATGCGCGGATCGAGGAATTTGTGGCTGGTGACAGCGGCGATCTGCATGCCTACGGGCTCTCCGAGCCGCGCGGCTCGATCACGATTTACGACGCTGGCGACAAGTCCGGCAGCCGGACAAACTCGTCCCGTGGTGAGGAGGGCCGCACTCTCCAGATCGGGAGCGCAGCGAAGACGATCAAGGACGCGGTTTACGCGCGTTTCCTGCCGCGTCATGCGGTTTACGCTTTGCCGAAGAAAACGGAAGAGATCCTGAACGTTCGGCCTAACGATTTACGCGATCGCCATCTCGTTCGGATCGACACGAACAATCTTGATCGGATCCACATTGAGGCGCCCGGAGAGCCCAAAATTGTGCTGGCACGCAAGGATCAAAACTGGACGATCGCAAGCCGGAACAATCAGGCGGCGAACAGCGACGAGGTTCGCCGCCTGATTGAAACCTTGAATGATCAAGAGGTGACCCGCTTCGTCGCCGACACCGCGGCGGAACTGCCGAAGTATGGGCTCGACCAACCTCAGTTGCGTTTGACCTTCAGCTCTTTCGCCTCCGAAAACACCGCCGAAACTGCGGCGGGCGAGCATCCCTACCTGACGCTTTCATTCGGAAAGATTGAGGGCAGCGACGTCTATGCGCGGGTGGGCGAAGAGCCCTTCATTGTCGCAGTCAATCACGAATTGCTCGGCAAGATCTGGGTCGATCCCTTGCAATGGCAGGAACTGGCAATCTTCAAGTTCAAGCCTAACGACATTCATCGTCTCTCCAGCGTCACCGATCATGAGGAGTCGCTCGTCCGCAACGGCCCAAAAAATTGGAAATGGATCAAAGGCGAGGGCGGCATCGACCGCAACGACCTGGAGTCGCTCCTCAACACCCTTGCCTCGTTGCGCGCGGTGCGCTGGGTTGGCGCCACGACGCCGGCGCAGGGCTTCGACAAACCGCTGCTGGTCGTGACTTTCACCACGTCATCCGACGACAAGGCCCTGCACAAACTGACGATCGGCAATCGAACCGACGACGGGATGTGGTTCGCGAAAGTCGACGGCCGGGACGGCGCCTTCGTTGTTAGCAATCCCGATCTGACCGCGCTGAAATTGCCCCTAAGCAAAAGCGCCGCGGCCTCTCCCTCGCCGATTGCGACGCCGTCTCCGGCGCTCACGAGTTCACCAGTAGCTGCGCCGCCGGGTTAAAATGGCGCGAGCTTCCAGCTTGCGCGGTTTTGTTTGGGCGAAATCGCCCGCCTGTTCGTTCTACCCTGCAAGCTGGAGCTGGCGTTACCCTGACCTGTGCGCGGTATAGATCGTCACGATGCCGCCGGAGAGCGGTTGCGCGTGTCCGTCGCTGAAACCGCTCGCCTCAACCAGCGCACACATCTCCGAGCCGCTCGGAAACTTCTCAATCGAGGCGCCGAGATAGCTGTAGGCCTGCTTTTCACCGGTCACCAGCCCGGCCAGCCAGGGCAGACAGCGATGCAGGTAAAAGCGATAGACCGGCCGCAACCGACCCTGCGGGAGTGAAAAATCGAGAACCAAAAGATGGCCAGCGGGCGCGAGCACCCGCGCCATCTCGATCAGAGCTGCGCCCCAGTCGGACATATTACGCAAGCCGAAAGCAACTGTGACCGCGTCGAAACTGGCGGCCGGGAATGGCAGCGCGAGCGCATCGGCCACCATCGTTTGCCTCAGGCCCTTGCGCCGCGCGCTTTCCAACATCTCCGCGCAAAAGTCCGCTCCGGTGATCTCCGCCGTCGGCAGTCTTTTTGCAATCGTTAGGGCAAGATCTCCGCTGCCCGTGGCGAGATCGAGCACGCGTTGTGGCTTCCAGGCCTGCACGATTTTGGCCGCGCGTTGGCGCCACGCAAAATCCAAGCCGGCACTAAGGAGGTGATTCGCCCGGTCGTAACGCAGCGCGACACGTCCGAACATCGCGCGAACGATCTCCGGGTCACGCGTTGCGGCGTCAACCGCGGAAGGAAGTGGGTCGGAATTCAACGCGCGGCCTCGAGATGCGCCGGCTGGCCGTCTCTTTATTCGAGCACCGGCTCGGTGCGGTCCTCTTCCCGCGCGACCAGGTTGTTTTTCACCATCAGGCGGGCGCAGGTGTTCCAGCGCAAGAGCGCATCGTCATTGCCGGGCGGCCGGATCGTTTCCGCTTTCTCGAACTGTCGCATCGCCTCGCACAATTCGTGATATGCATAGTGGCCGGCCCCGGGATGTCCCTGCGCAAGTTTCGCTTTGGCGCGGCGCTCCGCCAGTATCCCGGCGTAATAGGCGCGCTCGTAATCGCCCTTGATCCGCGCCAGAAGCTGATTCGCCTGCGTGTCACTCACCCCGTAGCCCTTGCTAAAGCGATCAGTCAGCGCGAGCAGAAGCATGATCAACGCCCGCTGGTTCTCCGGGTCGGTCGCGAGGATATCGAGGCAAATGCTTTCCGCCTCGGCCGGCTCGTTCAGCAGACGATAGCGCTCGGCTTTTTCGAGGGCAGCCGGGATCGCGTCGCGGGAAAGTAATTTGAGCTTGGACATGGTGGTTAGCACGTTGCAGCGATAAAGCATTGCAGGGTTGAAGCGGCCCCGGCCGCTGAATCGCCCTGCTGGTTCTTCCGCTTCATCGCTTTACCTCTCCTTCCCCTTCATCTTCTTCCAAAGCCAGCCTAACGGATCATAATAATCGTCCACCACCCGCTCCTTCAAGGGAATGATCGCGTTATCGGTGATGTGAATCTCCTCCGGACAGACCTTGGTGCAGCACTTGGTGATGTTGCAATAGCCGATCCCCTGCGCTTCGCGTAATTCCTTGACCCGGTCCTCGGTGTCGAGCGGGTGCATCTCGAGCGCAGCCGTGTAGACCAGAAAGCGTGGTCCGATGAATTGATCGTGCTTGTGATGATCGCGCAGGACGTGACAAACATCCTGGCAAAGAAAGCACTCGATGCATTTCCGAAATTCCTGCACCCGATCGACATCCTCCTGCGCCATCCGCCAGGTCCCGTCGGCGGCGTCTGGCGGGCGCGGCTTGAATTTCTTGATCCGCTTTTTGACCGCGAAGTTCCATGAGACGTCGGTGATCAAATCCTTGACGCGCGGGAACGCCTTCATCGGTTCGATCGTGATCGGCCGCTCGAGCGGGAGATCGCTCAGGCGCGTCATGCACATCAGCTTGGGCATGCCGTTTACCTCTGCCGAGCAGGAGCCGCATTTGCCCGCTTTGCAATTCCAGCGGCAGGCCAGGTCGTTCGCCTGTTGCGCCTGGATGTCGTGCACCGCGTCGAGCACCACCATGCCCTCCGAAACGCCGGTCGTGTAGTCGCGGAACTCGCCCCCTTTCGCGTCGCCGCGCCAGATTTTGAAAACAGCGGTGTTCATCCCATCTCCTCGATCACCCGCTTCAATTCCTCTCGCATCTCCGGAATCGGCTCGAGCCGAATCTCCATCCCGCCCTCGTCACCTTTCCAAACAATCGTGTTCACCTTTGCAAAGTCGTCACTCTTCTCCGGGTAATCTTCGCGAAATTGCGCGCCGCGGCTTTCTTTCCGTTCCAGCGCGGCGCGGGTGATGGCTTCCGAGACCGTGAGCAGATTCCTGAGGTCAAGGGCGGTGTGCCAGCCGGGATTGAAATCGCGCGTCCCGATCACGCCCACCTGGTGCGCGCGTTCCCAGAACGTTTTCAAATGTTCGAGGGCGGCTTGCATTTCACTCTCGTCCCGCACAATCCCGACATTATGTTGCATGGTTTCCTGCAACTCGCGCTGCACGGTGTAGGGATTTTCGCCCGTCTCATGTTCAAAGGGCCGGAGCGCTTCCTGCGCCAGGCTTTTCACTTCTGCTTCGTTAATTTCGCCTAACGACTGACCTTGGGCGAATTCGGCCGCAAACTCGCCCGCGCGCTTCCCGAAAACCAAGAGATCGGAAAGCGAATTGCCGCCGAGCCGATTCGCGCCGTTGATCCCGGCGGCACATTCGCCCGCGGCAAAAAGGCCGGGCACGCTCGACATCTGGGTATCGGCATCGACCCTCACTCCACCCATGATGTAGTGCGTGGTCGGGCCGACCTCCATCGCTTCCCGGGTTATGTCGACGTCCCCCAGTTGCTTGAACTGGTGATACATGCTCGGCAGCTTGCGCTTGATGTGTTCCTCCGCGTTTGGGAGCCGTTTCTTAATCCAGGAAATATCCAGATACACACCGCCATGCGGCGTCCCGCGGCCCTCCTTGATCTCCCGCACAATGCAGCGGGCCACGTGGTCGCGGGTCAGTAATTCCGGCGGGCGCCGCGCATTCTTGTCGCCCTGGGTGTAACGCCAGCCTTCCTCTTCGTTGTCGGCCGTCTGAGTTTTGTAGTTGTCTGGAATGAAATCGAACATGAAACGCTGGCCTTCCCGGTTGGTCAGAATGCCGCCTTCTCCACGCACACCTTCGGTCACGAGCATGCCGCGCACGCTAGGCGGCCAGACCATCCCGGTGGGATGAAACTGGATGTATTCCATGTCGATTAATTCCGCGCCCGCGTGATAGGCGAGCGAATGGCCGTCGCCGGTGCAGTCCCAACTGTTGCTCGTGATCTTGTAGGCTTTGCCGATGCCGCCGGTGGCGAGGACAATCGCTTTTGCGCGAAAAATCCGGAACCGGCCGCGCTCGCGATCGTAGCCAAACGCCCCGCTGATGCGCTCACCGTCCTTCAGCAGCGCGAGGACACAAATTTCCATATGCACATCGATCCCCTGATGAATCCCGTGGTCCTGCAAGGTGCGGATCATTTCCAGACCGGTGCGATCGCCGACATGCGCCAGACGCGGATATTTGTGGCCGCCGAAATTCCTCTGAAGAATTCGGCCATCTTTCGTGCGATCGAAAACGGCGCCCCAGGCCTCGAGCTCGCGCACCCGGGCGGGCGCCTCCTTCGCGTGTAGTTCAGCCATTCGCCAGTTGTTGACGTACTGCCCGCCGCGCATGGTATCGGCGAAATGCACCCGCCAGTCATCTCGATCGTCGACATTGGCGAGCGCGGCGGCGATCCCGCCTTCCGCCATCACGGTGTGGGCTTTGCCGAGGAGACATTTTGATACCATCCCGACAGAAACGCCGGCCGCCGAAGCCTCGATCGCCGCGCGCAAGCCGGCGCCGCCCGTGCCGATGATTAGAACGTCATGGCTGAAAGTCTCGTACTCGGGCATGAGGTGGGTTAAAGCGTTAAAAAGTCGAAGTGTGGCATTGGGCAGAGATCGGGTCGGGCAGATCGACGCCACTTAAGCGCTTCAACGCATCACGCTTCATCGTTAAAAAATCCGCCAATCGTGCCAGATGCCCATCGCGCACAACCGCACGTAGAGATCAGAGAATCCCACCCAGAACAAACTCATCCAGGCCCAGAGCATGTGGCGGCTGTTCAAACAACCGACGCAGGCATAGGCGCGATAGCGGGTCGGTGATTTCGAGAATTGATCAAGAAAACCGCCGACGAGATGGCGTAAAGAATGACAGCCGCAGGTGTAACCGCCAAGCAGCACGACATTCAAGGCCAGCACCAGCGTGCCGATTCCAATCCCGAAGGACGTTGTGCCCGTCGCGGAATCGACAAACCACATCGCCCTCCAGACATCATGGGCGAGGACGAGAATAAAAAGCAGCGCAAGGTAGAGAAAATAGCGGTGCACATTCTGCATGATAAGCGGAAAGGATCGCTCGCCGAGATAAGTGCTGCGCGGCTCCCCGACGGTGCAATTGGGCGGATCGGCCCAGAATGCCTTGTAGTAGGCGCCACGGTAATAATAGCAGGTGAGCCGAAAACCTCCCGGCGCCCAAAGCACGAGGAACGCCGGCGAAAAAAGCAGCCAGGCCGGCCACCAAACCGGCTTCGGTCCGAACCAGGCGTGCGGCGAAGCGCCAAAGATCTCCGGCGAATAAAACGGCGAAAGGTAGGGACCGAAATAATAATTCCGCCCCTGTAGCGCGGCCCAGGTGGAGTAGACGACGAACGCACCGAGGCCCAGAAAGACGACCAGTGGCTGGGCCCACCAGACATCGCGTCGCATTGTTTCGCCAAAAGAGCGGCGAGGAAGAGTCAATTCGGCTTGCGTCATTATGGCGAATCTCTGGTTCGCTCGTCTAGATAACGACGGTGCGGACGGTTGACAAGGTTTTCAACGATTCGCTGTTACCGGCGCAAGGGAGGCAACAATCTTTTCAAAACGCGGATCGCCCCGCAACGAGTCCCAAAATGGATGGAGCCGAAGTTGGCCGTAGCTTACGTCGCTCGGGGTCGTGGCAGCGCGCGTCAATTCTTCGATCGCCTGGTCCTTCTCGCCCGTCCACGCGTAGGTCACAGCCAGGTATTCGATCGCAAGCGCACCATTGATCGAGTCCTTGTCGAGCGGTAACAGTTCGGCCGCTCGCCGGCCCTCGCGGATTGCGTCAGCCTTGTGCCCGAGTGCGGCGTCAATCATGCCGAGTACGCACAAGGATTGGCTCTGATCCGGCTGGTCGCGCAGTCTCTGCTCAACTTCATCACGTGCTGCCATGAATGCGGTTTGGGCTCCGACTGAATCGCTTCGCGTGCGCGCGACGAGCGCTCGGCACCAAGGGCGCGAGAACAGGACGCCTTCATTGTTGTAACCCTCATCCGTCATCACAGCCACGGCACGTTCCGCCGCGGCGGAGTCTCTCTCGCACAGTGCGAGGTAGAGCCATTCGTCCGCCAGGCCAGAGGCGGCTTCCGGATCGGCGCTTACGATCTCTTCGATGGTCGCGTGCAGCGGATGAGGATCGGCTCGTTGATGCAAAACGAGCCCGGCGCGCGCCACCCGCAGCCCAATGTCGTCAGGTCGAATATGAAGAGCACGATCGAGGATAGCGGCGGCATCGTCATAGCGCCGTAATTTTTGATAGCTGACGGCGAGCTGCTGCAGGAGGTAGGCGTTGCGCGGATCGAGCTCGAGGGCATGGATGAGATTGCGGGTCGAAGCATCCCAGCGGCCCTGGCGCCGATCAATATAGCCCTCCAATTCATAAGTCACAGGTTCGTTAGGCAGCGACTGGCGCGCGATTTCGAGTTCGCGCCGGGCTTCGTCGTAAGCCAGGTAGCCGCAGTAGAGATGCTCCGCGAGCGCGAGATGGGTCTCACCCGCGTCCGGCCTCAGACGCTGAGCGGCCTTGATTGCTTCGTCGGCCAGCGCGCGCCGACCAGGCGTGTGATCGGGTCCGGTGAGATAAATCTGATCGTGCGCCACAGAGTCGGCAGTCGGTTGGACTTCCATCTCCGCTTTCTCCTCGGGCGAAAGCTTGCTCCGGAGTTGCTCGACGATGGTTTCGGCGAGGTCGCTCTCGAGGGCGAAGACGTTGGAGAGATCGCGGTCGTAATGTTCCGCCCAGAGATGCGCATCGGTCCGCGCATCGATCAGTTGCGCGCTGACCCGCACCCGATCGCCGACGCGCTGAACGGTCCCTTCGACGATGTGGGCCGCGCCCAATTCCCGGCCGATTTCACGCAGGTTGCGTTCGGCGCCGCTGCGATACTGCATCGTCGAGGTGCGGCTGATCACCTTCAGGTCCGAGACCTTGGCGAGATCCGTCAGGATTTCGTCGTGCACACCCTCGGCGAAGTGCGCGTTCCCGTTATCGTCGGAAAGATTATCGAAGGGCAGGACCGCGACGCTCTTTTCCGGGATGGGCGAAGGCGGTTGGCTCTCCGGCCAGCGGAGATTGCTCGTGCTCGAAAGGTTGGTTTCGTTTCTCCAGGGATGCCAAACCGCATAACTGGCCACCGCAATTCCGGCAATGAGGAGACCGGTAGCGCCGAGGACGAAAAGCCGGCGGTAGTCCGTCCTCTGACTCGCAGCATCGTCTGTGGTCCTGCGCAAGCTGCCATTACTAACTTCGAAAACCCAGCCCAAGACGAGAGTGACGGGAAACCCCAGCGCCACCAGCAGGAGAAAGAGTTGCATCGTCCAATTGGGCGCGTGGAAGGCGGGGAGGTTAAGCACGATCATAACAAGGGCAAAGAGATAAAGCCCCATTGTTAGGCCAATCGATTTGCATTAGCGGAGCGTGCGAAATGTGGCAAGTCCATCTGCGCCCGCAGCGCAACTACTCCGGCAAGGAGCGCTGCCGGAACGCATTCAAAGGCCCGTTAATGCCTCATGCGCGGCAGTAATCACCGCCGGGAGCCCGAGGACATCAATCTGGTAGATCTCGACGTACTTTTCTTTGTAGCTGACCGCGTTGTTAATCGATTCCGTCAGCTCCAGCGCCGGATCGATCGGGACGCCGTTATTTACCCGATAGGTCGGATCGTTCAGACATTGAAAGACCATTTGACCGGCAACATCGGGCTGAAAGTCTGAGATCATTTGATAAAGCGTGCCGGTTCCCGGAGCCACCGGGATGAAAGTGGAAAGATCGTTTTTCTGCACGTTAAGTCGGTCCGGCCAGGCGATGCGCTCCAGACCAACTACGGCTCGCGGGACATAGTCAGCCGTCGGATCAAGGTTGGTGCCTTTGACATGCCCGCTGCCGCCCACGGCCAGAGTCACGATCTGGTTCGGGAATGCGGTCATGGTGGCATCAATGATTGTTTGGCCAGCGCCGATCAGCTTGTCGGACGTATAGCCGAGGGCCAGCCAGTTGAGCACATCGGGCGGAGTATGTGGCACGTTCCAATCCTCGCTCGTGGCGTTGGCAAAACTCGCGACCACGACGGCGACGGTTGGGTTCTGGGCAAAGTGCGCGCCCAGGGCCGCGATCATGGCCGTCTTCTTGGCAAGAAAGGTTGCGTCCCAAAAAACCGGAATGGTCGTGGTCGCGCCGTGGGCGGTAAAAGTGAAGAAGGACCCGCCGGCGTTTTGCACCGCCGTTGTCACCCAGCCGGGTTTGCCGGACTGGGTGCCGATGCGAAGCAGGACTTTCTTGCCCACCGCGCCGACGCTGGCGACGGCTGTGTCGAGAAAGCTGAAATCGAAAGTTCCTTCCGTCGGCTCGAGGGACGCCCAGTCCTGTCGGAGCGTGACGCCATCCACGTCAGGATTGGCGAGAACTGCCGCTTGTGGCTGCTTCCCTGAATTGGCGATGGAGAAAACGCCTGACGGAACCTGCGGCGTGGCGCGCGCTGGCTGTGCAATCAAAGAAGCGCATAAAAAAACCGCGCATGAACTCTGGAGCAGCCTGTAAATGCCTGGGATGGAGTTACGGATTGCCTGATTCGTTATCGTTACTTTCTTCAACATGAATTTCCCCCTGTTTGATATTCCTTGTTCCATGAATGCTCCTCGTATCCTGCGAGAGCCCTTTTGTGTCTTCAGAAAAAGACAGAACTAACGGGAGCAGGATTTGGGCGAGCTCAATGACGCGATGATGTCAGCGTAATGACAATTCCTAGTTGCCGGTCAGGATGACCAGTCCCGCCACCAGGACGAGCAAGAGCACGACGGGTTCGGCGTGGTGCATGGCGCCGGCTCGAGCGGTTGCCTAACGAACGAGAGCCGTGCCGCTGGCCGCCAGAGCACGGGAGCGAGCGCGGTTGGCCTCCAGCTGTGGCAAATGCTTCTCCGACCAATCGCAGATGGCCCGGAGCGGCTCGATTAAAGTGCGCCCAAGCGGAGTGAGGGCGTACTCGACTTTGGGCGGGACCACCGGATGCACCTTGCGACTAACGAGTCCGTCGCGCTCGAGGCTGCGCAGAGTCTGGGTGAGCATCTTCTGCGAGATCCCGCCGATTTCGCGCTGCAATTCCGCGTAGCGCCGAGTGCCCGTCGCGAGGACGTGGATGATGAGGGCTGTCCATTTGTCAGCGATCCGGCTCAGCACGACCCGGGAAAGGCAGTGCGCATTCATGACCGAAGGTTGTCCGCGAGTGGGCATGCGATTCTGTAACGAAGTCCCGCGGCACGCGCAACAAGAGAGTGACAACCCGAGAGAGGGGTATCTTCCAAGCGGCAGCTTGCGGGCTCAGTTTGTTGGAACGCTTTTTTTCTTGTAAATAACGGGAGAGCTGATCACTCTGCCCCCCGAGCGATCCTCTATCCCTCGAAAATCAGCAGCGTGGCTCCGGATTCTCGAACGGTCGCATTTGTGGTCGCCTCAACTATGGCCGCGCCACAACGAAGACCATCTCACAGGTGAAGGTTCTGATTGTGGGAGGAGGCGGGCGCGAGCACGCGCTTGCATGGAAGTTGCAGCAATCTCCGCAGGTCGAGGCCCTTTTCTGCGCGCCGGGGAATGCCGGAACCGAAACGCTGGGCACGAATGTGCCGCTCTCGCCTAACGACCCCCGCGGGCTGGTCGGGTTTGCGCGCGACCACGGCATCGGGCTGACCGTCGTCGGCCCGGACGACCCACTGGCCGCTGGCCTGGTGGATGAATTTCAGAGCGAGAATCTGCGGATCTTCGGTCCCTGCAAATCGGCGGCGCGGTTGGAGGCATCGAAGGCCTTTGCCAAGCAACTGATGCGTTGCACGGGTGTGCCGACCGCGATGGCGGGTATTTTCGACGACAGCAAGAAGGCATGCCGCTTCGCGGAAAAGTTGCATTATCCGGCGGTGATCAAGGCCGATGGTCTCGCGGCCGGCAAGGGCGTGGTGATCGCGGCCGATGCAGCGAGCGCGATGGAGACGATCGAGGACATGATCGATCGCGGCCGGTTTGGCGCGGCCGGCGCCCGGGTTTTGATCGAGGAATTTCTCGAAGGTTGGGAATGCTCGCTCCACCTCCTGCTTGCCGGCGACCAATATCGCCTCCTCGGCGCCGCCTGTGATCACAAACGACTGAACGATGGAAACCAGGGACCGAACACCGGCGGCATGGGCGCGTACAGTCCGCCCGTGGCCTGGACCGAGAGCCTGACGCTGAAATTTGAAGAAAAAATCATGCGCCCGCTCCTGCACGGCCTGCACGAAGAAGGAATCCATTTCTTCGGGCTGCTATTTCCCGGCCTCATGATTCGCAACGACCTCCCGCATGTGCTCGAGTTCAACTGCCGTTTTGGCGATCCCGAGACGCAGGTCATTCTCCCCCGGCTCAAGAGCGACCTGCTCCCACTCCTGGAGGCGACAATCGACGGGCGCCTCGATGAAATAAAAATCGAGATGGACGAACGATCCGCAGTCACGGTCGTCATGGCCTCGGCCGGTTATCCGGGTCGGGTCGAGGCGGGAAAAGAAATCTCCGGTCTCGAGACCTCTTCCGAGATGGGAAACGTGCACGTTTTTCATGCCGGGACCCGGCGGGAAAATGGCTTGGTTATGAGCAGCGGCGGGCGTGTGCTGGCGGTGACTGCGCTCGGCGACACGGTCGCGGCGGCGCGGGACCGGGCTTACGAGGCGGTCGGCAAAATTCATTTCGAAGGCTGCCATTACCGGCGCGATATTGCTCTTGCGGCGGTAACGGCTAGGGTCGCTTCGACCGATGCTGCGTCTCGTCCTTAGCGTTAGCCTAACGATTGCACTGTTTCTCGCCCTCCCCGTCACCGGGCAGACTCCGCCGCGCCCCACGCCTTCCCCCTCCACCGCAGCCTCCGCCGCGGCGGCAACCGCTTCTCCAGGAGCAAACACGGTCGATGGACTCGACGCAGTCGATTTGCGGCGGGCGATTCCTCTCATCCAGGATCATTACGTCAATCCGGCAGCGGTCAGCGGCGCGGAACTGAATCGTGCCACGCTCGAGGGTCTGCTCACGCGCTTCGGCCCTGGTGTCAGGCTCTTGCCGGCGCGACCCGCGGTCACGCCGACGCCGGCGCCATTTTATCGCGAGATCATCAACGGCCGCATCGGCTACTTGCGACCGGGGGATTTGAGCCGCTCGCAGATCGGAGAATTGGATACCACGCTACGCGGATTTGCCAGCAAGAATGTCGATGCGATCATCCTCGACTTGCGCGGCTGTGTTGAGACGAATGACTACGCGGCCGCAGCGGAGTTCGCGAGTCGCTTTGTGCCAAAGAACAAGCCGCTCTTCTCCCTACGCGGGCAGGAGGCTGCTTCGGTGCGCGAATTTTCTTCCAAGCAGGACCCGCTTTACTCCGGTTTCCTCGTGGTTCTTGTGGACGGGGAGACGGCGGGCGCGACCGAAGTCGTGGCCGGGGTGCTGCGCCACTACGACAAAACGATCGTCATCGGCCAGACGACCGCCGGTCAGGCGCTCGATTACGCTGATCTGCCGCTCCCGAGCGGAAAGATTCTTCGGATTGCGGTCGCAGAAGCGATTTTACCCGATCAACGCCCGCGTTTTCCAGATGGCGTTGAGCCAGACCTCCCGGTCGCGCTGTCGCCCGAAGAGAAGCACGACATTTTTCAACAAAGCCTGACGAAAGGTATGGCGCCATTTGTCTTCGAAGCGGACCGGCCGCATTTCAATGAAGCGGCGCTCCTTGCCGGCACTAACCCGGAGATCGACGCGGTGCAGGCGGCCCAGCAACGGCGCGCCCGCGGCGGGGAAAAGCCCGCCCTGCACGATACGGTCCTGCAGAGGGCGATCGACCTGGTGACTTCGATCGAGGTCTACGAAAAGCAACCTGGTCGGCCGCCCTAACGACAGCACGCCATGCATCCTCTCGAAGAACGCATCCGGTATCCATTTCGCGACCCGCAATTGCTCGCTGAAGCCCTGACGCATCCGAGCAGGTCGCACGAAAGGCAGCGGAAGCATTTTGATAATCAGCGGCTGGAATTCCTCGGCGACGCGGTCCTTCAGCTCGTCGTCACGGAGTATCTCTTCGCGCGTTACCCTGAAGCGGGGGAAGGTCGCCTAACGACCTGGCGTTCCCGGCTGGTTTCGCGCGAAGCGCTCCGGCTGCAGGCGGCGCGGCTCGATCTCGGGCAACACCTTCTGATGGGCCGCGGCGAGGAAGCGAGCGGCGGCCGGCAGCGCGATTCCAACCTGGGCGACGCTTTCGAAGCCCTCCTCGGTGCGATCTTTCTCGACAGCGACCTGGAAATAACCCGGCGTTTTATTCTCGAGGCGATGCGGGAAGAGATGGAACGCCTGGAGGAGGAATCGCTCGAGGTCAATCCGAAAGGGCAACTCCAGGAATTGCTTCAGGCAATTTCGCCGCGCAGCCCGGTTTATGAACTGCTAGATGAGCGAGGGCGGGAGCACGAAAAGACATTTTCCGTGCGGGTAATCTGGGAGAATCAGGTCCTGGGCGAAGGCGGAGGGCGGAGCAAGAAGCAGGCGGAAAGCGCCGCTGCCCTGGTCGCGCTGAAAGAACAGCGCTGGATCAAAACCGCCGACCCGACTGCCCCCTGAAGATCAAGTGATCGGACGCTCCCTCGCGGCGTTCGTCGGCTCGAAACACGGACGGGACGACGTTCGTCCCTCCAATGAGCACGGTCGTTCCTATCTCGCGTGGTTCAAAGCGCGAACTTCGCCTAACGACTTTTTCCAGGTGAAATGTTCGCGAATCGCGCGGCTTACAAAATCTTTGGCGCGCGCAATCGCGTGCTCGAGCGAATCGCCCCGCGCGAGGCCGGCGGCGATCGCCGCCGAGCAGGTGCATCCGGTGCCATGGGTCGAGACGCCAGCAACAAAGGGCGCCGAAAACTCCGCGACCCGAGCTCCGTCACAGAGCAAATCAATTGCGCGCTCGCCACTGAGATGGCCACCCTTTATCAGGAAAGGTGTTCCAAATTTTCGCGCCAGCTCCTCGCCGGCCACGCGCATCTCCGCGAGGTTGCACACCGCTTGCCCGGTCAGTGCGGCCGCCTCGGCTATGTTTGGGGTGACGAGGGTCGCGCGTGGAAAAAGTCGGCCCCGATAAAGCTCGATCGCTTCCGGTTGCAGAAGGATGTCACCGCTCGTCGCCACCATCACCGGATCCACGATGATGGGAATCGCTCCCGCCGATGCCTCCAGAACGTCGGCGACGGTTTCGACAATTTCCGCCGAGCAGAGCAGGCCGGTCTTGATCGCCCGCACCGGAAAATGAGCCAGGCACAATTCGATTTGCTCGCGCACATTGCGCGTGTCGACCGCGTCAATCCGCGACACTTTTCCCGGCACCTCTGCGACCACGCAGGTTACCGCCGTCAGGCCAAAAACTCCGAGCGCACCGAATGTTTTCAGATCGGCCTGAAGCCCCGCGCCGGCGCTGCAATCGGAGCCGGCGATGGTAAGGGCGACGGCTGGTGAGAGGTGGGCCATGGTTGAATCGTGAATCGGCCCCGAATCCCGATTCACGATTCTCGATTCACAAGCCTAGGCCCCGTCACTCCCGATTGCCTCGACCGGGCAACCTTCCATCGCTTCCTTGCAGAGGACTTCTTCCTCAGGCGATTCGGGTTGCTTGTAAACGAAAGAGTGGCCGCCGTCGTCGTTCCGCTTGAAATTCGCCGGCGCCGTCTCTCGGCAAAGATCGCAGTCGATACACTGGTCATCGACGTAGAATTTCCCTTCGACGTTCTCCGAATACTTGTTTGCGACATCAGCCATAAGCGATTCTAGGGGTGAGTTCGGCCTCGAAAGTAGGACGATTCGCTGCCCACGCAACGGGATTTTCGGTTGACGCTAAGCAGCCCAACCGCCACATAAACCGCAGCCGAACCTTTGCTGCCAGGGTTCTATTCCTTCATGAAAAACGAGGCCCGTCGCATCCTCCTCTCCTTTTTAGTCGAGATGGTCGTCTACGGCTTTCTCATTGCCGGCTATTTTCTGCTCGTTCTGCATTTGGTCGGGCCATCCCTGGGGCGAATCAATAAGGAACACATCCGCCTTTACGCGCTGCTCTGCGTCGCGCTTATCCTCGGCCAGTCGATCCTCCTTGAGTCCATCACGACTTTTCTCCTTCGTCTCCTGCGCGGTCGCTCCGAATGATCGCGATGTTTTTTCCGATCTCCGGGGTGGAGATCAACCCAATCTATCTCGCTGTGATCGGGTTCTTTATTGGCCTGATGGGCGGCTTCTTTGGCGTGGGCGGGAGTTTTATCGCGGGCCCGAGCCTGCGCGCCCTGGGGCTGGATTGGAATTTCGCGGTCGGGACGGATCTGGCCCACATCGTCGGGACCTCGGTGGTGGCTGCGAAGCGGCACCGCGCGCTTGGCAACGTCGATCTCCGGCTCGGCCTCATCATGGCGATTGGGACGATCGGTGGCGCGGAACTTGGCGCACAGCTCATCCAAATGTTGAAGCGAGCAGGCGACGTCAACTTCGTCGTGAGCGTGGTCTCGATCGTGATTTACTCCAGCGTTTCAGTTTTCATGATCTGGGAAAGCGGCCTGACCCTGCGGGCGCAACGCAAAGCCAGGCGTTCCGGTAAACCGAAAGGAACCGGCCAATCGGACGAAACCGCCTTCCGTCATGTCACGCGCTGGATCCATCGTCTCCAGCTCTGGCCGATGATCTCCCTGCCGGTTTCGGGCATCAAATCCATCTCGCTGTGGACGATCCTGACAGTCTCGTTTATCGGCGGAGTGTTTAGCGGCTTTCTCGGCGGCGGCGCGGGTTATATTCGAATGCCAATGATGGTGTATGTCCTGGGCGTGCCGACGCATCTCGCGGTCGGGACGGACCTGTTCGAAATTATTATTTCGGCCAGTTACGGCACCTTCAGTCATGCGCTCAAGGGCAACGTCGACATCCTGATCGCGCTCGTCATGCAGACCGGCGCCGCGATCGGTGCGCAGATTGGGGCCATCTCAACGCAGTATTTTCCCGGCTCCAAAATCCGGCTCGCCTTCGTGCCGCTCCCGCTCATCGGGGCCGGCCTGGTGCTTTACACTTTGCTCACCGGACACAAACTTTAGGAGAGGCCATGCGCATCCTCATTTGCAGCGATGGAATGGATCCCGCGGATAAACCGACACGGCTCGGTGGCCTGATCGCCGGTCCCTGCCACTCGCAAACGACTTTGCTCGGGATTGCCGAGAAACCGGCCGACAAGGAACCGTTGCGGCACGCTCTCGAGAGTGAGGCAGCGCTGCTGCGCGAGCAGGACGTCTTCGCCGACGTGGTGGTCCGCTCCGGCGAGCCCATCCGCCAGATCCTGGCCGAGACGACGGCGAACGAATACGACCTGGCGATCATCGGCGCGCGGCGCAAAGGGACCGGTGGCCTTTATTGGCGGCCGGAGAAAACCTACGAGGTGATCAAGGCCGTCCCGCCACCAGTTCTGGTCGCGATGGGGATCTGCAATCGCCTGCAACGCATTCTCGTTTGTACCGGCGGGAAAAATTACATCGACGACGCCGTGCAGTTGGCGGGCGAAATCGCCAAATGCGTCGGGGCCACGGTCACCCTCCTGCATGTCATGGCCCAGCCGCCCGCGATTTATGCCGATCTCGTCAGGCTGGAAGAAGACGTCGAGCGCCTGCTCGCCTCTGATTCCGAACTGGGGCGAAATCTGCGTGAGCAAAAGGCAAGCCTGGAAAAAATGGGACTGAAGGTCGAGGTGTGCATCCGTCACGGGCTTGCGCTCGACCGGATTTTTGCCGAAGTCCGCCAGGGTGAGTACGATCTGATCGTGACCGGCACGTCGCAGGCGGGCGGTCCTTTGCGCCATTACATCATGGGCGATCTCACCCGCGGCATCCTGAATCGCGCCGACTGCCCGGTACTCGTCGCGCGGGCGGGCAAGATTGTCGATTACGAGGACGCCGAGGGGGGATTTTTCCATCGACTTCTGCACGGCTTCAGCGCGCCGAAATCTGCCTAACGAGCAGCGGCTGGCGGGCACGGCTTGCATGCCAAACCGCTGCCATTATGCTCCGCCTTCCGGCATATGAATCCAAAATTTTTCCGTTCGTTCGTCCTCGTTAGGCTGGGGCTCTTTCTTGGCCTTGCCCTTGGTCTCATTCTCCTGCCCGCCTGCTCGAAAAAGCAGGGCGGCCAGACCGCCGGAAGCACGGGTGATTACGTCACCGGCACGCCGCTCCCCGAACGGCAGGAAGGCACTTCCTTTTTCAGCGGCAACGTCGATCGGCAGCAGTTCCAGCCGATTTATTTCGACTTTGACAGCCAGACCATCCGCGCCTCGGAGAACGGCAAGATCCAGCAAATCGGCAGCTTCCTGCAGCAAAGCAACAGCCAGATCATCATCGCCGGCTTCACCGATGAGCGCGGCACGCCGGAATACAATCGCGGCCTGGGCGAACGCCGGGCCGAATCGGTCCGTGAAGCCCTGATCGCGCTCGGAGCCAACGCTCAAAATATTCAGACCGTAAGCTTCGGCGCCGAGATGCCGGCCGATCCCGCGTCGAACGAAGAAGCGTGGGCAAAAAATCGCCGGGCCGAGATTGGGGTTGTGAAATAGCAAAAAGAGACGGGACTGACGGGCTTGAATGGATGGGGAGAACGGCGTCTTCCTTGCCTTATCCCATCGCGTCAAACCCGCCAATTCTTTTCAAGAACATCCAACCGAGGACGCGTCGCGCCTGGATCGCATATCTCTGGCGCGAATGGCTTTTCAAGCGGCACCGGGCAATGCGACCGGCATTTAAGCGGCCCCAGCCTAACGAATGGTCTAACGATCGTTTGACCGCGGCCTGGCTCGGCCACGCCACCGTGCTTCTGAACTTCTTTGGTGTGACCATTCTGACCGATCCGGTTCTCCTGGAGCGGATCGGGATTCCGCTACCCTTCACCGCCATTGGCCCAAAGCGCCTCACCCAACCCGCGCTGACGGTGGAAGAGTTGCCGCCGATCGATCTTATTCTGCTTTCGCACGCCCACTTTGATCACATCGATTGGCGGACATTGCGCCGTTTCGATGGTCGTACCCAGGTCGTGACCGCACCGCGCACGCGAGATTTGTTAGGTTGGACGCGCCTGCGCAAAATCACCGAGCTGCGCTGGGGCGACGAGCAGGCGATGGAATTCGCGGCCGGGCCGCTTCTCGTCCGGGCGTTCCCGGTCAACCATTGGGGCGCGCGCCTGCAAACCGATACTTATCGCGGTTACAATGGCTATGTCCTGGAGCGCAACGGGCGCCGCATCATCTTTGCCGGCGACACCGCTCTCACGAACAGCTTTGCTGATCTGCGCGACGGTCGCCCCTGTGATCTCGCCATCATGGGAATCGGCGCCTACCAACCGTGGATCCGCGCCCACTGCACTCCGGAGCAGGCGATCGCAATGGCGAACGCGGCCGGAGCGCGCTTCATCCTGCCGGTCCATCATCAAACCTTTAAACTCAGTTTCGAGCCTTTCTACGAACCGATTGAGCGTTTTACCGCCGCGCTGCAAAATGAGCCGGAGCGAATTGCTTTACGCGAAATCGGCCAGACCTTCGTTCTGCCTCCCTAACGAATAATAATGGCCCGCCTTCTCGTTAGTTCGGCATTCGAAAACGGTTTAAGATCATGCGCGCAGTCGTCATTAATGCGTTTGGCGGAGTTAAGGGAATCGCCTGGCAGGTAGTCGAAACGCCGCCGTTGCCGGGCGCTGACCGGGTACGCGTGCGCGTCCGGGCGGCAGGCTTGAACCGCGCCGACATCATGCAGCGCCAAGGGAAATATCCCGCGCCCCCCGGGTATCCGCCCGACATTCCGGGGCTCGAGTTTGCGGGCGAAGTGGAAACGCTGGGAGAGTCGGCCCGCCGCTGGAAAACGGGCGATCGCGTCTTCGGGATTACGGCGGGCGGCGGGCAGGCGGAATTCGTCGTGCTGCCGGAGAGCAACCTCGCGCGTATTCCGGAGGAGCTTGACTGGACACAAGCCGCGGCCATGCCGGAGGTTTTCATCACCGCGCATGACGCGCTCTTTACCCGGGCGCGGCTGCAAATGGGCGAGACGGTTTTGATTCACGCCGCTGGGTCCGGCGTCGGGACGGCTGCGGTGCAGCTCGCGCACGCTGCGGGGGCGACCGTTTACGGTACTTCGCGCACCGCGGACAAGCTCGCGCAGGTACGCGTGCTGGGAATCGACCAAGGCATTACGGTACGTAATTCGCCGCGGGAGTTCGTCGAGCGGGTGCACGAGTTGACGAGTGGCGCCGGAGTTGACGTTATCATCGATCTCGTCGGTGGCGCTTATTTCCCAGCCAGTCTCGAGGCTCTTGCTCCGCGCGGCCGCCTCATCTCTGTCAGCACGGCCGCTGGGCGGAGATCTGAGATCGATCTCGGGACCGTCCTGCACAAGCGCCTGACCATTATCGGCACAGTCCTGCGGGCTCGGACGATCGAGGAGAAAGCGGAAGCTACCCGCCGGTTTGCCGCACACGTTCTGCCCTTGGTCTCACGGGGCGTCATTCGGCCGATTGTCGACCGAGTCTATCCCGCGGAAGAAGTTCGCGCCGCGCACGAATACCTCGAGTCGAATCGCAACCTCGGCAAAGTCGTGCTCGACCTTGCCGTGTAGCGGCAGGTGTCTGGCACGGCGTCGAAGATGGCACCGATGCTGCTTTCTAGTAATTATGGCGAAGTTTCTGAACACCAGCGCAGCGAACTACTATCTCGAGGAGATTATTCGACTCGCGCACGACCGGCTTATCCTTATCACGCCGGTGCTGAAATTGAACGACCGCGTCAAAGAACTTCTCGAGGACAAGAATGAACGGAAGATCGATGTCCAGATCGCTTACGAAAAAAACGAGCTGCAACCGGAGGAGATGAACTGGCTCCGGGCGCTCTCCTTCATTCGCACCAGTTTCTGCCGTAACCTCCATGCGAAGTGTTATCTCAACGAGCAGTTCTGCATCGTGAGCAGTCTGAACCTGCATGAGCTGAGCCATGCCAAGAGCAATGAGATCGGCGTCCTGGTTTCGCGGGACGAGGATGAAGAGCTTTTCCAGAGTCTCTTCGATGAAGCGGACCGGATCATCCGGATCAGCGATGAAGTGCGGATGAGTTTCGAAAAAGTGCGACGCCTGAGCGAAGAGAACGCGCCTAACGGCGCCGAGGAACAGGAAAGCGTGGGCAAACTCAGCACCTCGCGACTGGCGAGGAAGCTCGGGCTCAAGACCCAGGAGTTGACCGATCACCTCGTCCATCTCGGCGCGATCGAAATCAGCGAAGGGCGCAAACAAATCACCCCGTTAGGCCGCCGGCTCGGCGGTGAGCTGAGGGTCAGCGCGCGCTTCGGTCCGTATTTTCTGTGGCCGGAAGCGCTGCCCCTGGCGAAAGCCTGATCAACTCGTTAGGCGAGCAGAGTCATTGCGGGCCCGTCTCCTCGATTCGCTGCAACTTCGGACCCATCCGTTGGCCGACGTAGCGCACGGACTTGAAGAGCAACCCGTAAAAACCGACGACCGCAACCAGCGCCACCGCGGCCGTTGCCCAGTGATGAGAGCGCATTCGGGCGAGAGGAGGAGCAAAAGCGACGACCGCAAAAAGACCGAGCAACACGATCACAGCATCGAAGCTGGCCCGCTGCCAGTAGCCGCCGCCGAGATGCAGCCACATCCCGAATTCATCGAAGGTTAGCGCCATCCCGAATCCATAGAACAACGCACAGAGTTTCCGCAGCCGGTCGCTTGGGTGCTGGACGAAAACCAGCAGCGCGCCCACCGCGGAGAGAAGAAAAATGCCGTAGTTGAGATGATGAACATGGGTCTGCCCAAGGTGAAAAAACAAATCCGGCATCCGCCGCATCATGATCAGGATCACGAGCACGCGCGCGGCAATGAAGGTGAGGAGGAAGGTCGTGAAAGTGATCCGGGCGAGATGTCGCAGCGGCACGCCCGGCTCCCCGGACGGACCATTGCCTTCAAGTCGTGGCTGGTCGGAAGCAGCCGGCTGTAGGGATTCGCCCACCCGCCTCGCCTGCTATTTTTCCTCCGCCGATTCCGGCACCGCTTTCTCCGCGGCCTGGAAGCCGATCTTCGAGTGCGTGCCGTCGCAGAACGGTTTCTCACTCGACGCGCCGCAGCGACAAAGCGCCATCCGTTTTTCAACCGGATAGGAATTTCCATCCGCGTCTTTCAATTCCACCACGCCCGTCACGATGTAAGGGCCGTTCTTGATCATCTCGATTGTTACCTCAGCCATGCGCAAAACATCGCATCATGACGCCAAAAGGAAACCACTGTGGCCGGGGCGACGACCCCGGCTTCCCGCCAGAATGGAGCGCGGAGGATTTTTACTCCGCGCGGGTGACGCCCGATTCCGATTTTACGAAGGGTTCGGAACACTACGTCACGCGCTATTTCGAAGGCGCGGCGGTGAAGGTGGCGATTGCGCGGCGCTTACGGGAGGAGACAACCATGCCACTCATGTGGATCGCAGCTCAACTGAGGATGGGAACCTGGACGCACCTAAACCGCCTCCTGCACGCCAGACGATGAGCATTTCCTTAGGACTGAGCCCGTTTTTAGATCGCGCGCATGAATCTGCTGCGCGGAGCGGGAAAGTGTCGCCGATCATAGGCAGCGATGCCCTCGAAGGGGAAGAGAGCTCACCTCGATGACGTCCTCGGCCTGCGGAAGATCCATGCCTCTTCCCTCGAAGCGAAGGTCACGGCGGTCGAAACGGAATCCACCGCGGGCGTAATAATCCATGCCTGGCGACCGCTGTGTGCCTCTTTCCTCGCTGCGCGAGTCAGCGAAATAGCTGGCACTTGCCCGAAGCAGAAACTCATCCGAATTACGGCTGACGCGTATGGCAACTCCTGCACCTGCTTCACCAGTCATCGACCCGGAATTGCCTGCGCCACTCTCGATGGGGGCGGTCCTGCGCATCGCGATGATGCGGCGCTTGTGGTATGCGCAAACGATCTCGGTTTTTGGCGATTTCCTGGCGCTCTTCGCCGTCATCAGCGTGTTGACCTTCCGCCTTCACGCCAACGCACAACAGGTCACGGGCGTGCAGATCGCCTACCTTCTGCCGATCGCGGTCCTCGGAGTGTTGGCCGGAGTTTTCGTCGATCGCTGGCCACTCAAGCCGACCATGGTCGGCAGCGACGTGATTCGCGCCGGACTTGTCCTGTTGCTCCTCGTCGCCGCCCATATCTGGCAATTTTACCTTATCCTCGCCGCGATCAGCGTAGTCTCGAGTTTCTTCAGCCCGGCGCAAGGGGTGGCGATTCGGTCGGCCGTGCCGCTGCATGGATTGCGTTCGGCCAACGCGCTGATCCAGCAAGTGATGTTTGGCATGCGTATCATTGGGCCGGCGGCCGCGGCTTTCCTCGTGGCGTCATTCGGGGCGAGCAGTTGTTATCTGGCCGATAGCCTGAGCTTCGTCGCCTCCGCGCTCCTGATTCTATCGGTCCCCTTTGTTCAACCGATCAATGCCGGCGCGTCCGTCGCACAAACGCCAAACTCCTCTTCCACCTCATCCGCGATCGGGCGGGTTTGGCAGGATGCGAAGCAGGGACTCAGCTTCATCTTTCATCACGCGGGATTGCTCTTTGTTACTCTCGCCCTCGCTTCGGGAATGTTTGTGCTCGGGTGCTTCGGACCACTCATCGCCGTTTACGTGCGCGAAGATCTTCACGCCGCCACGCGCATCTTCGGCATCGCCAGCGCTCTCATCGGCATCGGCATGCTCGTTGGCACCAACTTCGTCAGCACTTTCGCCAAACGCCTAACGAACGAAGCTCTGGTCTTTCTGGGCCTCGGCGGCATCGCCTTTGGCTTGGTCTTTCTCGCGGTCTTCACTCAAATCTGGACGACCTTTCTGGGCGACTTCCTGATCGGCCTTGCCGTAGCCGGGATTGTCATTCCCGCCCAAACCATGATGCAACAGGAAACGCCGCCGGCCATGCTCGGCCGGATCGGCTCCGCCTTCATGTCTCTCATCTTCACCGCGCAGATCGCCGGCCTTGTTCTGAGCGGCTTCCTCGCGAAACAATTCGGCATTCGCCATGTCTTTGGCCTGTGCGCAGTCGCGCTCGTCCTCCTGGTGGCGATCGGCTATTTCTGGAAAAAGCGACCGCCGACCGCGGCCCCCGAGCCCTTGCCGCCGCAGGTCACTGCGACGAAGTAACATCCGCTTTGTTCAGCTCGTTGCCGGTCGTGCGCGAGCCAATCCCGACGCATTCAGCTCTGGTGATTTCAGGGTTTGCCGTGGTAGCTAAGAGGATGGCAATTTGGTAAAGCGTTGGTCCCATCATGATGCGGCGACAGAAGAGGGAGCGCGAACTGTTCAGTTACGCAGTGAACCTGGAGAAGCAGGTGCACAGCGATCATCCGTTAACCTCCCGCCGCGGAGAACCATTCTGGCAGCGTTTCAGTGCCGGTTTTTTAGCTTTTGGATTGCCTGCTGTCACCCATTTCTAGGTGTCAGCGTTTCAGACTTTCAGCTTTTGATATTTCTCTCCCGCACCGGGCCGACCGCGCCCGCTACGGCAGCCGCCCGCACACTTCACTAGAACGCGTCCGGCCTTCCGGGCGTTTCCTACTGTAGCTTGTTTTGCTGGTTCTAGGTCCGCGTCCCGCTTTCCGCTTTGATTCGCGCGACCGCCTGCTGCAGTGATTCGCCAGGCTATGGCACGTCGGACACGCCGACGACCTGTCCGGAACTGTTAATCGCGCGGGCAATACTGTTCGTACCGCCCAGTGTTCCGAGATCGACCGGCGTCGCGCCGCTGTTCGCCCAGGTCACAGCATGCAATGCTCCCGCACTATTCTCGGCGTCACCCGTGGCTATTCCGCTGCTATTAATGCCGAATCCGGCGCTATGAGTGCCGCCGAGGGTCTGCAGCAGCACCATCCCGGTAGCCTGACTCCAGTAGAAACCGGTATACTGGTTCGAGGTGTCGATTGCGACCCCGACGACTTCGTCGCGATCGTTAATCGCTTCCCCAGCCGTGTAGTTAATACCCGGGACCTGGGCGATCTGGACCATCTTGCCGATCTTCTTCACCAGAAAGGCCACATACTGGCCCGAGCTGAGATTCGCCGTCCCGGTAATGTGTTGACGATTATTGATGGCGTTGCCGACACTTTGGCCGCCCGATAAGTCCCCGATGGTGTGAAAGCCGAGGGTTGGGCTCCAAAGGAATGCCTGGACGCTGCGACGCGGGACATAGAATTGTCCCGTCACCTCGCTCTGATCATTGATTCCAAAGGCAAAGTTATAGCCTGACTGAGAACCGATCAGCACAAAGCCACCACTGGGCGACCAATAGAAGGGCAGCAGGGTGTCATTATCGCCAGCCAAATCACCGGAGGAATTGATCGCCCATGCCCGAGTGGACAGCCCCCTATCGGTACCGATATCGACCATCCCGCCGGCCGCCGTCCAGGTAAAGGCGTGGTAGTTGACGTTATCGGCGAGATAGGAGTAGCCGCAGACTTCGCCGCTATCATTAATACCAATCGCGGTGCTATTGCCACCGAGACTGCCAAGATCCGTCATCCCGGTGCCGGGATTCCAGATAAAGGCATGTTGATTTTGGGCCAGCGCGAGCGGTGCGACCAGGAGAGCAAGACAACCTAGGACGAACAATCGGACTGTTTTCATTGGGTGACTTTCTATTTAGTCTTTACTGACTTTTGCCTGACGAGACGGATCGGGCCTGCGCGCGCTCTAAATGTCAAGATCAAAATTTCGCCCCTCTCACCCTTGCACCGCTCTGCTCCCCGCAGCCCTTTCAGGCGAAGGCTGGTCACTCCAGCAAAACCGCGTGGCGCAGCTTTACGCGGTCGCAGCGCTCGAGCAGCCACGGCGCTTTCATCCGATCGGCCCAAGCCTGCCACCGATGCCTTAATCGGTGCGTCGAATCTGCATCCCGACAACGCAGACGTCATCCGCGAAGGTCTCGCTTTGGGAATATTTGCGGATATCGCCCAGCACCCGGTCGAAGAATTCCTCCGGCACCAGAGCGGCGTGACGACTGACAGTCGCTCGGAGCTGCTCCACATTGAAGAACGCGCCGGTCGCATCCTCTACCTCGTAAAGTCCATCAGTGAAAAGCATGACGCGGTCACCTTGCGCCATCGAACGGGTCGCAGTCGCGTAGGTGGCAGAAGGGAAAATTCCCATGAGCGGACCTCGAGATTGCTCGTCGTCGAGCTTTTCGACGGAAGCGCCGCCGCACGGCACGTGGAGCGCACACGGGTGTCCGGCGTTGGCGAAACGCAGTTCCGCCCGCTGCACGTCGGCGACCACATAAAAACAGGTCGCGAACATTGTGGTGCCGGCCTGCTGTAGGATCACGGTCAGCGCGCGGTTGATGCGCGTGAGCAATACCCCTGGATCAGCCGCGAATTGCGCATGCTCTTCTACCAGCCCTCGGATCATTCCGGTGATAAGCGCGGAACGCACCCCGTGCCCCATGACATCGCAGATCAGTACGCCCGCCGCTTGTTCGCCTACAGGAAAAACACTAAAGAAGTCACCGCTCACATCACCGGTAGGAAAGTAGAGACTGAGAAAACTTAGAGCGCTCTCATCCGGCGGGGTGCCAACCGGGATGGCGGGAAACTGCCGTGGCAACAACGCGACCTGCAGCTCGCGCGCCATCTGCAGCTCTTCCTCCATTTGCTGGTTTTTTTCGCGCAGTTCGCGCGTCCGCTCTTTTACCCGATGTTCCAGTTCAGCGTTGAGCGCGAGCAACTCTGCCTTCGCGCGTTGCCGCTCGATTCCGATTCCGGCAAGGTGGGTGGCGACTTCCGTGAGTCGCTGCTCTTCGGGGCGTGGGCCGCGTGATTCCTGGCGATACATGGCGAAGGAGCCGAGCACCTCGCCCTGCGATGAGATAATCGGAGTCGACCAGCAAGCGCGCAGCCCGGAAATTTTCGCGAGTTCGCGGTAGTCCGCCCAGAGTGGGTCGGTTAGCACATCGGTCACGACGACCGGTTGGCGCGTGTACATTGCTGTGCCGCACGAACCGGCGCGTGGTCCAATCGGGGCGCCATCGACCGCCTTCACATAAACTTCCGGAAGATTCGGCGCCGCGCCATGCTGGACATGGATGCCATCGCGACTCAAAAGGAGGATCGAACATCGCAATCCTTCCGCCTGACCCTCCATCAGCAGGACAAGGTTCGTCAGGATCTCGCTCAACGCCGCGTCCTTCGCGATCAGTTCCAGGACTCGACTTTGCCCAGCTCGGAAGAATTCTTCTTCTTTCGCTTCTGTGATATCCCGGCAGACAATGACACCGCCGATGACCTCGCCATCGGCTGCGCGCAAAGGCCGGCCGTTGACCCGCGTCCAAAGCCCCCTCGGAGCTTGCGCTGGCCTGACGAACATTTCGACACGGTTCGTCTCCTCGCCTCGAATCGCCCGCGCCAGAGGCGTTTGATCGCTCGGGAAAAGCGTCACTTTGTCCGGCAGGTGGAGACCATGCCGCCGCGACCAGTCCGCCAAAGTGATGTCAGTCGCGCCTTCGCCGAATAAGCGCTGCGCGGCTGGGTTGAAGACAATGAATTTCTCATCCCGGCCCGCCACGATCACGGCATCTCCCATGTTGGACAGGATCGACTCGAGAATTTCGTTAGCCTGCGTGAGATCGCCCGCCGCGTGATGCCCGTTCATGAATTCCTCCCGTGTCCCAGTTTGGCTGGAAACTGACAATCCGCGAGTGATTTGTCCCGCACGGAGAGTTCCAGAGTTCCAAGTCGTGCGATCGCGCTCCATCCGTCCATGTCGCGCCTTCCCGAGGCGCTCCATTGAAAGCCCGGCCGTTCCCGCGACGGCGGGATCCGTTACGGCAGCGGCATTTCAATTTCAGTTGTTCAGCGTGTCAGCTTTTGAAGCCTCTCGATCAGCCGCGGCGATTTCATCCGCTTTGCCCAGGCTGCAAATGACGGTGTCGGTCCGCGCCAGCGCAGCGTCTCGACCTTTTTAAAGAGCGGCGCATCGGTCCGCAGCGTTGCGAGTTTCTTGAAGAGCAAGGCGAGATCGCGCTGTTTGCCGAGAACGTCTGACGGGAATTTTTCGATCGTACCGTAGCGGTTCAAAAGCTGGGCGGCGGTCTTTGGGCCGATCCCAGGGATGCCGGGGTAGCCGTCGGCCGCATCGCCCACTAGCGCGAGCAGATCCGGGATAAGCGGCGGATCGACCCCGAACTTTTCGCGGACCCCAGCCGCATCGCGCATGATCTTGCGCCGGCCGTCGATCTGCACCACGCGCGTCCCTCGCACGCATTGCGCCAGATCCTTGTCGGGCGTCCAGATCGCGACCCTCTCGACCTTCTTGTTTTTCGACGCGAGATGCGCGGCCGAAGCGAGCGCATCATCGGCTTCGAACTCGATCATCGGCCAGACGACAACCCCCATCGCCGCCAGCGCCTCCTCGAGCGGATGAAATTGCGCCCGCAGCGCGGGCTCGATGCCGTCGCCGGTCTTGTAATCCGCACAAAGCCGATTGCGAAATGATTCGATCACGTGGTCAGTGGCCACGCCGAGATAGGTCGCACCCTCGCCGCGTGAGACGAAGTCTTTTACGCGGCCGCTCTCCAGCATTTGCAACACAGCCTGCAATACGCCAACGACCGCGCCGTACGGCCGGTCCTTTCCTTTCGTGAACCGGCGTAGCCCGTAGAAGTGCCGGAATAATTCGTAAGTGCCGTCGATAAGGTGAACGATCACAGCCCGTCAGGGTAAACCGACGAGGTCGCGTGAGGCGAAGCCTTTTACGCGGCGCGGATTCAAGTTGTGAGAGTGCAGCGAATCCCTCATTGTCGTGATGCTTAGTGCCCTCCGGCATCCTGCCGAAGCGAACTTGAAACGGACAACATCCAATGAGCGAAGAATCACGAGGCATCCCGCTGGCGGATGTCCTTCGCGCGGCGAATGAGCTGGTTGCCGCCGGCCTGATCAAAGACTACGCCTTGGGCGGCGCACTCGCGGCGATCTACTACGTCGAACCATTCACGACCTACGACGCCGACATCATTTTCGTCGCTGCCGACAAAGGTCTGACTGCGGGAATTCCTGCCATTTATTCGCATTTGCAGGAGCGCGGCTGGCGCGTCGAGCGCGAGCACCTTCTCGTCCATGGCTTCCCCGTTCAATTTCTTGCCGCCGCTGGACTCACGGAGGAAGCGGTCCACGAAGCGCGCGAGATCGAATATGAGGGCGTGCCGGCAAAGGTTTTCCGACCTGAATACATCATCGCCATCGCCGCCAGCGTCGGACGCCACAAGGATCTGGCGCGCATCGAGCAATTACTCGAACAGGCGGCGATCGACAAAACGCTCTTGGATGACATCCTCCGGCGATATAATCTGAAACTGCCCAAGCCATGAAGACGGAGCTACGCCGCGCGCTTGCCCAGGAATCGTTTGAGGAGAAGATCCGCAAAGTCGGCCGGCTTATTCAACTCTCCGCTACCGTGAAGACGACGAGAGTTCGTGAAATCGACGACCATACTGCCGACGTTTGCCGGCCACCGTCACCGACGGAAGAGATTCCGTCCGGCAACTGATTGACTCATGAGAGCGAAACGAAAAACGAACGGGACAACGAAAACGCCCGCATTCGTGGTCCGCGCTGCGCGAGCGTTCGCTCGCGTCGCTCGAAAGCTTCGAACCGAGAGCCGCCAGTCGGGCTTGCCCGCCGTTGTTTTTCCAAACGGAAAACCGGCGTCGAAGTGGAGTGTCGATAGTGAGCTCTGACCCCGAATCGGACGCTTCGGAGAGGATGCCCAGTGATTTTTTTAGGACTTCGCGCTGTTCTAAGAGCTTGGCGTTCTCCGCCCGTAAACGCTGAATCTCCGCCTCCAGGATCACCTGGCGCTCGCTCTGTGCGGGCCCAGCGGTAGAGCAGCGGTGGGCGAATCCCCAACTGCGTTGCAATCTTGGCCGCGCTGCGGCCACTGGCGCGCCATAATTCGAGCGCCTCCTGCTTATACTCCTGCGTGAAGCTCGTTCGCTCACGAGCTGGTTTACTGATCTGTGTTTTCATGTGGGCTCTCCTTCGGGTTTTTGACCCCAAGCCCACTGTCCGTCAAATCAGGGCA
>JBOHXL010000090.1:0-29406 GCA_050736975.1 Chthoniobacterales bacterium | reverse complement strand
CGATGATCGCGAGCACACGATCCTTGCGAAGACACTTCTTGAGTTTCTTGAAATATTCGACTCTTCCCTCGATGTGGTGATAGGTGTCCACGATCAGCACCAAGTCGGCTTCGCCCCGCTTGAGTCCCGGCGAATCCGGTTTCGTCAAACGAGTCTCGATGTTGGCGCCGATTTTTTGCGTCTGTTTTTTCTGCTCGATGTAATCGAGAAACCGCTGGTCGATGTCGATCGCGATCACCTTGGCCGCCTGCTTTGCGATCGGGAAAGAAAAGTAACCGGTGCCGGCGCCGATGTCGGCCACGGTCTTGCCCGCGAGCGGCCCGAGGTTGGCGATGACCTTCTCCGGCCTCTGCCATGCGGCGCGCGCGGGATCTTCGAACCGAGCCGCCAACTCTTTGAAGTCTGCCTGGTGCATGAATTGGTTTGCCGCACTTTCCTTCGCGGCCGCGGCGACGTAGGGCTGCAAGGCGGCGCACGCGATCAGGGTCGTGGTGGCGGCTGAGAATAGGTCTTTTATCATAAATTACTTCTTGTTTGGGCTCCGTTGTTCTGCCGATAAAAAAGCGATTTGGCGAGTTCTGCGGTTAGGATGTAACCCAGGATAACAAGGCCGAGAACAAGATAGAAATACATCGGCAGCGGCTGAAAACCGAGCACGCCGGCCAAGGGCAAATATGGCGTCACGGCCGTCACGATCACGATCGCAACCGTGGCCAGCGCGAGAAGTTTGCTCGGCCGGCTTTTGAAAAATGGCCGGCGGCTGCGCACGACGAGCACGATGAGCGCAGCCGAGATGATCGACTCGATGAACCAGCCGGTGCGAAATTGCGCGACGTTGGCGTGCAACCAGAAGAGGACGCCAAAGGTGAGGTAATCGAAGACCGAGCTGATGAGGCCGAAGACGAGCATGAAGCGGCGGATGAAGCCAATGTCCCAGCGCCTCGGCGCCTGCACCATCTCAGGATCGACATTATCTCCGGCGATCGTCATCTCCGGAAAATCGGTCAGCAGATTGATGAGCAAGATCTGTTTTGGGAGGAGCGGCAGAAACGGGAGGAAAAGCGACGCGCCCGCCATGCTGAACATGTTGCCAAAGTTCGCGCTCGTCGCGATGAAGACATACTTCAGGGTGTTGGCGAAAGTCCGCCGTCCTTCCCGCACCCCGTCCACCAGCACTTCGAGATCGTGTTCGAGCAATACAAAATCCGCCGCTTCGCGCGCGACATCGACCGCGCTGTCGACCGATAGCCCTACGTCCGCCGCGTGCAGCGCCGGCGCGTCGTTGATTCCGTCGCCCAGATAACCGACGACGTGGCCCGCTTTCTTGAGCGCGAGAATAATGCGCTCCTTTTGCATCGGCTCGATCTCGGCAAAGACGTCGACCTCGCTCACGCGGCGGGTCAGCGCTTGTGCGCTCATCTCGCGCATCTCGGGTCCGCTGAGAATGCGCGCTTCCCCCAGGCCCACCTCGCGCGCGACGTGTTCGGCGATGAGCGCATTGTCCCCGGTGATGACCTTGAGCGTGATGCCGAGTTGCTTCAGCTCGTCGATCGTGGCGCGAATTCCTGGTTTCGGCGGATCTGACAGGACGACGAACCCGGCAAAAATCATTTCGCTCTCGTCGGCCCGCGTGATCGTTGTCCGGCCTGCCATTTCACGATAGGCCACCCCGAGAACGCGGTGACCTTCGTGACTGAATTCTTCCCAGTGTCGCTCGACTTCCGCCAGAACGGTGTCGAGGGCAACGAACGAACCATCTCCCAGTTGCGCCCGCGCGGAAATTTCGAGCGTCTCGCGCAACGCTCCCTTGGTCACGAGGAGCGGCCGCGTATCCTTTTGCACAAGTACGCTCAGGCGTTTGCGCAAAAAATCGTAGGGAATCTCATCGAGCTTTTCCCAGCCGTTGCTTTCCGCGACCGGCGCCTCCCGAATCGCCCGGTCGATCGGATTGATGAATCCGGTTTCGTGCGCGGCGTTGAGCCAGGCATAGAACAAAACCTGCGCGCTGGTCTTGCCTGACGGATCGAGCGCGGCCTGCACCCGCACCTCGCCTTCCGTCAGTGTGCCGGTCTTATCCGAACAGAGCACGTTCATGCTCCCGAAATTCTCGATCGCGGCGAGCCGCTTCACGATGACTTTGCGCGCAGCCATGCGGCGCGCGCCGTGGGAAAGATTGATGCTGATGATGGCCGGCAGTAGTTGCGGGGTCAGGCCGACGGCAAGCGCGAGCGCGAAGAGGAGCGAATCGAGAACCGGTTTATGGAAGTAAACGTTGAACGTGAAAATCGCGAGAACGAGGAGAAAGGTCACTTCGGCGAGCAGATAACCGAAGCGCCGAATGCCGTGCTCGAACTCCGTCTCCGGCGGCCGCAGCCGGAGCGTCTCGCAAACTTTGCCGAACTCCGCCGCTCGGCCGGTTTGGATGGCGCAGGCTTTTCCGGCGCCGCTGACGACGTGCGTCCCCATGAAAACGGCGTTGCGGCGTTGTGCCAGCGGCGTCGCCGAAGAGAGCGCCGCCGGAGTTTTTTCCGCGGAAAAAGTTTCGCCGGTCAGCGCCGCTTCGTTCACAAAAAGGTCATGCGCTTCGAGCAGCCGGCAGTCGGCCGGGATGATCGCGCCGGCGGATAGCAGGACGATGTCGCCGGGAACAATTTCTTCGATCGGCACGAGGGTTTCTGCGCCATCACGCAGGGCGCGTACTTTGGTGGCGACGATCGCGGATAATTTTGCCACCGCCGTGGCCGCGCCATATTCCTGCGAAAAGCCAAGCAACCCGCTTAGGAGGACGATCGTGAGAATGATCGCCGAGTCGGTCACGTCGCGGAGAAAGATCGAGAGCAGAGCGGCGCCGATCAGGATGAGAATGATCGGGCTGGCGAATTGTCGCAGGAGCAGGGCCGGACCAGTGGCGCGGTCTTTCGCTCGGAGCCGATTGGCGCCGCCGCGCTCCAGACGCGCACTCGCTTCTTTGTTTGTTAGGCCGGTTTCGGCCGTGCCGAGGACGTGAAAGAGCGTGTCCTGCGGCGCGACAAAAAGATCATTCGCTCCGGCAGAGAAAATAGGGGGCAGTCCGCGCGACGTTCCGGTCACAGAAACGTGCGGGCTCTCGATCGTCATCCTGCTCAGATTAGCCAGGAATGACTTTGTTGCATTTGCCGCTTTCTGCCCGGGATCGAGTTCCGCCTGCGCTTCCACCGCCACCGCCCAAACCTGCTCCCGCCCTCGATCTTATTCCGTCGCAATCCGAACTCCGCATTTCCTCCGGTCTCCTTTGTGACCTTCGTGTGAAACCTCCCCCATTCCTGCATGTCAGCGTTTCAGCGTTTCAGCGTTTCAAAGGCTTCTTTCGCCTTTCCAATTTGGCACCTCTCAGGTAAGCTTTTACGATCAGCACCGCGGAGGAAATTCGCACAGCCATTCCCAAGCTGAGCGTTGAAGAGAAACTCCAAACGATGGAAGCCCTTTGGCAAAGTTTGTCGTCCAAACCTCAATCGGTGAAGTCGCCGGCCTGGCACGAAAAAGAGCTCTGCGATCGCGAACAGAAGATCCAATCGGGGAAATCGAAATTTATCGATTGGGAAAAGGCTAAAGCGGATATTCGTCGTCGAACCTCGTGAGGATCCAAATCCTGCCCGAGGCGCGGGAGGACATTCGTGCCGGCAAGCTTCAAGATTTGCGGTGACCGCTGTTTCCCAGTAACCGATCCGCCAATGGACGGATTCGCCGTGGCGAATAACCAATAACCGGAAGGCACAGCCTTCCCCACTCCCCATTCTGTCAGCGATAAATCGCGTGCGAGCCGATGTCCACCGTGACGACGACATCGCCTTCAACATAAAAAACGACGCGCAAGTCGGACTCCACCTCGACCGCGAAAATGGTGCGCCCGTACCGCGCCAAGAGCTTGTAAATCCTGTGAGAGCGCAACCGCGGGTCAAAAGGGGTTCACCTTGAAAAGCTCCCAGGCCCGGCGGGTGGACTCTTTCTGCGTTGAAGAGTGCGCGTAAAAACTTTCCCAGAACCGCTGGGTGGCCTTGAAGACGTAATTCATTCCGCCGCGCGCGGCGGCGGCTTCGCTCCGCTCAAGACGGTGTCCACCTCCGCGACACGGCCAGCAGCGGCGTCGGCCATGCCCTGCTTGAACGACTCCGGGATCCAGGAATCATCATTTTCCACGACGAACTTCGCGATTCGGGCGCGTTCGCCTGCCGGTAACGCCTTAATCTGCTCGATAATTTCCTGCACGCTCACCGATTCGAATGTTACCGCATTCGCCAAGATCTCGCAAAGCAGATCCGCGATTCCCGTCACGCCGCCTGCTCATTTTACGCGGTCAGTTTTCAGCGTGTTAGCGTTTTCAGCTTTGCCTCCTCCGTGCCCCTTTGCGCCCTTAGTGTGAGACGCTCCCAATTCCTGTCGCGCCGGAGCCCATGGCTCGCCGTAGTGTTCCCGAAGGCGGCTCGCGCGTAGGCGGATCAACCTTTGAGCATTTCAAGAGTCCCTGTAGAGGCAGCTGTGTCAGCTGCGATCTGTCCGCGTCTGTCGCGTCGAAGCGAAGGGCGAACTGAAGCCCTCCACTTCTTCACCGAACCGAAAAACATCTGCAGCGCCACGTAGCGCAACTCTCGAGGTTGCGTTGGCGAAAGCGTCGTGAGGTATACAATGCGCGCAGCACGAGTTGCCGGGTTCCGCGGGCGAGTGTTCCGTACCGCGTAATAGCCAGCTTCAGTGTTCTTGTGCCGCGTCAGTGCGGCAATTACTGCGTTTGGCGCATCACGGATCTGCTGATAACAATTTATCAATTCGATATTTGTGTCCGACAGAATTGCGCTTTTTGGAGCAAGTCGAAAAAAGAGCGCTGCGCCACCACAGAATGGTTCGTAGTAGCGATTGAACTCCACTCTCTCGAGCATCTGTGTCAATCGCGGCGAGAGCCACCGTTTGCCTCCTGGCCACTTCAAAAGCGGTAGGTTTTCGAATTCGCGAGTTGGAGAAACCATTGGCACGTCCGCTTATACCAGCGAATCCGGCGGTTCGTCTAGTGCCGGCGAACGAAGTCAATCGGTCCCCTCCGGGGTCACAGAAGTTGCTATTGATTCCGCTTCAGCGGAATCACTATCGACACAGCCGGGAAAAAGCTGAGACACCAAAACGCGGGCACCGGAGAAGACCTCGATGCCGCCCTCGCCCAATGATGACCGCATCGGGCACGTCACGCAGAAAGATCGAGAGAATGGCAGCGCCGATCTCGATGAGAATGATCGGGCTCTCTTGCCTGAAGCCGATTGGCGCCGACGCGCACTTGCTTCGTCGTTCGTTAGGCCGGTTTCGGCCGTGCCAAGCAAGCGGAAGAGCGTGTCCTCCGGCGCGACAAAAAGATCATCCGCTCCGGAGGGCGGGTTGCTCACAATCCGCTCGGGAACGTTTCTTCCACTTCGTCGAGTTCCCATGCGGCGCTGCGTTCCAGCGGTTCGACCGCGCGGGCGTGATCGAAGTGCAGAATCCCGTCGAACTGGTCCGGAAGCCGCGCCTGAAAGTAGTGACTCTGCACTTCGGTCTCCGGGCGATAGATCACGCCGATGGCGCGCTCGAGTCGTTCGGTGCGCAGGTAGGCCCCGAGCCGGGCATTATCGCGCAGGTTGAGAAAGAAACGCGGCGTGTCGACCTCGTGCAAGAGTGCTTCGTAACTGTCGCGATGCGCCGGGCGAACTTGCTTTCGTTCGGCGGGCGCGTCCCAATCCGATGCCGCCGTCACCGAGCCGGTGTAAGTGGTGAAACCGACCGAGACCGACTCTTTGCCAAAGCGTTCGCGCACCAGCTGCCCGAGATTCAATTCACCGCGCTCGCCCATCTCTGTGGCGCGCGCGTCGCCCAGGTGTGAGTTGTGCGCCCAGACGACGATCTTGGCCGGCGCGCCCTGCGCTTTGCTGAGATGCTCGCCTAACGAGACCAGCGTCCCCATCATGTGGGTGTCACGCAGGTTCCAGGAAGACACTTCCCGCCGAAACATGTTGCGGTAATACTCCTCCGCGTCCCGGACGACGACGGCGTTTTGTTGCGCGCAAAAGTAGGCGTCCGCCGCCACCCGGCCGTCGCGCTGGAGATAATCCATTTCCTTGCGCCGGAGCGCGACCAGTTCGTTGACGACCGCAGCTTCGCAGGTCGGCGCTAATCCGAAGCCGGCCGCATAACCATAGGTCTCGATCTCCCTGCCGAAATGCTCGAAGCAACCGTAATGGTGCCGCGCCCGTTTGGCCGCTTCCGGGTCAATCCTGTCGAGATAACCGAGCACGGCTTCGATCGAGGCGTGCAGGCTGTAGAGATCGAGGCCGTAAAACCCGGCTTTCCGGTTCGGAAAAGCCTGGTCGTCGTTATGCTCGCGCAGCCAGCCAACGAAATCGAGCACATCGGCGTTGCGCCACATCCATTGCGGGAAACGGCGGAAACCGCTCAGCGCTTCCACGCTGTCGACATCCTCCCCTTCGCCGCGGACGAAACGATTGATGCGGTAGGCGTCGGGCCAATCCGCTTCCACCGCGACGGCGTTGAAGCCGCGCTGGTAGATCAGCCTCTTGGTAATGAGAGCGCGTTCCCGGTAAAATTCATGCGTGCCATGACTCGCTTCGCCGAGGAGGACGAAGCGCGCCTCGCCCACCATTTCCAGGAGCGCATCATAGTCGTTAGGCGAACCGGCCAGCGGTTTCGCGGCCAGGCTGATGTGATCGGTTAACGCGCTCATGCCGGAGCCGGAGTATCCCGGTGGTTCAGTTCCGTGAGAAGCCGGTGCACTTCCTCGTCGCTGGTTTGCGAAAAATCTTCATACCATTGACCGACGCCGTAAAATTCCTCCGGCACGATCACGGCCACGACCTCGTCAGAGGTTTCGCGCAGATAATCGCAGGTTGTCCGCGCCATGGTGGGCGCGGCGACCACGATGCGAGCGGCGTTTAACTGCCGCAGCGCCGAGATCGCAGCCACCATCGTCGAGCCGGTTGCGATTCCATCATCGACAATAATCACGGTCTTGCCTTCGACCTCCGGCGGCGGAAGATCGTCGCGATAGGATTGCTCGCGTCGCTTTAGTTCCTGGAACTCATCCGCGGTGACGGCGTTGATGACTTCGTCGGGAATGCGAAAGGCGTTCACCACGTCGCCGTTGAAAACCCGCACTCCGCCGCTTGCGATCGCGCCCATCGCCAGCTCCGGGTGCCCGGGCAAACCCAGTTTGCGCACGACAAACACATCCAGCGGCACATTTAATTTTTTCGCCACCTGCGCGCCAACCGGGACGCCGCCGCGAGGCAGCGCCAGCACGATGACGTCTGGTTTGTTGGCGTAATGAGTCAACTTCGCGGCCAGCAGTTCGCCGGCCTCGCAACGGTCACGAAATTGCGTTCTCATGGGTGCGCGGCCTCAGGTGTTTGCAAAACCAATCCCCCGCCAGGCGTGCCACTTCCTCAAGGGCGCCGGGTTCCTGGAACAGGTGCGTCGCGTGTGGCACGACCGCGAGCGACTTTTCGCACCGAAGTTGTACATAGGCGTGTTGGTTCAACTTCAGGACTTCTTCATCGCGCTCGCCCACGATGAGCAGGGTGGGCGCTTTAACATGGACGAGGGCTTCGCCGGCCAGATCCGGCCTGCCGCCACGAGAGACGACGGCGCCAACGGTTGTCCCGAGCGCGGCCGCTGCGCGCAAGGCCGCCGCACCACCGGTACTCGCACCGAAGTAACCGATACCGAGATTTCGTGAAACGGGATCGTCCGCGATTTCCCGAGTCACCAGCACGAGGCGGCGGCTCAGCATCCCGATATCGAAGCGAAGATGGCCGCTGTAAGCATCCTCCACTTCCTCTTCCGGCGTGAGCAGATCGAAGAGCAAAGTGCCGAGGCCAGCGTCGCGCAGGACTTCGGCCACGGCCTGATTACGCGGGCTGCGCCGGCTGCTCCCGCTGCCATGCGCAAAGAGAACGAGGCCTCGCGCTTTTTCCGGGATCTCCAAGTCGCCGGTCAATGTCACTTCGCCCGCCGGGATCTGAAGCATCCTGGTTTCCCCCGGCGGCGCGATCTCCTCTTCCAGCAGCGGCGGAGCAACATTCGAATGTCCGTGTTCTTTCATCTCAGTGGCGATGTTGCGGCCTTATCGGGACGCTCTCGGTATGATCGTGAATAACGTTGGCAATCGCTGCGGAAAGAGCTCCGACCGCAATCGCTCCGGCGACGAGGAAGAAACCCTCATGCACCACAATCCCCAACCCCACAGTCACTCCAAGCAACAGGGCCACGCGAGCCGGATCAATACTCGCGGATACCTTCTCCTTTATTTTCATGACGCCTCCTTTTAAAGTATATATCTCCCCGCGAAGAGGTCATGCGCTCTCCGTGAATTGCGTTTCCCTATCCAATTCTTGCCGGCCATGTATCGCTGCTCCGGCCAGAGACAAAACGTCGGCTGATTGCTTTGTGGGGAGGACGTCACGCACATCGGTTCTCTCCAAGTGAAAAAGGGAATTTTTCGAGTTTCGCCGGCGGACCAGAGAACGTAAGAGATTGCGGATGAATCGGCGCACGCTCAGTGCCTGCGAGTTTGTCCTTGGAGCGGGCATTGTGATTGGTCACAATGTTTATCATCTTCTGCCTAACGAAGTGCCGATCCTGTTCTTGCTTGGTTTGCTCTCGGTACGGGTGCGCAACGGCGGATGGTCGGCCATCGGCTTGAAGCGACCGGCTTCGTGGTCGCGGATTTTCCTGATCGCACTCGCGGCGGCGGCGCTCAGGCTCGCTCTCGGGAGTTTCGTGATCGACCCGTTAGGCACGCATTTCTGGCCACCCAGTCGGGCTCCGGGGGGTGCCGAGCAGATTACGGGGAACGTTAAGATAGCGTTCCTCGCACTCCTGATTGTTTGGACATTCGCCGCCTTCGGCGAAGAGATTGTGTATCGTGGCTATCTGACCCTTCGGGCGGGCGAGGCCGCCGGGGGATCAACCGCCGCCTTCTGGGTGGCGACCGTGTTGGCATCGGTCTTGTTTGGCTACGGGCATTACTACAAAGGGCCGACTGGAATTGTCGACTCAGGGACGGCCGGCCTGATCCTGGGGGCGACTTACATGGTCTCGGGGCGGAATCTCTGGGCCTGCATTCTGGCTCACGGATTTATCGATACGGTCGGCGTGACCTTCGCGTTTTTCGGCTGGGGGGACTAGGCGACGCCGTGCACATCGGACCTTGCGGTCTGCGAATAATATTTCGCGCATTCCGATTCGCCGCCGGCGACGAGGCGGCGGCCCTGCAAAGGGCCAACCTCGGACGTGATGACGGTTAAGCGATCCTCGGTGGGGCCGTTATCGCAAAAGAGGACAACCCAGTCGTGCGTCTTCCCGAGTTCGTGGGCGCGCGGTGTTGGAGAAAACCGCGGTATAATGACGCTGCTTCCGGCACCCGCTCCGGGGTGGTTATACGACCATTCCTATCTCGCGGCGGACGCCATTTCAGGATCTGCGACGCTGGGTCGATCGATCCGGTAGGCAGTTTCGGGCCGGTCAAATCCATCACGACGCGACAATCGCGACCCAGTTCCTCCTTCGCCTTTTGCAGGTTGGCAAGCATCCGGGCCCACGCCGTTTTGTCGTCGTGTGCACAGTTAATGCGCATGCAATCCATCCCGCCGGCCAACAGATCGCGAACGAACTGAAAATCATCCGCCGCTTCTCGCGGCACTGTCACCATGATGCGAACGTTGCGCTGGCGCGGGGCGGGCCCCAGCAGCGCGTCGGTGTTGACGCGCAGGAGCTTTGCGCCTTCCGCAAAATCAAGTGGCGGTTCGGCCCGTACCGCCATCTGCTTATCGCGCCGGGCCAGACGCTGGAGCACCTTCAAAACGGCCTCGATTCCGGCCAGGACATGCGATTCAGTCCGGCCCAGCGACGAGAGGCCAAGCGCCGCCAGCCGCTCCTGCAGTTGCCGAATGTCGTGACCGCGCAGGGCGAGGTAGTGGACCAGGTTGCGTGCGCTCTTCTGGTGGGCAGCGTGACGCGCCAGGTGAGGTCGGAATTCATTTTCCAGTCGAAGAAGATGCGTGCGGATCTCCTCCAGCTCGCGCCGCAATCGATCGATCTCCCGTGGGTCCCAGGCGTCGCGCCTCGACTCCGAAGCGCTGGTCGTCGGCGTTACAGCCTTCATCATCTTCAACTCATCGAGATTGCGGCTGGACTCGCTCCACCAATCTTGCGAAGGACTGCGCAGTTCTTGTTTTTGCCGGTCCCAGAGACGGAAGATATGAACACGATCAAACAACCTGCGGTGAACCACCGCACGGCTCGCGCATCATGCTCCATTGGGATTCCACGCTTAACTGCTAACCATGACACGCGCATTCTTGCTGATCTCGATTGCGCTGCTTTCCGCCGGTTGCGCCGCAACGGCGTCCGGAGCAAAGCTATTCCCCTCCCATCCGCCGCTCGTTTCTCAGGCGTCGTTCCGGTCTCGCCGGCTCAACACCTGCGTTGTCTGTCGCACTTTGACGATGCTATTCGCGGGCAGGACGCCGCGGAAGTTTGTCCCGGGATAAATGATGCAGTCGCGCCCCACGACGGAGCCGGGGTTGAGAACCGCGTTGCAGCCGATCTCTGTCCGGTCGCCGATGATCGCGCCAAATTTCCGCAGGCCGGTTGCGATCAGGCCATCGGTCGCCGCGACAGAAATCTCGGCATGATCGAGTTTGACGTTGGACAGAATCACGCCTGCGCCGAGATGCGCCTTGTAGCCAACAATCGAGTCGCCCACGTAGCTGAAATGCGGGATCTGAGCCTGATCGAAAACGATGCAATTCTTGAACTCACACGAATTACCCATGACCACGGCGTTGCCGACAATGACGTTCTCGCGGACGTAACAACCGGCGCGGATGTGGCAGTTTTCGCCGATCCAGGCCGGGCCCTTCAAGATTGCGCCCTGCTCTACGATCGTGCCGCTGCCGATAAAGACGGCGTCGCTGATATAAGGCTTCCCGATCAGATCGCCGAGTACGGCTGGCTGGAGCCGGAACTGCAGATAACTCGGGATTTGTCTGAGCGCGTCCCAGACGTACTTCTCGGCCTCGAAGAGCTTGGAATGCGCGGTGTGTTCGAGTTCGAAGAATTCGACGGCGGTAAACATGTCGTTAGGCGAGAAGCAATCTACTCTCGTCAGGCTCCGGCCTGGCGGGTAAGGACCTGGCCATCCCTGGTATCTCGCACTTCCCAGCCGCGGCCCTGGATCGCATCGCGCAATTCATCACTTTTTTGCCAATTCTTGGCAAGCCGCGCCTGCACTCGTTCGTCCGCCAGGGCGGCGATTTCCGGCGGCGGCTTTTCCTGCTCGGCGGCAAAAGCGAGTACCCGATTGATCCGCTCCCACCACTGCAACCAGGCGCGCGCCCGTGCCGGAGTCACGCCGCCGTCGAGCGCTCGATTGCTCTCCCGGACCTGCTCGAAAAGATGCCCGAGCGCAGCCGAGATGTTGAGATCGTCATCGAGCGCCTCGGCAAATTTGTCATCGCTCATCTCCTCCACCTGACCATGACCGGCGGCGATCTCACGCAACCGGCGGAGCCATTCATCGATCCGGGCCAGCGCCTGGCGCGCTTCTTCCATACCCTCCCAGGTGAAATTGAGCGGCGCACGGTAATGCACCCGAATCAGCGCATAACGAACTTCCCGGCCGCTGTATCCTCGGGCCAGCAGGTCGCGCAGAGTGTAAAAATTGCCTAACGACTTCGACATCTTCTGGCCGTCGACCAGGAGATGCGCGCAATGCAGCCAGTAGCGCACGAACGGCTTCCCGCTGCACCCTTCCGACTGCGCAATCTCGGCCTCGTGGTGCGGGAAGATGTTGTCCACGCCACCGCAATGAAGGTCGATCTCTTCGCCTAACAATGCCGTCGCCATCGCGCTGCACTCGATGTGCCAGCCGGGCCGCCCGCGGCCCCACGGGCTCTCCCACCAAACGTCGCCATCCTCTTCGTCCCACGCTTTCCAGAGCGCAAAATCACCGACGTGCTCCTTGTCATACTCATCGCTTTTCACCCGGCCGGTGGAGCGTAATTCCGACAAATCGAAATGGGCCAGGTGGCCGTAATTCGGGAATCGGTTGATCCGGAAGTAAACCGACTTGTCTTCCGCCTGGTAGGCAAGTCCGCGCGCGATCAGTTTTTCAATCATCGTGATCATCGCCCGGATGAAGCGTTCTTCCGTCGCGGCGGGGTAGGCATTGGCCCGCTTGATCTGGAGCGTGTCGAGGTCCTGGAAAAACGCTTCCTTGAAGGGCGCGGTAAATTCACCCAACGGAAGGTTCGCGGTCCGGCTGCCGCGGATCGTCTTGTCGTCCACGTCGGTCAAATTCATCACGCGATCGACCAGATAGCCGCGCACCTCGAGGTGCCGCTCGAGCAGGTCCTCAAAAATATAGGCGCGGAAATTTCCGATGTGCGCGTGGCTGTAAACTGTCGGGCCGCAGGTGTACATTTTGACGGTGCGTCCGTTCGGATCGAGCGGCCGGAACTCCTCGATCTCGCGGGAATAGGTATTGAAAAAACGCAAAGCCATCAGAGCGCGGCGGAACCACGGGGTGGTGGAGTCGGGGAGTGATGAATCTGCCTCGCCCGCCATGCAACTCTATGACCCCGGCACTCCATTACTCCACCTCCACACTCGCCACCGCGAGGGCGGCCATTCCTTCGCCGCGCCCGAGCGCGCCCAGGCCTTCGTTCGTCGTCGCCTTGATCCCGACGTCGACGGATTTGAGGCCGAGCGCGGTCGCGACCTTCTCCCTCATCGCCTCGAGGTGCGGTCCGATCTTGGGCGCCTCCGCGATCAGCGTCGCGTCGACGTTGATGACACGACAATGCTTCGCCGCCAAAATTTCGCCGACCCGTCGCAGGATTTCGAGGCTGCTGATCCCGCGGATCGATTCGTCGCTGTTGGGAAAGTGATGACCAATATCGCGCTCAGCGATCGCGCCTAACAATGCGTCGGCAACGGCGTGCGAAAGCACATCGGCATCCGAATGTCCCTCGAGCCCGCAGGCATGCGGAATCTCAACCCCGCCAAGGATCAGTTTTCGCCCCTCGCGGAAGCGGTGCGCATCGTAGCCAATCCCGGATCGAACCATCCCGTTAGGCTAACGCAATTTGAGCCGGCCGCTCGAGGCAATGATACTGAATTTGTCCGGCCTTTCCGGCCGCGGCTCCAGCTCGACGCGGCCACCGGCGCTTTCCACCAGGAGGATGCCGGCGGCGATGTCCCAGAGGCTGATTCCCTGCTCGATGTAAGCGTCGAGCCGGCCGCAGGCGACGTAAGCCATGTCGAGGGCGGCGCTGCCTAACATTCGGCATTTGCGCACCCGATGCACCATCTCCTGCAGCAGGGGCAGACCCGCCTCGATCGTCGCGCTCGTTTTCGCGAAACCGATCGAGACGACCGCCTCCGCCAGCTTGTCACGCGGGCTGACGCAAATCGGTTTCCCATTCAATCGCGGCCTTCCCCCTTTTTCGCTGCTCCAGAGTTCCTCTCGCATCGGATCGTAAATCACTCCGACGATGACTTCACCGCGCAAACGGAGCGCGATCGAAACGCAAAAATGCGGAATGCCGTAGAAGAAATTCACCGTCCCATCGAGTGGATCGACCACCCACTGCTGGTCGCTCGATTGGTCGCCAACGATTCCCTCTTCGCCGTAAAGCGCGTGGCCGGGAAAACGTTCAAGCAAAATTTCCGTGATCAGATTCTGTGCCAGCACATCGACCTCGAGCTTGATGTCGTGCGCGCTCGCCGCATTGACGGTGAGCGATTTCCCGAAGTGCGAACGAAGCAGTTTGCCGGCCGCCCGGGCCGCTTCCTGCGCCACTTCCAGAGGTTGCATCACCGGCCGAACCTAACCGATTCCACGCCTGCGCTGCGAAGTTTTTTCGGCAAAAAAATCGGGAGGAGAAAATGAATTCTCCTCCCGGGTTAAAGTTAACGTGAGGAAGAACGGCTACTGCACCGCCCTTCTGTGGAGATCCAGCTTTAGTGTTTTTTCTTGCTGGCTGCCTTTTTCTTGGTCGCCATCTTTTTCTTTGCTGGCGCCTTCTTGGCCTTTTTCTTTGCTGGCATTAGGGAATCCCCCCTTTCAATCCGCAGAAGCGGTCTGTGAACAGTTGGTGAATAACTTCACTTTCATCGAGTCACTAATCGTCACTGTTTTTTTGTCAAACATTTTTCGCGCGCATCCAAAATTATTTTTAGCAACGCGCGCGCCAACTCCGTTTTCTTTTCGCGCGGAAGTCTTTTCCGTGCGCCGTCTTTAAAAAAAATCAGCAGCTCGTTCTCGTCCGAATCCATTCCGAGGCCCGCCCGGCCGACATCATTCGCCACCATCAGATCGCAATTTTTTTCCGCCAGCTTGCGCGCGGCATTCGCTTCCAACTGCTGCGTTTCGGCCGCGAAACCGACGACAAAACAATCGTGCGCCGCATTCGTTAGGCTGGCGAGAATATCGCGCGCCGGCACGAGCGCGAGGGAAAATGGCGCGGCTTGCTTCGGCAATTTCTGCGGCGCGGAGCGCGCGGGTTTGTAGTCGCAGACCGCCGCGCACATCACGAGCACATCGCAATCCGCCAGCTCTGCCGAGACGGCGGCGAACATTTCCTCGCCGGTTGTCACCCGCACGATTTCCGCGCCCGAGGGCGCGGCGAGCGCGACCGGTCCCGAGATCAAGGTCACCTCATGTTGTTCCTCGAGAGCGGCCTCGGCGATGGCGTAGCCCATTTTCCCCGAGGAACGATTGCTCAGATAACGAACCGGATCGAGCGGCTCGCGGGTCGGCCCGGCCGTGACAACGAACTTCACGCGATCAAATTTTCCTGGCTGGCGAGCAGGAACTCGGCCCGGAACGCGACCTCATCGACCTTCCACAAACGCCCGAGACCTTCGTAGCCACAGGCCAGCATGCCCGACTCCGGACCGATAAAATCGACCCCGCGCGAGCCTAACGTTGCCACATTTTCCTTTGTTGCCGGGTGGTCCCACATCTTGCCGTTCATGGCGGGCGCGAGCAAAATCGGGGCGCGGGTTGCGAGCGCGATCGCGGCCAGGGGATGACCGGCCAGACCGTGCGCCAGCTCCGCGATGATGTGCGCGGTCGCGGGAGCGATCAGCAGGAGGTTGGCGCGATCGGCCAGCGCGATGTGCCCGGGGTGCCAGCTTTGTTTCTCGTCGTAGAAACTGGTTGTGACCGGATTCTTCGAGAGCGTCTGCAAGGTAAGCGGGCTAATGAATTCGGTCGCGTCCTTCGTCATCACGACATGGAGATCGTGGCCCTGCTTGACGAGAAGGCTGGCGAGCTCGGCCGCTTTGTAGGCGGCAATGGAGCCGGTCACGCCGAGCACAATCGATCGTTTTTTTTGCTTCATTGTTAGGCGTTTTTGTGAACTTCCTCAGGCAATGATGAGGCGGCTGCTCAAGATTCTCTCCGCGCCCATGATCTGGCGAAACTTGAGCAAGTCTTCCTCCATCGAACGACTGATGATGGTGTAGCGATAATCGCGCCAGAGCTCCATCTCACGGGCCGCGGTTTGGAGACGCTGCTCCACCTGGGCCGGCGTTTCCGTGCCACGTTTCGTCAGGCGTCGACGCAGTTCCTCGAGATCGGGTGGCATGATGAAAACATCAGCCAGCGCCTGGCGCACAAAAGCGTCGTCGAACTGCCGGATGGCAGCCGCGCCCTGGGTGTCGACGTCGATCAAGACATCGACGCCTTTGTGCAGGTTGCTCAGAATCGGTTCCCGCAAGGTGCCGTAATATTTTCCGTGCACGTTCGCGTGCTCGAGAAACTGACCGGCCCCGACCCGGGCGCGAAAATCCTCCTCGGAAATGAAATAATAATCTTCCCCATCAATCTCGCCGGCGCGCGGCCGGCGGGTGGTGCAGGAGATCGAATAAACAAAATCGGGCGTCTGGCGGAGCGCGTCGCAAAGCGTCGTCTTGCCCGCGCCGGAGGGCGCCGAAACGACGAAGAGAATTCCGTAGCGGCTGAATTCCTTATTCAAGGTTTTGGATTTGCTCCCGGATCTTCTCCACTTCGGATTTGCAGGCCACGACGTGGCGCGAAATTTCCGCATCGCCCGCTTTCGCGCCTAACGTATTTAGCTCCCGCGAAATTTCCTGGGTAATAAATTCGAGGGTGCGCCCGACCGGTTCGTCCTTGCGCAGGTGGTGGGCGAACTGCGCGAGATGACTTTCCAGCCGGGTCAGCTCCTCCGAGACATCGGAGCGGTCGGCAAAGAGCGCGACTTCCTTGAGCAAACGTTCATCGTTAGGCGCAAACTCGAGCCCGGCCTTGTGCAGCCGCTCGAGCAACGTGACCCGATATTTTCCCGCAACCGCGGGATGCAACCTGCGCACTTCCTTGAGCGACTGGCGCACAACCTTGAGGCGATGGATCAGATCTTTCGCCAGATGTTTTCCCTCCCGTTCGCGCATCCGGACGAGTTCATCCAGCGCGCTGGCGAGCGCTTGATCGAGCGCGGGCCAGGTGTCGTTAGGCGGGAGGCCGTCTTCGGCAAAACGCAGAACACCCGGAGCCTGCAAGATCATCCCGATCGTGATCTCGCCCGTAACGCGCAATTCATCCTGCAGGGCGCGCATGCTTTCGTGGTAGGAACGGGCGAGGGCGCTGTCGAGCGCCAGGTTGCGCGCCGCGCTCGCGCTCCGGTCGCAGGCCACGACAACGTTGGTGCGCCCCCGTGAGACCCGATCGCTCACCGCCTGGCGGACGCGCGGCTCAAAGGCGCTCAGCTCGCGCGGCAGATTGATAACGATGTCGCTTTGCCGCCGGTTCACAGAGTTGATCTCAACGCTGATCTTCGCGCCGTTGCGTTCACTTTCGCCGCGGCCATAACCGGTCATGCTTCTCATTGGGTTGCAGCTTCGAAAAATACCGCGGGAATAACAAATGGAAACGCGCGGTTCATCAGCGCGCTCCGCGGCCATAAGTTGAGTCGCGCAAGGGAACACCCTGTTGGTAAAGCGAGAGATCGAGCTGCAACAACCGCGCGATGGAAGGCTGTCCTTCCGCATCGGCCCGCTCCGCGCCCTCCTGCGCGACCCGGATTGCCGCCTGGAATTGACCGCGCTCAGCATACGCGGCCGCGACCACGCGATAAGTCATGAGGTTTCGGTCAGCGGCGGCTCGGAAAGAAAGCTGCGCGAGTTGAAGTGCGCTCTTTCCATCGCGCAGTTCGGCTTCGGGGGCGGTCGCCAAAATCCAGGCAAGGCTGATTTCGGTCGCAGCTTTGTTGGGCTCGAGGCGAAGGGTTTCGCGCCATTCGGCCATGGCCTCGGCGATTCGTCCCTGCCCGAGAAGTGCCCTCCCGAGGTTGTCATGCATCTCGGCATTGCCAGGCTGGATTTGCAACGCGGTTTGCCATTCTGCGAACGCCTCGTTCGTCAGGCCCTTTTTCAGGAGGGCGATGGCGAGGTTGTTGTGCGTGTCCACCTTGCGCGGATCGAGCCGCAAAGTCTGCCGAAACTCGGCGATCGCCGCGTCGAGCTGACCATTTCGTCGCAAAGCGATGGCGAGATTGTAATGCGCCGCGAGATTGTTCGGACTTAATCCGAGCGCTCTTCGAAAATACGGGATCGCCGCGCCGGCGTCGCCTTTTTCCAAAAGTGCATTGCCCAGGCTGCAGGCGGTATCGGAGTCCCCGGGGCGGAGGCGGAGCGCCTCGCGAAACTCGCTCACGCTCTCGTCGAGCGCGCCAGTCCGGAACAAGGCCTTGCCAAGATTGCAGCGGATCTCGCTGTCGTTAGGGCGAAGGCGCGCGACTTCGCGAAAATATTGAATCGCCTCGGGCAACTCACCCTTTTCAAAAAGCGCGCCGGCCAGGTTGGTCAGCCCATTCGCGTCGCCGGGGCGAATCCGGAGCGCAGCTCGGTCATGAGCGATCGCCTCGTCGACCAGGCCAAGCTTGATTAAGGCCGCCCCGAGACCGCGCTCTGCGACGTCGTTGTTCGTTGTGACCGCGAGCGTGTGCCGCCAAAGATAAACCGGACTCGACCAATAACCGACCTGACGCCATGCGAGCACCATGAGGGCGCTGATGATTAGAGTAGCAGCGCCGCTCAAAATCAGCCGGCGCCTGGGGCAGCCGGCCGCGAGGTCGGCGCCGCCCCAACTGAGAATGAGATAGATCCCGATTTGCGGCAGATAAGTGTAGCGATCGGCGTGCGCCTGCCATCCCACCTGAACGAGGCCCAGGACCGGCACGAGCATGCCCAGATACCAAAACCAGCCGGTGACAAGATAAGGATATCTCTTGCGGAGGCCTGCAACCCCGGCTGTAACCCCAAGCAACCCAACGAGTGCCAGCGCGACAATCCACAGAGGAAGATTGCCTTTCGGATGCGGATAAAAAATCGCCAGGTCCGCCGGCCAAACCATCTGGCGCAGGTAAATCCAAATCGTGACAAGCGCGTTCTCCACCCGCAAGAGAAGCGGCCATGTCGCGGCAGCTTTTAGCGCCGGTTCCTGGGCCAGAACCGTCCCGACCGAAACTGCCGCAGCCAGGATGAGAAGCGGGATCTTTTCCAGGACCAGCCAGGAAAATGACTTCTTTCTTCCTTCCTCATCGGAAGTCGAAAGCTCGGAGACTGGCTCAAAGCGTCCTAATGGCCAGTAATCAAGTAGGAGAAGCAGAAAAGGAAGCGTGACCAGCATCGCCTTCGCGAGAAGCCCCGCGCAAAAGGCAACTATGACCAGCGCATAACTCGATAACAACGGCGGTTTGCTGACATAACGATAGTAAGCCGCAAGCGTCAGCATGAAGAAGACTCCACTCAAGACGTCCTTGCGTTCTGAAATCCAAACCACCGATTCGGCGCGTAAAGGATGAATCGCAAAGAGAGCCGCCACAAAAGCGCTCCGCCAAACGGCTCCCGTCATCGCCCTCAGGACGAGGAAAAGCAGAAGAACCCCGATCGAATGCAGGAGGACGTTAACACAATGATAGCCGCCTGGATTGAGCCCAACAAACTGCGCATCCAGCATGAGCGAAAGCGAGGTTAGAGGGTGCCAGTTCCCAACCAGCGGACGCGTGAACGCCTTGATCAACCCAGCGCAGGTCAGACCATTACTAATCGACGGATTCTGATAAACGTAATAGCCGTCGTCGTAATTAATGAAGCCGTAGCGCGCAGTCTGACCGAAAACAATCCAGACCGCCGCCACGAGGACAAGGCAGATACCCAAGGCAGGCAGTCGATCGCTTTCACGGAAAGAAGGACGACTTGCATTTGCTCGGAGGGACGGGGCTTTTTGCGATCGTTTGCGATTCCTGGCCGGCACCTCTTAGTCTTCTCCAAATTCAATGCGGCAGCGGCACGCCGAGGTCGCGCAAACGTTGTTGCGCCTCCGGATATGAGCGCGCCTCCCATATCGTCATAAGCTTCCGCATACGCGGGATCAATTCTTAGGGCCGCTTGAAAATGAATAATAGCCTCATCAATTCGCCCTTCTCGGACCACGGCGGGCGTGAGCTCCACCGCTCGGACAATGTCACCACGCGGTTCATGACTTGCCAGGATGCGGGTGCTGTCGCGCGGCCCCGTAGTAACGAAGAGCGGTCGCGAGGCAACCGAATCCATAGCGGACGCTGGCGCGGAAACCGATCGAGGACGCCTCCGGAAAATACTTGGTCGGGCAGCTGACTTCGCCGATCGGGTAACCGTATCCAATGACCTGTGCCAGGATCTGATTATCGAAAAGAAAGTCATCTGAGTTCTCCTCCAAAGGCAGCCGCTCAAGAAGGGAGCGGGCAAAGGCGCGATAGCCACTGTGATACTCCGAAAGCTTGGCGCCCAGGATAAGGTTCTCGATGAGAGTGAGGAATCGATTTGAGACATACTTCCACCATGGCATGCCGCCCAGGAGAGCCCCTCCGCCGAGAATGCGCGAGGCGAGAACACAGGGATAAAGTCCGCTCGCCACGAGCGAGGCCATCGCGGGGATGAGTGCGGGCGTGTATTGGTAGTCGGGGTGGATCATGATCACGATGTCTGCGCCGGCGGCCAGGGCAAGACGGTAACAGGTCTTCTGATTGCCACCGTAGCCACGATTTTTCGGATGAACTTCGACCTGAAGGAGCGGCAGGGCGCGAGCCATCGCCACGGTCTCGTCCTTGCTCGCGTCATCGACCAGGATCACGCGATCGACGATGCCGAGGGCCACGACTTCGTCATAAGTCTGACGCAGGGTCCGAGCCGCATTGTAAGCCGGCATCACGACGACGATTTTCTGATCTCGGAGCATGCGCTTAATTTTTCGGCCGATGGAGCCTTTGCTCGTCGGACAGCAGGAACGCGAGCGCGCGACGATGGGGAGAGGGGAGCGGCAGCCGTTCGAGCGCGCGGTGCGAAAACCAGCGCTGCTTTTCGTTAGGCGCGACTGCGTCGACCCCGGCGAAAACGGCGAGCGTGATCCGGTGGCGGGTGAAGGGAAATTGCATTTCCAGGAGCGGGGTTTTCTGCGGAGTCCGCGACAGACGCGGCAAAATCCACATCCCGCGCCAGCGTTCGTCCGATTGCTCGAGGAGGACGCGACTCCCGCGCTGCGCAAAGAGATGCGACTCGGTTAGTTGAATGATCGGTGGCCGCCTTTTCTTGCGCGGGAGCAGGGCCGGCTGTTCGGCTCGGCAAAACCGGCGGACCGGACATTCGCCGCAGCGCGGCCGGCGTGGCAGGCAGATTAGCGCGCCGAGATCCATCAGAGCGGAGTTGTGGACGCGGGCGTTGCGCGCGGGGAGGAGCGCGGTCGCCGTTTGCCAAAGATGAGCCCGGCCTGCTGTTATATCGATCGGGATTTGCAAATTCGTCAGACGTGCCAGGACGCGCCCAATGTTGGCTTCGACGATCGGCTCGGCGCGGTCGAAGGCAAAACTGACAGTCGCGCTCGCAGTGTAGCGGCCGATCCCAGGCAGTTCAGCGATTTTGGACGGCTCGTCAGGCAGTTTGCCCCCAAAGTTTTCGACCACGCATTTGGCGGCTTCGTGAAAATTCCGGGCGCGCGCGTAATAGCCGAGTCCCTGCCAGGCGTGCAAAACCTCCGCTTCCTGCGCCCGCGCGAGCGCGGCAAAATCAGGGAAGCGCTCGAGCCAGCGCCGGTAGTAGGGGATGACCGTCGCCACCTGAGTCTGCTGAAGCATAAACTCTGAGACGAGGATCGCGTAGGGATCACGCGTGCGCCGCCAGGGAAGATCCCGGCCGCGGCGCCTGAACCAGTGACGCAGGCTGCGCTGGAATTGGTGATGGTCTCGCGGTAACTCGGAAAACTCAGCGCGTCGCGGCATGCGTCCGGTAATGATGCCACGAGTAGACGAATCCCCAAGCGGCAAGCAAGAGAATCGAGGCAACAAAGAGCCAGCCGAAGATGCTTTCACTGCGCAAAAATTGCGCGACGAAAAGGATGAGCCCTCCGAAAAACATCAGGCGCCCGCCCAATCGATGCGTCGTCCGCCAGGTCTCGGAATCTTCGAGGGTCCAGGGCGTGCGGATGCCAACAAAATAGTTGGGACGCAAATTACCCAGGTAATTTCCCAGGATGACGAAGAAGACGAGCAGGCAGCCGATGATGATTCGGCCACCGGCGAAGTTTCGGCCTAACGATGTCGCGACTTGCACGAAAAAGATCGCGTCCAGCAGCAAGAGACAGGCGATCCGAACAATCGGAAGGACGGCGGAGATCAGACTCAACTCGCTCGAGGTGCGCCGCAGTTTGGGATCGAACCAGGGCAGGATGCGCGGGAGCACAACCACCCCGAGGGCGGTCAGAGGGATGAGGAAGATCCCGGGCGTTTTCGCTGCCCAACCGTTAATCTCACCATGAAGATCCCAGTGGATGGGAACGCGGCCGGGCAGATCGTTCCAACAGATAGCGAGCGCGACCAAGGGCACGGCGAGCAGCGCAGCTTCCAACCAACTGAGTTTTGTTTTCATTTTCGTTTTCCTTTCTTCATCAAATCGAGAATCCAGCCTAACGAATCATCGAGGACCGTGGTTTCGAGGGAATAAGTGACGAACTGGCCTTTTTTGCGGGAGGAGACGAGCTGGGCGTGCCGGAGAAGATCGAGGTGATAGGAAATACTCGGCGCGGTGATGGAGAAGGCCTCGGCGATCTGGCCGGCGGTGAGGTCGCGTTCCTTCAGCATTTCGAGGATGCGGCGGCGAGTTGGATCGCGGAGGGCTTTAAAGAGGAGATTCAATGGATATCATAATTAGTTAAATATCGAAGTATAGTCAACCGCCGTCTCCAACGGCAACCAAAAATCTGATGGCTGAGAGCTTCACGGAGAGCTCGCCTTTCCACTTTTGCCCGGGTTTCTTTCGTCGGCCATCGAGGTGGCCGGAGACAGATCAGCAAAAATCCTCGCCTGATCCGACGAGCGATGATCTCGTGTGAGCGCTGCCATGCCTGGCCGACCACTCACCACCTATACCGCACTGCTGACGAAAGAGCAGGTCAAGCCGCTGCGGCGCCTGCTCGAGGAAGCCGGTTTTGAGTTCTCGCGCAAGCCCTATACGCTCTTCTTCGCCAGCAAGAACAAGCTGAGTGTCGCGGTTTACGAGAAGGGACCGAAGTTGCTTGTGCAAGGCAAGGGCATCGAGGATTTCGTGAGCTTTGAGTTGGAACCGAAGATTCTGGGCGAGGCGCGGCTTGGTTACGAAGAGGTGCATTCGGCGGAAATGTTTCAGCCGCATTTCGGCATCGACGAAAGCGGCAAGGGCGATTTTTTTGGGCCGCTCGTGATCGCTGGCGCTTACACCGATCGCGAAATCGCGCGCCAATTTTTGGAAAATGGAATCCAAGACAGCAAACGGATCGGTTCCGACGCCCGCATTCGCGCCCTCGCGAAGACGATCCGGCAAACGCCGGGCGCCGCGTTCGACATCGTGCTCATCGGCCCGGAGCGATACAACGATCTCTACGAAAAGTTCGGCAACCTCAACAGCCTGCTCGGCTGGGGGCACGCGCGCGTGATCGAAAACCTGCTCTGGAAACGGCCGGAGTGTCCGCGCGCGCTCTCCGACAAATTTGCCGATGCGCGCGTGATCGAGAGGGCGCTCCTGCAACACGGCCAGCATATTCAGCTCGAACAGCGGACGAAAGCCGAATCGGATTTTGCCGTGGCGGCGGCGTCGATTCTGGCCCGCGAAGCGTTTATCGACTGGCTGGAGCGGACCGGGAAACGCCTTGGTCTGGCGCTGGGCCGCGGGGTTTCCGCGACGGTAAAGGAGGCCGCGCGCAAAATTTACGAGAAGGAAGGGCCGGCCGCGCTGCGGCGTTTCGCAAAGGTCCATTTCCGCACCGCACACGAGGTCGCCCCCGAGCACTTCGCAGCGCCTCCACCGCGGCGGGAGTGGCAGAGATAGCAAAGGATTCGTCGTCTGGTTGCGGCAGGATTCCTGCTTTAAAGGCCACGAGGGAACTTATTCTGGCGTGGAGACAAGACTGCTCATCCTCAATTGCGATCCGGTATTCCAAGATAGAGCGCTGGCGATGTTCGATGCCATGCGCAATGTGGAAATCCGTATCGTCCGCACTCTGATCGAAGCGGTTCACATTTTGTTGCGGGAAGATTTTGACCTCTTCGTCGTAGAAGGTGAGCCGGCGATCGCGATCGAGCAGGCCATCAACACCCGCCAGCATTTCCCGTCACTCGAGATCCTCTGTCTCTTAAGCGAAATCGAAGATGCCAACCTGCATGAGCAGGCGATGCGGCAGAGCCTGCAATTGGTGACGACGGATTGCAGCGATCGTGGCTTGCGCCGCCAGTTGCGGGAGATTCTGTCCACTTTTGAACGAAACAACGGCGCCGCCTCGGAGGGCATCGATCCCTGTCATTCGCTGGTGGGTAACCTCAATCTATTTTCCGCTGCCGAAATCTTACAGATGAGCTGCATGGGCCAGCGGAGCGGGCGTTTCACATTCAAGTCAGGCCGGGGCACGAGCGAAATCTATCTGCACCACGGCATGGTGAGGCATGCGGTTTATGACAGCCTGGAAGGGGAAGCGGCGGTGGCGGAGATCTTCCGCTGGCGGCAGGGCCGCTTCTTTTTCGAGGAAGGAATCATCAGCCAGGTGCAGACGGTAGACCGGCCCTGGACCCACCTCTTGATCGACAACCTGCAAAAACTCGATGAGACGATGCAACTGCTGAGCGCCAACCAACACCAATGAGAGACGTTACACTGGAAACTCAACTCCGTTTGCTCACTCTCCAGGCCGAAACCTGGAAGAAGCTGCATGACTTCATCACCTACGCGCTCGACAAATCGAAACCGATCATCTCCGGGGACCACGAGCGCCAATTCACCGAGGTCCGCGCGACTCTTCTTCAGGAGAGCGAGCACATTTTCAACGAACTCGGGCTCGTCGCAGAGCTTTCCGGCAAGGCAATGAATGTCCTGCAACGCGTCGTCTCCCTGCGAGGCATGCGCGAGCTTTCAGGCGAGGATATCCGTCGCCTCGAGTCAGACTGGAATTTTGTCTTCACCCGAATCGGCGTCGTCCAGGGGCAGTTGAAAGCCCGCCGCAAGGAACTGCTCGGCCGCAGCATCCTGGCCCATTCTCTCGCGCAATTGTTTGGCCGCAAGATCGTGGCGCGCTAATTCCGCGCCGCCGAAACGCTTCCGCCCGGTCGCCCCTCTCCGGGCGCCGCGCAATTTTTTGCTTAAATCACCCGCTCATGGGAGATTCGGCAGACGATTCCAATACACCATGAGCAAGCTCACAAAACGCGACATCGTTGTGTCGATCAGCAACCAAACCGGAATGGTGCAGCACCAGGTTTTCGATGTAGTCCAGCGGACCCTCGATCACATTACCGATAGCCTGGCGCGCAACGTGGCGGTCGAATTGCGCAACTTCGGGGTCTTTCAACCGCGCCTGACCAAACCGCGCGTGGGGCGCAATCCTAATCAACCCGGCAGCAGTTTCGTGATTCCATCGCGTGCCACGGTGAAGTTCAAAGCCGGAAAGATCATGCGGCAACGCGTCGAGAAGTTGTCCCGCGAGATGAAGGAGGCTGCGGAACGTCGAACTAACGGCACCCCGGCGCCCTCGTCTGACGGCGCCGCCGAACACTCCAATCGGAACTGAGCGCCAGTTGTCCCTGGCCTAACGACCGAAAAGAGTCCGAGAAGAACGGGAAGTCCGCCCTGCGCCCATCGCAAGATTGAGCTGAGAGAGAACTCCAATTCCATGAAGAACCTTGGCCTCGCCCTTCATTGCTGCGCCCTTCTCGCCGTGTCGCTCGCCCACGCCGGCACGGAGACGGATGAGAAAGCCGTCGCAACTACCCAGCCGGCCAGCAGCGCCGTCTCTCTCGACTTATTTACCATCGAATCGGCCTACGTCTTTGAGAGCGACTTGAACCACGGTGGTAGCTTCGGGAGACAGGGCGAGATCGAAAATGAATTTGAATACGGGCATCGCATTCAATTGACGGGAAATTACTACCTCCGCCTTGGGGTTGCCTATGAACGCTTTGACTTTGGGAGCACGCGCGCGCCCGTCCCCAATCATCTCCAGTCAATCGCTGGCGTCTTCGGTCTGGACTACATGCATGGCGCTGACGTCGGCGCCTTTTTGCAGGTGCGTCCCGGCTTCTATTTTCAGAATGAAATCGGCATTTCGTCCTTCGACGCGCCGATCACGGCGGGCCGAATCTTCGTCCTGAAGGAGGATAAACTCTATATCCTGGGCGGAGCTTACGTTGCTTTCCTGCGTGGTGGGTTTCCGGTCCTGCCACTCGCCGGGGTCATCTGGATTCCAAACGATCACGTTCGTCTTATGGCCGTCGTCCCCGAGCCGAAGCTGATCTATTCGCCGACGACAAAGCTCGATCTTTGGGTGGGCGGCGAACTCACCGGCGGTTCTTATCGAACGGATCACAACGACAGCATCCGGCCGACAAAACTTATCGGGACACAGGTGGACTTCACCGAATATCGGGCCGGCGTGGGCCTGAGTTATGATCTCTCGAAAAGTTGCTCGCTCGATCTTGGCGCGGGGTACTCGCTCCAACGCTACTTCGATTTTACCCGCGCGGGCGAAAACTATCGCACCGATCCCTCGCCCTACGTTCGACTTCAGCTCTCGGCCAAGTTTTGAAGTTTCCCGCCGCTCCCAGATTCCTGCGCGAGTCGTTAGGGAAAACACTTGGCGGGCTGCTCCTCGCCGGAGCGCTGACTGCATCGCTCCACGCCGGCCCTCTCGAGGAATTGCGCGCGCGCGCCCAACTTTCGCCGGGCGTCGATCTCGGCCGGCTCCAGCAGGGCGGGATCATTTGCACCCGCGGCGCGCTCGGGGCCTTCGAGCGCGGGATTTCGCTTGAGTCCTGCTACTTCATTCATGCCCCGATGCAGGTGGTGGGCAACGCTTTGCTGCACTGGAATCCTCTGCAGCACGAGGACCTGGATGTTCGCCTTTATCGTGAATATTCGCTTCCTGGCCCTCCCGATGTTTTCAAGAGGCTTAAACTGGAACCGAGCCTCCCGGATGACCATTGGCTCCTCAAAAAAACCGCCGTCGCGGCCCAAACCGGAGTGGCTGACGGTCTCCACCTAACGAATGGGGAAGTCACTTTGCTCGGGCAGCAAAAGACGCCGGATACCGCGTGGCAGGAGATCCTGCGCCGTCGCAGCGATGCACTTGCCCGCGGCGGACTCGCTGCGGTCCCTCCTTATGGTGCGGACGGGTCCATTTCGCCCGGTTCCGAGTTTCGCGGCTTGCTCTCGCTCGTGCCCAAAGCCGCCCGTCATTTCCGGCCGGTCACCGAAGCGCGCCCGTTCGTCGCCGGCGGCAAGGCGGCAAGCGAAGCAGTTGCCTACTGGGAAACGACCAAAATCAGAGATCACACCTCCCTGCAACTCGGTCTCTTCGCGGCCCAGAAAGGGGCCGATTCCTGGCAGTTGGCCGACTGCGTTTATTATCCTTCCGACACCTACTTCATGGCGCTCAATTTGTTCCAGCTCTGGCCGGTGGATGGCGGCACGCTCGTCTGGCAGGTTGGCCTGGCATCGGCGCCTTTCCGCAGCTATCTCGGCGGCATTGATCGTTATTTCGCCGGGGAAATCATGACGCAGGAAACGCTGGCTACGATCAAGGCCTTCCGCGCCGACCTCGAGAAGCACAATTAGCCTGGTTCAGCGGAACGAACTCGCCTCTCGTCTATTCTTGGATGCGCCGCAAGAGCAGGGCTGCACCAGCAAAGGTAACGAGCGCGCCGACGAAGAGGAAAACAAGATCGCCGCCATAAAAGCTCGGCCCCGCCCGATAAAGGTTTACCAGCCGGAACGCCCGGCAGAAGTGAGTGAGCGGAAAACATTCCGCAAGATAGCGGATCGCGGGCGGGAGCTGTTCGAGGGGCGCGAACGCTCCCGAGAGGACAAAGATCGGTAGCAAAAAAAAGACCGAAAGCTGAATTGCCTGGGTCTGCGTGCGCGAGAAAGCCGAGATGAGGAGCCCCAGGCCCAGCGAGCAAAGAAGAAAGAGCAGGCAGATTAGCGCGAGCACGATGTGCTGGTGAAATGCGACCTGAAAATGCCAGCCCGCGACCACGATCACGACCAGGATGAGCAGAATCGAGATGGCAAGGTAGGGAAGAATTTTCCCGACCACGATTTCGCGGCGCCGGAGCGAAGTCACCATTAATTGATAGAGTGTGCCGGACTCCCGCTCGCGCGCGATCGTGCACGCGGTCAGCGTCACGGTGAGCAACTGCAGGATGATGCCGATGATCCCCGGCACGACGTATTCGATAAAGCGCTCTCCGGGATTATAGAGCACATGCGATTTGACTCCCCACTGGCTCATGGCGGAGACAAATTCCTTCCGCACATCGACCGGTAATTTCTTTGCCAAATTGATCACGATTTCAGGCAATCCCTCGACCATTTTCTCCAACTGTTTTTTTTGAAACTGGGCGAGGCTTTCCTGAATACGCCCTTCCAACTCGCTGGCGGTGTTCGTGTCGCTCCCATCGAGAAAAAGCGGCAGGGGAATTGGATCCCCGTTTTTCAAACTCGCGCCCCAGCCTTGCGGAATAATCAGTGCCGCCTGCACGTGCTCATGCAACAAGCTCGGATGACGGCTGATCTTCGTCGCCTGCTTCCACTCGAAGGTCGATTCTCCGCTTAACTGTTTTACGAATTCGTCGCTCGCCGGTGAATGATCGCGATTTTCCAGGAGCGCGGGAACGTTGCTCGAGCTCGTGTTCTCAAAGGCGTGACCGAAAATCAGAGTGAAGACGGGCGGCAAGATGAGCAAGAGCACAAGGATGCGCCAGTCGCGATAAATGTGGATGAACTCTTTCACCGCCACACTGCGGATCGCCTGCAGGGAGACACGGCTTTTCATCGAAGAGCGTCCGGGCTGAGCATCACATCATAGCCTTGCGAATAGGCGGTGAAGACGTCTTCCATATCTGGTTCCGCCCAGCGACGCGCGACCAGTTCCAGATCGGGAAAGGGCCATTGCCGCTCCCAATCCGCGAGCAGACGCTCCGCGTCCGGAGTATAAATCCGCAGGCTGCCGCTGCGGAGCGAGACGCCCAGGATATCCGGCGTCTCGCGCAGCCTGACGAGCGCTTCCATGACCGGCTTGACCTCGAGTTCGAGCAGCCTGGCCTTAAAAGTGGCCTTGAGCGCGCGCGGCGACGCCTTGGCCAGGAGACGTCCACGATCGATGAAGCCAACTTCGGTGCAACGCTCGGCTTCGTCCATGTAATGGGTCGTGACAAAAATAGTGATGCCGCGGTGACTCAGATTGTAAAGCAAATCCCACATCTGTTGGCGATGCACCGGGTCGAGCCCCGAGGTCGGTTCATCGAGAAAAAGCAGCGGTGGTTCGTGGACCAGCGCGCAACTGAGCGCAAGGAGTTGCCGCATCCCGCCGGAAAGGCTCCCGGCCGGAGTGTCACGCTTCTCCTTTAAATCCATCTGCTCCAGGAGACGATCGACTCGCTTTTCCAATTCGTTACGCGGAACGCGGTAGGCCCCGGCGAAGAAGCGCATGTTCTCCAGCACAGTCAGATCCGGATACAGACTGAACTTTTGCGCCACGTAGCCGAACTTCGCCCGCACCGCGAAACGATCGCGCCAGACATCGCCACCATCGATTGTCGCCCGGCCGGAGGTCGGATGAACCAGTCCGCACAACATCCGCATCGTGGTCGTCTTGCCCGCGCCATTCGCGCCCAGGAAACCGAAGATTTCACCGGGCTCGATCTCGAGTGAGAGATCGCGCACGGCCACGAGATTGCCATAGCTTTTCGTTAGGCCGGCAAGGACAATGATCGCTTCAGTCATTTAAAAGTAACGCGGACCGGCGTCCATCCG
>JBOHXL010000089.1:0-4883 GCA_050736975.1 Chthoniobacterales bacterium | reverse complement strand
CCAGGGATGCGCCTCGCTCCCTCCTTGCCATCCGCCCCTTCTGCCTCTACGCGCGACCTGCTCCAGTTTTTCAACAGTCTCCCAGGAAGAGCGATGTCCCATTCGTTTGTGGCAGCGTTGGTCTATGGCCGTCGCTTGAGTTACCGAAACACGACGCTGACCCAGCGCCGCGACCGCCCGTCCTGTGGGCGAAGAATGCGTTCTACTGCTTCTTCGACATCCAGTGCAGGGCGAGCGCGGGCACGAGGAAGAAGAAAAGGACGACAATCCGCAGGTTCGTGAAGAAAATCAGGACGATCCTTCCCAACGCTCGCTCGTCCACTTTGAAAAGGTACAGCACCCAGCCGGCGGCGGCACTCCAGAAGACCAGGGTCAGACCGAGGAGGAGGAGCGCAATGATGATCGCGAGCACGAACATGCGCAGAAACAGATTGCGAAAGAAGATGATCTTTTCGTGTTCCATAACGTAACTCCGACTTACAATGCCCCCGAATCATAGGCGCGTTCGCCGTGCACCGAAGCATCAAGCCCCAGGTCCTCGTCCGTTTCCGAAATTCTTACTTTGGTGAAAACATTAATCACCGCCAGCATGACATAGGTGAAGAAAAAGGCATAGAGCGCCGCGCCCAGGACGGCGAGGCATTGCACGAGAAAGAAGTGGGTGCCGCCCGCCAGCAGCCCATCGGCACCGCCGGCATTCACCGCTTTCGAGGCAAAGACACCGAGCAGGATCACTCCGAGCCCGCCGCCGATACCGTGCACGCCCCAGACGTCGAGCGCGTCATCCCAACCGAGCTTGTTTTTCAAATGGACCGCCAGATAGCAGACTATGCCCGCCGCGATACCGATGAGGGCCCCCGACGGTAACGAAACGTAGCCGGCCGCCGGCGTGATCGTCGCCAGACCGGCGACTGCGCCAGTCATCAGCCCGACGAACTTTGGCCGGCGTTGCATGCTCCATTCGATTACCATCCAGACGATGGCCGCAAAGGAGGCGGCCACATCCGTATTGAGAAACGCCAGCCCGGTAATGGCGTTGACCGCCAGCTCGCTCCCGGCGTTAAAGCCATACCAGCCGAACCAAAGCAGCCCGGTGCCGATGGCGATGAGCGGAATGCTGTTCGGCGGCGATTGTCGATCGCGGCGCTGACCAACATAGAAAACGGAAGCGAGCGCGGCAAAACCCGCGATGGCATGAACGACGATGCCGCCGGCGAAATCGATCACGCCCCAATGCGAAAGCAGGCCGCCGCCCCAGACCATGTGCGCGAAAGGATAATAGACGAGCAATTGCCAGAGAACGAGAAAGGCGAGGTAAGCCTTGAAGGTGATTCGATTGACGAAGGCGCCGGTAATAAGCGCAGGCGTGATAATGGCGAACATCATCTGGTAAGCCATGAAGACGAATTCCGGCAGACTATGATTGCCGGGGAAAGGCGAGTTCAGGTTCACCCCGTGCATGAACGCCTTGTCAAGGTTGCCAATAAGGCCGCCCAAAGCGTCGCCGCTGAAGCAGAGCGAGTAACCGCAGATGAACCACATGATGGTGGTGATGCCCATCGAAACGAAACTCTGGATCATGATCCCGAGAATGTTTCGTTTGCCCGCGAGCCCGCCGTAGAAAAAAGCGAGCCCCGGTGTCATGAGCATGACGAGGCTGGTGGCGAGAAGCATGAAGCCGGTAGTGCCTGTGTCGAACATATGTTTGAGTTTTGGTTGGCGGCGTTTATAACAGTTCGGCAATTAATTCCAAGCACCTTTTTTTGTTAGCCGACCGTAATGATTTCCCAAGTCAGAACCGCGCGATTTGTGTTCGTCAGGCTGCCGCCGCCAAAGCTCGGCCGTTTCTTGTTTTTTGTTCTCGTCTCCGGCCTCTGGCTGGGCGAAAAGCCTGGCCCAGGATGCGGTCACGCCGGGATCGCGCTTTAAATTATACGGCTGGTTCGAGACCGGGATTACCGCCAACCCCGATGCTCCCCACCGCCGGGAGAATTTCGGACATCTTTTTGCCTAATCGACGCGATCTTTACCTTTTAAATCGTTTGCCGTCGCTTCCCCGGCGCGGATTACCGGGAAGCGGATCGGCTTTTAAAGTCGTTAGGTACGCTAGCCTGACCTTCAGGAGCTGCTGAAGAGATCTCGGAGAGACGCAGCTCCCGTGCTGGAACCCATCCCATTGGGCAAACTAAGGATGAAAACGCGAGTATTGATCGCTGGCGCTGGACGGCGTTTTCGAGCGATTTTCTAATAAGTTGATCTGTGCGGGACCCGGCAGTAGTGGTAGCGCGATTCTAAGTGGAATTGAAGATGTTTTCGCGACGTTCTTCGCTCCTGGCGGCAATTGCCGTCGTCACGCTCGGCTATGGCGTGGTGGCCAAGCTCAGCCTGCAACTGGCTTTTTTCGAGCCCAGCGCTTCCCCTGTCTGGCCGCCGGCCGGGATCGCGCTCGCCGCCTTGCTTGTTATCGGTTATCGCGCCTGGCCGGCAATTTTCGTCGGTGCTTTTCTTGCTAACCTTACGACCGCGGGCAACCTTGCCTCCTCGCTTTGCATCGCGAGTGGCAATTCCCTCGAGGCACTTTGCGGCGCCTGGCTGATCAATCGGTTTGCCGGCGGGACCCGGGTCTTTGACCGGGCGCAGGATGTTTTCAAGTTTGTCCTGATCGCGGCCGTCAGTACCGCGGTAAGTGCCTCGATTGGCCCGACCAGTCTGGCATTGTCCGGCTTCGCCGGTTGGGAAAAGTACGGCGCGATCTGGCTGACCTGGTGGCTCGGGGATATGAGCGGCTACCTCCTGGTCGCGCCTCTGGTTCTTCTCTGGTGGATCAGACCGCGCTGGCAGGAAGACCGACGAACTACCCTTGAAGCTGTGCTGGTGCTGACCGTGACTATTCTACTGGGCGAGATGGTCTTTGGCGATTGGTTTCCGCATCTCAGCGCGACTTACCCGATCGCATTTATCTGTGGACCAGTGATTCTCTGGACGGCCTTTCGCTTTACCCAACGCGAGACAATCACGGCAATAGTTGTCCTCTCCGGGCTCGGGCTCTGGGGCACTTTGCACGGTCGTGGGCCATACCAAATGAACTTCGCAAACGATTCGCTCCTGATCCTGCAGGCGTGGGCTGCGGTCTTGACCCTTACCTCTATGACGCTGGCCGCCGCGATGGCGGAGCGCCGCCGGGCAGAGGCGGCACTGGAACAGCAAAAGGCGGCGGTAGACCTGGCCAATCAGACCAAGGACAATTTTCTCGCCATGCTCTCTCACGAATTGCGGACCCCGCTTACCCCGGTCATGGCCCTGCTCGATTTGCTCGAGATGGAGCCTGAATGGAAAGAGGAATTTCGCGACAGTCTCCGCATCATTCGTCGCAATATCGAGTTGGAGCGGCGATTGATCGACGATTTGCTCGACCTGACCCGGATCGCGCGGGGCAAGTTAAAACTGGAAATCGAGCCAGTCGACGCGCACGAAGCGATCACGCAGGTGGTCGAGATGTGCCGGTGGGAGATCGATCGCAAGACGTTGCAGCTTGCGCTTGAACTGCGCGCCCACGCTTTCCACGTCGAGGCGGATCCGGCGAAGTTTAAGCAGATCATTTGGAACCTGCTCAAGAACGCCATCAAGTTTACGCCGGAGATGGGTGCGATCGCGATTACTTCGAGTGACGATGAGCCGGGAAAGCTGTCAATCGCGGTGCGCGACACTGGAATTGGCATCGAGCCGGAGTTAATCGGCCGAGTCTTCAATGCGTTTGAGCAAGGAGATGAGTCCTATCGGCGACGCCAGGGCGGCCTTGGCCTGGGCCTGGCCATTTCAAAGGCGATTGTGGATGCGCACGGTGGTTCGCTCGTCGGGATGAGCGATGGCCCCAATCGCGGCGCGACTTTCCGCCTGACGATGGCGACGGTCAGGCCTTCTCCAATACCGGCGGCGGGCCGAAAGACGGAGAGTGCGGCGCCGAAGCAGCGCGCTCTTCGGATCCTGCTGGTGGAGGATCATGCCGACACATCCTCGGCCCTGAAGAATTTGCTGCTCCGCCGTGGCCACAGCGTTGGAACGGCGTCCGACGTCCAGTCGGCTCTGGAAGAGGCGGAGCGCGATTCCTTCGACCTTGTGATCAGCGACCTCGGTCTCCCGGATGGAACGGGGATTGAGCTGATGGCCAAACTGCGGGCCACTGGCCTGCGCGGGATTGCAATCAGCGGCTTCGGGATGAGCGGCGATGTGGAGCGAAGCCTGGCGACCGGTTTTGTCGCGCATCTCATAAAACCGGTAACTCTTGAAAAGCTCGAAGCTGCCATCGAGCGGGCGATGGAAGAGGAACAGGAACTATCCCACTAACAAGCGCCGGCATTCCACGGCAGGATTTCGGGAGCCATCATCTGCTCTTGCGCGGATGTCCAAATATTCTGCGCCAGACCCTGAACGCGCGGCCGTAACCCGGTCGCTCGACCGAGCGCTACGACCAGCGCAGTCCTACGGAGAGACTCGCCGCAACGAGTCCAAGCTACTCGGTGTGGGCCGCGCTTCTCCTGATACAGTGCGCTAGTTTGCGTGGACGCCGGTCGTTACCGCGTGGCCATTGTCTGTCCGGACAGTTGTCGAGCAGCTGGAAAAAGCCGCGAGCACAAGGATGGCGCCGAGCATGGATAGAAGAATAGTTCGCATAATCGTTTCCTGTTGGTTCATTTGTTATTCGCAAGTGGTTGGCTGTGTGGGTGTCCGAATTGTGGGAATCTGACAGGATTTCGCGCTTCCGCCCAAAAGGACGCGACCGCATTTCGCTCTCCCAAACAACGTTAGCGGGGACCCGCCTCAGATGAATGGCCAGCCCTAGAGGCTAACCGAAAAGTAGGGAAGGGTCGCGTGGTGATCGATTT
>JBOHXL010000088.1:0-26211 GCA_050736975.1 Chthoniobacterales bacterium | reverse complement strand
TTTCAGCACACACGCTTTCCAGGCGTGCACAATAGACCGCTCTGTCACCCATCCATTAGGCGCGGATTACAACTGCAGGCGGCGGAACAGTTCGTCGAGCGGCAGTTGAATGCCAAGGTAAAATTCGCCGAAATCGGCGTAGGCCGCGCTCACTTCATCGAAGCGCATCTGATAGACGATCGCTTTGATCTGGAAAGTGTCGTGCGCGAAAAGCGTCACGCCCCATTCCGCGTCGTCGAGCCCGGTCGAACCGGTGATCAGTTGCTTCACCTTGCCGGCGTATTGCCGGCCGACGCGAGCATGACCGCCCATCAGGACGCGGCGTTCCTCGAAAGGAAGTGAATACCAATTCTTCTGTTCGCCGCGCCGTTTCGTCATGTTGTAAAAGCAGACAACCGGCCAGTCGGGTAGCGTCGGATAGACGCGTTCGTGCCGGTATTTTTCCATCCGCTCCCGGAAGGCCTGCATCGCGGCCTCGAACTCCGGCGTCTCACGCGTCAGTTTCTGTTCGGTCTCGAGCGTTCCGGCGTATTGCTCGTCGCTCGTGGTGTATTCGCTTTCCTCGGTCAGCGAGAGATAACTGTAAACCGGGATGAGAACATCCGCGCCTAACGACAAGGTGAGCTGCTTCTCGACGCGGTTCGCGACCTGCAGGTCGGGCGTGACCAGCATGAAACCAAGATCGGCTTTCGGCGATACCTGGCTGAGAGTGAGAAGCTGGGTCGATTCCAGCGCCCGGACTTCCTGGACGAGGGTCGAGAGGGCGATTCTCGCCTCGCGTTGCTCATCGTCGTCGAGCAATTGCCACTGGCCGTACTCGATCCGGTAGAAAAGGTGCAGGCAATGCCAGCCCTCTTGCGGAACGAGCGGCGCGGGCGTGGGATCCATTCAGAGAGTTTCCGTGTGCCTGGCAATGGGGTCAAGCCGGGGCGCCGGGGGCTCCGGGGCGTTGGACGTTTGCTTTGGCTTGAGAGGCCTGGACCGCATGCGCTATGATGCGTCTTGTCAGGCTTCCACCTGCGTCGCGCTTGGGAGATGAGCGAGGCAGTATTCCTCGCCGTCGCGCGAGACGCGAAACTCGAGATTCGGGTTCGTCAGTTCGGTCGCGCCGCAGATGGCGCAATGATGCAGCGCCTCGTCTTCCGGTCGCGCCTTTTCCTCAAAGCTGCGACGCCGGCTGGTCACCTCCTGGCGGTTGCGCGCGGCTCGCACCATCTCCGGTCCAAAGAAGATGAAGTAGTTTGCGAGGGAGGCGACGAGCGCCATCCGATAGGCATTCGGTCCGCTCACGAACCCAAAAAGCAAAAGCGCCGCCGAGACCCAGGCGAGCCATCTCACTTTTACGGGCAGAATAAAAAGGATGTAGATGACTTCCTCGGGATAGAAATTGGCGAAGGCGAAAAAGAGCGACGCGTTCAGCATCGTGTTCGAGAAATTGCTCCCGAAAAAAAAGGCCGCGAGCGTCGTGCCGATCATCCCGATAAAATAAAAAAGGTTGAGCCGGAATGCGCCCCAGGCGCGCTCAAGTCCCTCACCGATGAACCAGAGAAAGAGGAGCACGAAGATGATCCAGAACGGGCTGTCCGTGGCCGGGATAAAAATGTAGGTGACGAGTCGCCAGACCTGGCCATGCAGGATGGCGCCGCGATTCAGGTCGAGCATGTGCACGAACTCCGGGTTCAGCCGGGCGAGGACAAAAACGAGCGCGTTGAACCCGGCCACGATCCGGATCAGGCCGGGAATGGCGAATCGGCCGAAGCGGCGTTCGAGTGAATCGAGCAGAGCCATAATTACGTCACGGTAAAGGCGGGCTGGTGGCAGTTCAAGAAAGCGAGCGGTCGGATTCTCGATCTCGTGCTCCTGCTCGTAATCGTGCCGGGGATCGAATCATTTCGAGGACGAGGAGGAGGATGACTACGAGCCGATCAAGAGCACGAGTACGGGACAGCGGGGTGGGGCGATTGACACCTGAAGCTCAACATCTAGGCTGGCCGCGATGAGCGATGCCGCGGAAAAACGGACTCCACTTTACGACGAACAAGTCCGGCTGGGAGCGAAGATCATCCCCTTCGGTGGCTGGCTGATGCCGGTCCAATACCGCAGCATCAAAGAGGAGCACGAGGCGGTCCGCAACGCCCTCGGCGTCTTCGACATCTCGCACATGGGCGAGCTGGTCGTAAGCGGTCCGAGCGCGCGCGAGTGGCTCAACACCATGCTAACGAACAACATCGCAAAGCTCGAGGTTGGGACCGGGCAATACACCTTTTTGCTGAACGACGAAGCTGGAATCATCGACGACCTGATCGTCTACCGGATCGAAGATGAGAAGTTCCTGCTCGTCGTAAACGCGTCCCGAATTGAGGACGATTTTGCGTGGCTGCGGTCGCATCTCCCGGGATCATCGCCCGCGGCTGCAACGGAGGTAAAGCTGGAGGATCAAAGCAATCAGTACGCGGGTCTGGCCATCCAGGGACCGAAAGTCGGAGAGCTTTTTCAGACGATCTTTGGCGTTGCCCGGGAGTTGCCGGCGCGAAATCAAATCGTGGCGTTCCACCTTGGCGGGACGGAGCTTTGGGTGGCGCGGACCGGTTACACCGGAGAAGACGGGATTGAAGTTTTCTTCGCGGCCAACGCGGCGGCGCGGGTCTGGAATGAAGTCTTGCAAAAAGGATCCTCGTTAGGCATTCGGCCCTGCGGTCTGGGCGCGCGCGACACCTTGCGCCTCGAGATGTGCTACCCGCTCAACGGCTCAGACCTTTCACCGCAACACAACCCGCTCGAAGCCGGGCTCGGCTTCTTTGTCGACCTGACAAAACCGGATTTCGTCGGGCGGGAAAAGTTGCTGCGGGAGAAGGAAGCAGGTTCCTCGCGGCGGCTCGTTCCCTTCAAGATGAAGGGGAAGAGCCCGCCGCCGCGGCCGCATTACCGGGTCTTTCGCGATGGCCGGGAGGCAGGCGAGCTCACCAGCGGCACGCTTTCGCCGAGCTTGAATTACGGGATCGGAATGGCTTACCTGACGGCACCGGTACCGAAGCCGGGCGAAGAAATCGAGATTGAAATCCGCGGCCAGAGATTTCCAGCTGTCATTGAAAAGAAACCGCTCTACAAAAAATCATGAACGTTCCAGACGACCTCCTTTACACCGAATCACACGAATGGGTCCGCCGCGAAGGCGACAAGATCCGGGTTGGCATTACCGATCATGCGCAGGCTGAGTTGACCGATGTGGTTTACGTCGAGTTGCCGAAAGTGGGCGTAACGTATGAAGCGCGTGGCACGATCGCGGTCGTCGAGTCGGTCAAGGCCGCGAGCGACATTTACGCGCCGGTCAAAGGCACGGTGCGGGAAGTGAACCAGGCGTTGGAGTCGAACCCGGCCCTGGTCAACAGCGATCCCTATGGAGATGGCTGGATCTACCTCCTGCAGGTCGACAACCTCGATCAGCTAAAAGACCTGAAGAACGCGGCCGCCTACCGTTCTTCGATCGGGTAGCAGACGGCCTTCCTGGCGGCCTCGAGCCGTGACAAGCAGCCGCTAATAATTGGCAACCGACCGGCAGCGGATCATCCGCCGCTCGGGTAGCATGGAGGGATGAGACTCAATCCGTCTGTCCTGGCCGCGGGCGTCATCGCGTTGCGCCTTGCTCCTGTCGGCAGCGCGCGGGCCGACGAACAATTTTTCGGCTTTGCGCACGGGGCCGAGACATTGCCAGGAGGTCACGCCGAGATTTATCAGTTTGTTACCCTGCGGACAGGCAAGGACGCAGGGACTTACTACGGCTCGGACTATGAAACGGAGGTTGAATACGGTTTCACCGATCAGTTCCAGGCCAGTCTCTCGACCGAGAATCATTACTTTTACAATCGGGATGTGCCGGACTTGCCTAACCGAAACAACTATCGCTTTGGGGGTTTCGAGGCTTCAGGGAAATATCGATTGCTTAGTCCGTTCAAGGACACACTCGGCCTGGCCTTGCGGGTTGAAGGCGGCTATCTCTTGAACGACGAAGTCGACGGCCTGAAGCAGCACGAGCGCTACATCAAACCGGAGATCGACCTGCAAAAGGATTTTCTCGATGACACCCTCATCACGGTTCTGAGCTTTGGCGTTGAGTGGGCCTGGGGCAAACAACCGGCCGAGCGCTATCCGAAGGAATTAGCTTTCGAATCCGCGGGCGGGGCGACCTATCGTTTCGCCCCGAATTGGTATGCTGGGTTGGAAGCGCACTACCGCACGGAATATCCCCAATTCGACTTCTATAATTTCGAACATCGCGTGCTTTACGCCGGCCCCTCGATCCATTATGCGCAACAACGCTGGTGGGCCACTCTGACTTATAACTATCAGATTTATGGCAAAGGAGTGGGTGAGCCTGGCAGAGGTCAAACTTTCGCCGAGGAACAGCGCCACGAATTTCGGCTCAAGGTTGGATTCAATTTCTAGGCGATGTTGAAGCCGCAGTTTGTTTTTATCGCGGCGCCCTTCTCGTCCGCCCTGGTCAGTAGCGGGTTTGCGGTCACCTACCTGAATGTCGAACAGGCGCAGCGGGCGATTTTTCCCGGTAAACAACTGACTGCTTTTCCGCTGCAGCTGAGCGATGCACAGCGCAAGTCGATCGAGCAGGAGAGTGGTGTCCGCCTTACCGGCACGCCGCCCAGGATCTGGCGGGTGAGCGGCGGAGGCTGGTTCATGGTCGACCAGGTAATCGGCAAACATGAATTTATCACCTTTGCTGTCGGCCTAACGAGTAATGGAGCTGTGCGCGGACTTGAGATCATGGATTACCGCGAGAGCTATGGCGGGCAGGTGGGCGATCCCAAGTGGCGGGCGCAGTTTGTCGGCAAGACCAGGGCCAGCCCGCTCATCCTCGACCGCGATATCAGGAACATCAGCGGCGCCACGCTTTCTTCGCGTCACCTGACCGACGGAGTGCGGCGGGTCCTCGCTTTGTATGAGATCGCGCTGGATTGAAGCGCGCCGGGCGCGCCCGCTCCTGGGCACGTTTGTGGAGCTCGCGCTGCGCGCGCCCGACGAGACGATCCTGCGCCGCGCGATCGCGCTTGGCTTCAACGCGATCGCGAAAGTGCAGGAGCGGATGAACCGCCACAATCCCTTGAGCGAAGTGAGTCGGCTCAATCGCGAGGCGGCGCGGCGCGGGGTGGCGGTGAATCGCTCAACCCTCACCGTGCTGCGCGCGGCCGAAAGATTTGCCGAGGAAAGCGGCGGGGCATTCGACATCACGGTCGGATCCGCGGGCTGCTGGCGCGATTTGCGGATCGATGAAGATGGTCGCGTTCGTTTTCGCCGGCCGCTCACGATCGATCTGGGCGGGATTGCAAAAGGATTCGCAGTCGACTGCGCCGTCGAAGCGCTGCAAAAAGCCGGCGCTCTTTCTGGGATCGTCAACGCGGGAGGCGACGTGCGAGTTTTCGGCGACAAAGCGGAATCCGTGCAGATTCGCCATCCGCTCAATCCGGGTCGTTCCGCCGGGTCGGTTCGCCTGCGTGATCGCGCGCTGGCGACTTCCGGCTGCTATTTTACGCCCGCCCTCTTCGATCGTCGCACGCATCGGGCGATGTCCGACGAAGTCAGTGTCACGGTCGCGGCGCCCGATTGCCTGACGGCTGATGCCCTGACAAAGGTCGCACTCGTTTTGCGCGAAGAAGGAAAGGAAATGCTGACCCGTTACGGGGCCGATGCCTTTCTGCTGGAGCAGAATTTCCCGCCGCGCTGGCTTTCCCGGGAATGAAGCGCCGCAATTCCATCCGGCTAAGCCGGCGCCACGAATGGCTCGCCTACGCCATCGGCACTTCCGTTTTCGCAACCGGCGCGGCCTGGGCCTGGCTGCACTACTTGGGCGCTTCGCCTAACGAATTCGGCGGCGCGAGTCCGGCTGAAAGTTGGATGTTAAAAGCGCACGGCGCGGCGGCGATGGCGGTCCTCGTCCTCCTCGGGACGCTGCTGCCGCTGCATATCAAATTTGCCTGGCGCGCGGGGCGAAATCTTCGCACCGGTCTCTCACTTCTCGGCCTGCTCGGTTTCCTTGTCCTGACCGGTTACGGACTCTACTACGCCGGGGGCGAACGTCTTCGCTCCTGGACAAGTGCCGCGCATCTTTGGGCAGGATTGGCGCTGCCGCTCATCATGCTCCTCCATTTCTGGCATGGGAAAAAGACGCGGCCGCGCGCAGAGCAATGATCGCTCAGGCGGCCCGCAGTTCGGTGAGGCGTTCCCACGCGACAAACCAACGCAAGCGCTCGGTGTCATCGACAACCGGAGTGATCGCGTTGTCGACCCGCTAATGGGAGCCGTCCTTGCGATAATTCACCATCGTCTCGCGGCATGAGCGCTGTCGTGGAGCGCATCGCGAATCCGCGAAACCGCCGCCGAATCGGTTTCCTTACCTTGCAGAATCGGTCCGAGGTTTTTCCCGCGCAACTCCTCGATGGTATAGCCACACATCAGGGTGAAGGCGAGATTCCGATCTCCTGCAAATCGCAGACCAGCTCCCGCAGTTTACCGTGGAACTCGAGGATCAATTCAAATTCCTCGCGTTCTCTTTGGGTCAGTGCCCCGGAAACATAAAGAGCGGCCCGATCCTGCAGAAAATCTTCGATCATTTGGATTCAAGAGAACTGGAGCGCCATAGGGTCATTACGCCGCATCCCGAGGAATGGTTGCGATTGCCCCGTCGCAAGCAAGAATTTCCGATGCGGGAACTGCGCCGGCGCCGGTCCCGTAACTTCGTTTTGCGGTCAGGTGATAGCGGGCGTCCGTGATTTGCCGGAACATTTTTTTCGTCTCGCCTTGGCGGGGAATTCCCGGGATAAGGGATGGATGCGAAAGTTTGCCGGACCTTTCCTTTTTTTACTGCTGCTTGCGCCACTGACCCACGCTTCGGTGATCAATGTTGAGTTCAAGTTCACGCCGTTTGTTGGCGACCCGGCGAAGGATGAAAAAGTCACGACCGTGCCCGGAAAAGCGGCAATCTTCATTAACGACGTGCCCTTCGCGGAGCAGGATGTGCGACAGGACGAATTGCCGGTGCTCTTCGACGAGCATGAAGTGGCGCCATCAGTCTGGGTTCCGATGAATTCGGTCGGTCCGGTGCTGCGAAAAGGAAAAAACAAGATTCGGATCGAGTTTACGCCTAACGACGCCGCGAAAACCTATCGCGCGCAGTTGCGCTGGGCTTCGGTCACGGACACGGCCCGGGAAGAAGAGGAGCCCGGGAACCTGCGCTCGACCAACCAGTCGAACGAAGGAGTCGACGATCGCAAAGCGGTCAAAGGCAAAGTGGTGTTCGAGCGCGAGTTCACGGCGGATTTTGCGCTCGACCTGCCGTGGCATCATTATCCCGCCGTCACCTCGCTCACGGAGGAGGACAAGCAGAAGATCGCGGCGCTCTTGAAAATACGGGCCGATTGGTTCAAACCGGATTTCGCTGCGCTCTATAAAGCGCTGGAGGAAAACGAATCGCTCAAGGTCGAGGACGTACGCAGAGCGCAATGCATCGAGGCGGTTTACAAGGCCGGGGTGCGGGTGACCGCGCCGCAGGCGGACGAGCTGAATTTTGCCACGAGCAACGGACCGGAAGTGGTGGTGACAAAGAAAGAAGGAACACTCTTCGGGTTGAACGAGAAAACCTTCGCGCCGATCAAAGACGAAGAGACGCAAATGTGCGCGGGGGTTGCGCTCTCGATGATCTATCCGGGCAAGCTCATGGCGGTCCGCAAACCGGATGGAAGCTGGCAGATTGTTTACTGACTCTCGCTTCCTGGTCCAACTCGTGCTCGTAAGCGAAGCGCCAGGTCCAAGCCGTGGGTTACGAACGACACGTTCTCGCTGCGACTCTCCCTCTGTGGCGGAGAGAGTCGCACTTCGATTGCGAGAATTATTCCAGGCAAAGAGCACGAGGATCAGGGAGAGGAAGCCAATTGACGCCCCACGCGATGATTGTTTATTCCCCCGTGCCGACTGAAATGAAGCTCTTCAGCCGCGAATGGTGTTCCTGGTGCATGGACGCAAAGGATTATCTCACCCAGCGCGGCTTTAAATTCACCGAGATCGATGTTGGCCAGGACCGCGCGGCGTTCCAGGAAATGAAGGAGCTGTCTGAACAGACCTACGTGCCTACGCTCGTTGCCGGCGATGAAGTGCTCGCGAATTTCGACACGGATCAATTGGAGAAATTCCTGCGCGAGCACGACATCGCGCCCTAGATGTTATTCGGGCTTTTCATCACGCTCGGGGTGGCTGTGCTCAGCATTGCCCTGCGCAGCTATCAATCCTCCATCTCGCAGAAGGTTGGCGCCTTTGGCGTCCTCACCGCCTCGTTTCTCGCCATCTATTACATCACCGGCAATTGGGTGCTGGGGCTGATCAGCGCTCTCAGCTGGCTCTTTCTACCCTGGCTGGAAATCCTCACCCGCATCCGCGCGCTGCGGCTTCCGCGCGAGAAAACCCTCCGCCCCAAGAGCCCGCCCGCCCATGACGTCTTCCCGACCCTGGACGAAATCACCGCGCAGATCGAGAGCGAAGGTTTTGCCCACGTGAGCGATGCCGGTTGGGACTGGGAAGATTACCGGCAGTTCTTCCGCCTTTTTTACAAGGAGGAAGACCGCGCCCAGGCGACCATCTGCCTGAACGAGCAGCACGATCTTTCCTTTTATTACCTGCGCATTTCCTCCCGTGCGCAGGATGGGACAATCTGGACCACGTGGAATTATCCGCTCTCCTATGGCCTGAAATTAACCCCGTATTTTCGGATCAACCGGCAGCGGCCCGACCAATCGTTTTGGCAGCTTTATCAAAGTCACAAGGCGTTTTTGCGCGACCACGGGGTCGATACGGACTGCATCGATCCGCTCGATGAAGATCGGATTCAGGAGGAAATCGAGAACGATCTGCGTGACCAGATCGCGCACAACATCGAGGCCGGAGTGCTCATGCAAACACCCGGCGGCGAGATCAAGTATTCCTGGCGCGGGATGATTTATCTGTGGTGCCAGTTCCTGCTCGACCTCGTCCGTCTTTAACGGGAAAAAATCCGCCGTAACGAGATAGAAGATGAGGCCGGGCTTTCCAATCCGAATGTCGCAATCCGAAACAAACTGGGAAAATCCGAAATCCAAAAAAGAGTGTGGCGCTCTCTTTCCGTCCATTCGAATTTTCCCAATTCGGATTGGTTTTGGATTTCGCGCTTCGGATTTCGAATGTAAGCCGAACGCTTTGCGATGACCGAGCCCGCTCCTCGTATCCAAACCGAAGTGCAGGTGATGTTCTTCGATACCGACTGTGGCGCCGTCGTGCACAACATCGCTTATCTGCGTTTCATCGAAACGGCCCGTACGCTTCTGGCCGAGGAACTCGGGATGAAGCTGGTCGAAATGGCCGAAACCCAGCAATATCCGGTCGTGGTGCGGACGGAAATCGACTACCGACGCGCCGCCAAACTGGGCGATCGCCTGCGCATCGAAGGCTGGCTTGATCGGCTCGAGCGCGCTCGCTTTTGGTGCGCCTTTCAAATCCGGCGAGTCGACGATGACGCGCTCATCGCGGAATGTCGCCAGATGCTGGCCTTGATCCAGATGCCAGAGGCGAAGTTGCTTCGCTTGCCGGAAACGTGGGAGCGCTACCGCGCGCCGGCGCCGGCCGCGGCTCGCTGAAATTCCAGAGCGCCTCTTCGCCACCAGCGCTAGCCTAACGACGATGTCATCCGGCAATCCTGCGCTCAGCCTTGATGAAGTATTTTTCACTCCGGGCGCCCTGGCCGCCCCGCCGACCCGGCGCACGCTCTTTCTTTTCCTTCTCTGCCTCGCCGCTGCGCTGCACATTGCAACGATCGGCTGGGGCGAGCTCTACAACGAAACCGACGGGCAGTACGCCGGCGCCGCGCGCGAGATGCTCGAGTCGCATCAATGGCTCATGCCGACAAATGACGGCATCCCACGGGTGCAAAAGCCGCCTCTCCTCTACTGGGCAATCGCCGTTTCCCTGAAGGTTTTTGGACTGACGGCGGCGGCCGTGCGCCTGCCCATCGCGGTCGCGACGGTCGCCTCGGTCGCGCTCACTTTCCTCATCGGCGACCGGCTCGGCGGGCCGTGGCGCGGTTTCCTCGCCGGCCTCATACATCTCTGTTGCTGCGGCACTTTCCTGCTTGGCCGCATCGTCATGCCCGAGCCACTCTTCAGCGCATCGATCGCGGGCGCGATTTACTGCGCAATTCGGGGCTACGAAAAACGACGCGGCCGACGCGGATGGTTCGTCGGTTTCTGGATCTGTGCCGCTCTCGCCTGCATGACGAAAGGCATTCACGGCCTGCTTTATCCGGCAGCAATTGTTTTCCTTCTTTCCTGTTTCTATCGCGAAGCGCGTCTGCGGTTTCGTGAACTGTTCCGCTGGGATGGGATTCTCATTTTTCTCCTCATCGCCGCGCCCTGGCACATCTGGCTCGAGTGGCGGCATCCCGGTTTCATTGGTCAATTCACCGCACGGGAATGGCTGACCCATCTCGCGGGCGTGCCCGATGCCAGCCACAGCTACGATAACGTCTCGCGCCACGTCTTTCTCGGGATGCACCTGGCCTGGTGGTTTCCCTGGTCGGTCGCGATCCTGCCCGGAGTGTTCCTCGCGTGGCGGCGCGTTTTTCGGCCGCGCGAAATCGAGTTCGCCGATGCGGTCCCGCTTTGCTGGATGGCCGTGGTCTTCCTTCCGCTTTTTCTTATCGGGGAGCGGCAGGACTACTACTCCATGAGTATGTGGGGCGGCTTCGCCATCTTCGCCGCCACCGCCTGGGAACGCATGCCGCGCTGGACACAGGTCGTCGGCGTCGTCGGGGTGCTCGCAGTCGGCCTGCTGATCGGCGGAATCGCATGGCGGCTGCCGCAGCTCTTGCATGGTGCCGCTACGCCCTGGGGCACCACGGCCGAGCGCTCGACCGCCTGGCGGACGTTGCAGGAGATCCCGATTTCCACCTGGCTGGATTTGCGCTCAACGTTTGTGGTCGTCGGGCTCGCCCTCGCCCTCTTCTCGCTCATCGCGCTCTGGTTCATTGGTCGGGAGCGTCCCCGCATTGCTCTCACCGCGCTGGCTGCCGCGATGCTGCCGATTGGCCTCAGCATGCTGGATGGAGTGGCGCGGATGGCGCCCTTCTTTTCGCTCGCCGACGCGGCCGACGTCATCCACGCAGGAATCTCGCCTAACGACAAAGTAATCTACGAGGGACCGATGCACGTCGGCAGCAGTCTGCTTTTTTATCTCGGGCGAAAATTCTATCTCGTGAATCAGGATCCTGCTTCCGAGCCCGGCGTGGCGCTGGGCGGGGCGCCGGCTGTTTTCCTCGATGAGAAAACGGTGGTGAAGGATTGGAGCCGACCCGATCGTCTTTATCTGCTGATCGAGCGCACGCGGCTGCCCCTTTGGCAGTCGCTGCTCCAGGCGAACGGCGCCCCTTGCGCCGAGCTCACGAGCTGTGGCACGACGGTCCTGCTGAGCAATCGTCGTTAGGCGTGAGGCGCAATCCGGGGTGCGGAGGTGGCTGTGTCAGCCGCTGCTGGAGCGCCTGATCGAATCGAACCGTCGCGGCTTGGCGGGCGGCCGGACTCGCCGCGAAACCCGGAGCCGAACGATTACGAGGTAGAGCAAGCCGAGCAGTCACTCCGGCAACGGCGCGCGCATATCCGGCTGCAGCAGGCGAACCCAGAGCGGGCTGTAAGGGTGCACCCGGGTGACCGGTTTTCCGTTATGCACCAGCGGACGATGCTCATTCGCCCATTCGAAAATCGAGCCTTCGAGATTTTGCACGTGCGTATAACCCAATGCTCGCAGCCGGCGCGCCACTGCACCCGAGCGATAACCGATCGCGCAATAGGTGACGATCGGCGCATTTTTCGGGAGTCGCTCCACCGCGGTCTTTGGATCCGTTTTCGGATCGACCAGGCGCGCCTCCGGCAGATGGCTCACTCTCCATTCGGCCCGGGTTCGCACGTCCAGCAAAACCGGTTGCGGGCGATCTTTTGCCGCCAGCCAATCGGCCAACTCCGCCGTCGTGATCCACTGGACGTCGCTAAATTTGCTTCGCAACGAACGTTTCACGAGAAACCAATCGACGCTTCGGCAGGAGAGCAATCCCAGAGCGCAGAGGAGCAGGACGACCACCCCCGCCGCCAGTCGAAAATCGACCGCTCCCGAGGCGCTCTGCGACGATGATTGGCAATCCATTTGAAAAATCAGCGAGGCCAGCTACTTTGCCGGCTCATTTTCGGACCATAACCCGGAGCAACTTATGTCGCAGCATCGCAGTCTTAAAGGCGCCAGCACCATCGCGGCCAGGCGCAATGTCTTGAAACGGTTCGAGCGGGTCGAATTGCTCAAGAAGCGCGGTCAGTGGAAAGAGACGAGCAAAGTCATCGGCCTGCCGAAGACCAAGCCGGATCTGTAGGAGAAGGTGATTCGTTAAATTGTTAAAACGTTAAAACGGTGGAGAGAAATCGTTTTTAACGATTTAACATTTTTAACCTTTTAACCGAACCTTGCGCCTCAATCGTTTCCTCGCTGCCGCCGGGCTCGGCTCACGCCGGCATTGCGACGAGCTGATCGCGGGAGGCCGGGTCACGGTCAACGGCCAGCCGTGCACCAATTTCGGCACGCAGATCGGAGAGAGTGACCACGTCAAGGTTGACCACCGACTCGTTAGGAAAAAAGAGAATCTCACCATCCTCCTGCACAAGCCGGCGGGCTTTGTTTCTACCCGACGCGATCCGAACGCGACTGACACAATCTACGACTTGTTGCCGGCGAAATTTTCCCGGCTCTTCAACGTCGGCCGGCTCGATGCCCAGACCGAAGGGCTGCTCCTCCTGACGAGCGACGGCGACCTGGCACAGCAGCTCACCCATCCGCGCTACAAGGTGGAGAAGGAATACGAAGTCACGCTCGACAGGCTCTGGGAACCAAGGCTCGCCGCAAAATTGCGCGAGGGAATTTTTCTCGACGGCAAACGCGCCCGGCTCAGTCGGGTGCAGCAGTTTGGCCCGACACGGCTGCGCGTCGTCCTCCAGCAAGGCTTGAACCGCCAGGTCCGCCGGATGTTTTACGAGATCGGCTATGAAGTGAAACACCTCGTTCGCACTCACATTGGCCATCTGCGACTGGGCGATCTGCCGCGTGGCAGCTGGCGACCCCTAACGAAAAGCGAATTGACGAAATTGAAGCCGCGAAGCGGTTAAGGTAGGGCAAGCTACCCTAGTCGAGTTCTTCGCGCAGGATCGCCAGCGGTGGTGTGCTGCCAACGCCATAGCTGGTGAGCAGGCCGACCACGACGGTTAACGAACTCACGATCAGCGCCGCCAGCGCCACCGGAAGAAGCGAAGGGGCGTAGGCGAGCTTGAAGGTGAACACCGCCAGCGCCCAGCTGGCGACGAGCGCGAGCACAATCCCGGTCGCGCTCGCCAGCAGGCCGAGAAAGAGGTATTCCGCGCCGAGAATTTTCCAGATCTGCCAGCGCGATGCGCCTAACGTTCGCAGGAGAACGCTCTCCTTCAGCCGCTGGTAACGGCCACTCCAAATCGTGCTCCCAAGCACAATCAAGCCTGTCCCGACGGTAAAGAGCGACATGATGCGGATGACAAGCGCAACCTTGCTCAGGATCGAATCGACCGTTTGAATGACCGAAGTCAGATCGAGCGCCGAGACGTTTGGGAACTTTTCCACGACCGCATTTTGTAATCGCGCCGAGGCCGCCGCTGTCGCCACCCGGCTCACGAGCACGTTGAAAGTCGGCGCGCTTTCCAGGACGCCGGTCGGGAAGACGATAAAGAAGTTCGTCTGGAACCGCTTCCAATCGACCTCGCGCAAACTGGCGACCCGCGTCTTGATCGGCACGCCCTGCACATCAAAGACCATCGTGTCGCCGATCGTCAGGCCAAGGTCCTTCGCGATATCCTGCTCGACCGAGATCGGCACCGTATCGCCCGGATGATAAGCGAAATGGCCGATCCATTTACCGGCGGTGATCTTTTCCGTCGCGCTCAGGTTCGGTCGGTAGGTCGACCGATACTCGCGTTCCAATTCCCACTCCGGCACTTTCTGGTGCGGATCCTTGAGAATGTCGGAAGGCTTGCGGCCTTTCACCTCCGCCAGACGCATCGTCACGATCGGGGCCTGTTGAATGACGGGTAATTGTTCTCGCCTGACGAGATCGGCGACGGCTTTTGTCTGGTCGGGCTGGATGTCGAAAAGAAAGATGTTGGGCTGATTGTTGGCGTCGATCGAACGGAACTGGGTCAGAAGCGCATCGCGGGTCAGGTAAATCGTGAGCAGCAGAAAAGTTCCCAGGCCTAACGAAAGGGTGAGAAGCAAAGTGCGATTGTTCGGCCGGTGCAGGTTGGCCAATCCTTGTCGCAGGACAAAGCTCCAGCGTTGCGGCAGAAGTTTGCGCAGCAGAAAAATCAGCAGCCGGGCGACGCCGACCAGGATCGCGATCGCGAGAGCCAGACCGCCCGCGACAAACAAACCATCGGTCCACGCTTCCGCCTGCGAGATCGCGAAGGCCGTCAGGCTCGCCGCGATGAAAAGATAAACCAACCACGTGGCGAGATCGCGCCGCACCGGCGCCGCGCTTTCATCCGCCGAGGCGCGGAGAGCAAGGAGCGGTGAGACGCGCCGGAAGCGCAGGAGCGGCGGGAGCGCGAAAAGAAGGCAAACCGCCAGGCCCACCACCATGCCTCCCCAAACCGGCCTCCACGCGATCGAGTGGGGGAGCGGGAAGGGGATGAACTTTTGCAGCAGGCCCGGCAGCAATCGATGCATCGTTAGGCCAAGCCCCGCCCCGGCCAGCACCCCGACGATTCCCATCGCCGTTGCCTGAAGCAGGTAAACCGCCACCGTCGTGCGGCCCGCGGCCCCGAGGCAACGCAAGACCGCGGCCGTTCGCACCTTTTGTTGGAGATGCGCCTGGATCGCACTCGCCACGCCGACCGCGCCGAGGAGGAGCGAGATGAAGCCGACCAGATTGAGAAACCGGTAAAGATTATCGAGCGCTTCGCCCAGGTCCTTCTTGCGTTTCGCGACCGTGTCGTATTCCAGTCCGGCCTGCTCGATGCGCGGTGCGAGCTTTTTCACCTCAGTCGCGACGTCAACCTTCTCCCCGAACTTCACGAAATCGAGGTAGCGCGCGAGACTGCCCGGCTTGAGCAGGTTGGTCTGCGCCAGATCCTGCAAGGGAATGTAAAGGCTCGGCGCAAAACTCGCCGCCGGCGACGCTTCGCCCGGCATTTTGGTCAGCGCGCCCGCGATCATGAAGGTCGCGTCGCCGATCTTGACCGGGTCGCCCGGGCGGGCGTGGAATTGGAAAAGCAAACTTTGCTCCGGGACCGTTTCGCCTCCCTTGCGGAAAGTGCGGGCGGCGCCCGGCGGCGCGGTTTCCATCCGGCCGTAAAAGGGAAAGTTCCCGCCCAACGCACGCACCGAGACAAGTCGGGTACCCCCGCTTTTTGGAAAAACTGCCATGGTGCGAAAACGAACCTCCCGCGCCTGGATTCCGCCTAACGACCGGAGCATTTTCTCCTGCGCGGCGCTGAAGGGGCGCGAGCTCACGACCAGGAGATCCGCCCCGAGGAGGGCGCGAGCCTGCTCGTCGATCGCCTGCGCCAGGCTGGCGCGAAAGAGACCAATCGCGATGAGGGCGGCTACGCCTAACGAGATCGAAATGGAAAAGAGCAGAAGTCGCCACCGGCTGGAGCGGCTGTCGCGCCAGGCCATTCGGGGGATGAACGCGAAACTGCTGGTCGAGCGGGACATTTTCGAAATCACCTCGCCGCGTCGCCCTCCCCATCTCTCTTCCCGATCGCCCGCCGGACAGAGAGTGACCTTGACCTCCCAACTAAAATCCGCGGATCCTTTTTATCGGATAACGCCCATCGCATGGGTGAGATCCCTTGCCGGCTTTCGCCGATTCGGGATGACAAATGAAGTGAGCGACCTCTCATTCCATCATCTCTCCGTTGCGCAACCGGATCGTTCGCTCCGCCACCGACGCGACCTCGGGATCGTGGGTCACGAGGACCAGCGCGGTCCCGGCGTTTCGGTTCAATTCAAGCATGATCTCGATGACTGACTGGCTCGTCTCCGTGTCGAGGTTGCCGGTTGGTTCGTCGGCAAAAAGAATTTTCGGCCGGTTGATGAAGGCGCGGGCGAGCGCGACGCGCTGCTGTTCACCGCCGGAAAGCTGGGCCGGATAATGGTCCGTTCGCTCTCCGAGACCGACCCGTTGCAGGAGGTCGAAGGCGAGGGCGCGCGCGCTGTGATCGCCCCGCAATTCCATCGGGACAGTCACATTCTCGAGCGCGGTCAGGGTCGGAATAAGCTGGAAATTTTGAAAAACAAAACCGACATGCTGATTGCGAACCCGCGCGCGTCCGTCCTCGCTGATCTCGGCCAGCGCGACCCCATTCAAGAGCACGGAACCGGAGCTTGGCAGATCGAGTCCGGCCGCCAGGCCGAGCAGAGTGGTTTTTCCGCTCCCCGAGGGTCCGAGGATCGAACAGATCGCGCCCTGCGCGAGAGTGAATGAGACATTGCGCAGGACGGTCAGGCGGCCCGCGCCGGTCGGATAGCTTTTCGTTAGGTCACGGACCTTGAGAATCGGGAACGCGTTCATTGACGGTTGCAGGCGGCGCGTCTTGCTTACGCGATGGTGATACGGCGCGCATGAAGAAATTGTTGCGTCGAAATTTCCTGCTCGCGCTTCTGGCGCTTCTCTTCGCTCCCGCGGCCTTCGGCGGCACGATTCTTTTTCTCGGCGACAGTCTGACCGCCGGGCTGGGGCTGGAGGAGAGCCAGGCGTTCCCAGCCCTGATCGAGGAAAAAATCCAGGCGCAACGCCTGCCTTATGAGGTGGTCAATGCCGGCCTGAGCGGTGATACGAGCGCAGGCGGCTTGCGCCGGATCGATTGGCTTTTGCAGCGGCCGATCGATGTGCTCGTCCTGGAGCTTGGGGCGAACGATGGCCTGCGCGGTCTTCCCATAGCGGCAATGAAAGCGAATCTGCAGGCGATTATCGACAAGGTAAAAGCGAAAAATCCGCAGGTAAAAATTGTCATTGCCGGGATGGAGATGCCGCCGAATCTCGGCGGTGTTTATGCGGATGCTTTCCACGCGGCCTTTGGCGACCTGGCGCGAACAAACCATGCCGCCCTTATTCCATTTCTGCTCGACGGTGTCGGTGGTCATATCGACTTGAACCAGCGTGATCAAATTCATCCAACCGCGGCTGGTCACAAAATCGTGGCCGAAAATGTCTGGCGGGTGCTCGCGCCGCTCCTGGAGAAAAACGGATCGTGACGCGACTCGATGGTTGCCAGGCGCTGATCACCGGCGCCTCGGCGGGAATCGGCCGCGAGTTTGCACGGCAACTGGCCGGACGTGCCAGAGGGCTTATCCTCGTCGCCCGGCGCGCGCAGCGTTTGCAGGAACTGCGCGAAGAACTGGTCGGCCGGCATCCGAAGTTGCGAGTGGAAATTCACAGGACGGATTTATCGCAGCACGACGCCGTGGATGAGTTGCTGGAGTGGGTCGGGGCGCAGAATTTCGGGCTTGATCTCTTGATCAACAACGCCGGCCTCGGCGACCTCGGGGCATTTGCCACCGCCGATCCGGAACGGGTCGAGCAAATGGTCGAGGTCAACATGGTGGCACTGACGCGACTGACGCGTGCCCTCTTGCCTGCGATGATCGAACGCAAGCGCGGCGCGATTCTGAACGTGAGCTCGTCGGCGAGTTTTCTGCCAATCCCGAATTTCGCCGTTTACGCGGCGACGAAAGCTTACGTAACAAGCTTCTCCGAAGCGTTGCGTGGCGAGCTGCACGGAAGCGGGGTTCATGTCTCGGCGCTTTGCCCGGGGCCGGTGCGAACAGAGTTCACCGAGGTGGCGCGCCGCCGGCCCGCTGGACCGGTCGCTCCGGAGCCGGAGCTGGCTTACGTCGCGGTCGAGAAAGTGGTAACGGAGGCCCTCGACGGCATCGAACACAATCGGGCCATCGTTATTCCTGGTCCGGTCATGAAGCTTGGAATGCTTATCGTTAGGCTAACACCGCTGCCGCTGCTTCGCCTCGGCGGCCGGCTGTTCGCCAAGCCGGCGCATTAGCAGCGGGCCGCTAGTTCGCGTACTTGATTGAACAACCGTAGGCGCGCGAGGTCGGGGTCGTGACCGGTTTACCCGCCATCGCTTGGTCGAGCGCGGCTTTCACGTAGTTGGTTGCAGTCTTGATGTCGGCCGGATCGGTCGTCGGTTCGCTGTCGATCGCGCCCGAGTAGATCAGTTTTCCTTCGGGATCGATCACATACATGTGTGGGGTGTTGGTCGCGGCGTATTCGTGGCCCACCTTGCCCTCCGGATCGAGAAGGAACGCGGTCGAGTCGATCTTCCATTCCGCGATCTGCTTGTTTGCCTCTTCCGGCGTAAGGTAACCTTGTTTGCCCGGGGCCGAGGAATCGATCGTGAACCAGACCACATCCTTGCCCGTAAACTCCTTTTGGAGCGTCTGCATGTTGTCGCTGTGGTAGTGCTTTTGCACAAACGGGCAGCCGGGGTTGAACCACTCAAGCACAACGTATTTGCCCTTGAAGTTGCCTAACGAAAGGGTCTTGCCGTGGGAATCAGGGATCGAGAAACCGGGTGCGGGCGCGCCGACCTTCGGGGCCTGGGCGGCGCAAAGCAAGCCGGTGCAGAATGCAGTGAGCGTGAGGACGAGCAGTTTTGTTTTCATAGGCTTACTTGGTATCCGCGATTTTTTGCGCGGCGGATTGTAAATGATTCAGGACGAGAGCCTGGGTCAGCAGCTCCGGCAAAACGACCGGTTGGTTCGGAGTCGAGGCCGGATACAGCACGTATAATGGGACACCGACGCGGCCGAATTGTTTCAAAGTTCTTGTGACGACCGGATCGGCATTCGTCCAATCGGCTTTCATTTTCACGATCCCATAGCGCTCGAAAGCGTTTTTCACCGCCGCGCTCTCGAGGACGGAGGCTTCGTTGAATTTGCAGGTGATGCACCAGGCGGCGGTGAAGTCGAGAAAGACGCTGTGGCCTTGCGCGAGCTCGGTTTGGAGGCGCTCCGGGCTAAAGGAAATCCAACAATCTTTCGTTAGGCTGGAAGCCGCCATTTTTGTGGCGCTGAATTTTTGACCGATAAAATAGAAGCCGCTTCCGAGGACAAGGACGAGGATGAGGACGAAGACGACGGAGCGCTGAGCGCGCGAGGCGGACGGTGTAGAAAAGGAGCCGAGCATCCAGCAACCGATGCTGAGCGCGAGGAGAAACGCGCTTACCCAGATGGCGGCGTCGATGCCGCGGGCCACCCCGATCACCCAGAGCAGGAAGAGTAGCGTGGCGATGAGGAGGAAGCCCATGAATTGCTTCACCCGTACCATCCAGGGGCCGGGGTGCGGGACGAAGCGGAGCCAGGCCGGTTGCGCGCTCAAGAGCAGATAGGGCAGGCTCATCCCGGTCGCGATCGCCACGAACATGAGCAGGATGATCCCGGCCGATTGCGCGAAGGCGAACCCGAGCGCGGTGCCGAGATACGGCGCGGTGCAGGGAGTGGCGAGGACGGTCGCGAAAACGCCCTGAAAAAACGATCCGGTGTATCCCTCGCGCGCGCTCCAGCCGAGCAGCCCGGTCGTGGCCGAGGCCGGCAGGGTGATCTCGTAAACGCCGAAAAGATTGAGCGCGAACACGAGCACGACTGCGCTCATCGCGACGACGAAATAGGGGTTGGTGAATTGAAACGCCCAGGTGATTTCGTGTCCGGCGGACTTGAGCGCGATCATCAGGACCGCCAGACCGATGAACCAGGCGAAAATGCCGGCGGTGAAAGCGAGCCCGTTGCCGAAGATGCGCGCGCGACTGTCGCGCGCGTGCTGGATGAAGCCAAAAATCTTGAGGGAGATGACCGGCAGCACACACGGCATGAGGTTGAGGATAAAGCCGCCGATCAAACCGAAGAGAAGCAACTTAAGCAGGCCGTCAGGCGAAGATGGCGCGGCGGTGATTTGCGATCCGCCGGAAGCCGCGGGCGGGTTGAGTTCGCCTAACGAGAAAGCGTGCTCGCCGGCCACGATCAATCCATCGAGCGATTGCACATTCTTGTCCGCCGACTCGATCGGAATCACGAAAACGAGCGAGCCGTCGCCAGTTTGTTCGCGGCGCGGATGGCCGATCACGGTGGAAACGGATTTCGGGAGCGGGAAGAAATCAACGGAAGCGGCCTGGGCCAGACTCTTGTCCGCAATCGTCAGGCGAAGAGCGTTCGGCTCTCGGCTCCAGTGCAAAGCGCTCGTCGCGCTTCCCGGGAGCGCACGCGGGAGACGGTCGCGATATTTTGCAAACAGATCCGTGTTCGCAGGTGTGGCCTGCGCTCCGACCGGCAGTTCGAGCTGGACAGTGGCACTGCCCGGGACACAAATTTTTTCGCAAACAAGCCAGTCGGCCGCGGCGGAAAGTTTCACCGAAGTCGCGGCGATATTTTTCGGCGGCGTCATCGGAACCATCAGCAGCACTTCGCCGTGATAGCCGTAAACCTGGATGTCGCCCGGCTCGTTTAGTTTTTCCGGAATGGGCCACTGAATCGCCCCGGCCTTCCACCGCGGCGGAAGGTTCCACTTGATCTCGGTCGGGATACCGGCATCGCCCGGATATTGCCAGTAGGTGTGCCAGCCCGGCGCCATTTTCAGCAGCAGCCCCGCGGTAAAAGGCTGACCCGGCGCCACCGTCCCCGTATCCGCGACCAGACTGGCCTGCACCAGCTCGCGTCCCTGAAATTTCTGCGCGCCCGCCGCCGCCGGCCAGAGCAAAAGCCCTGCCCAAAACAGTGTGAGCCAGCGCCGCAGAATCATCCCCACGTTTACCACCGGACATCTCCCCGGGCAACGCACTGCCGCGCCGGCAGCCGGCCGAGAAGGTACTCGGCAAGCGCGCTCGCCTTGATGAGTGAGAATCACCGATGCCCTCGTAGTTTTCCCCCCACTCTCGGGTAGGGTGGGCGTCCCGCCCGCCGGGGGAGCCGTCCTCGGGTCCCCGCACTTTTGTCATTAAAGAATGAAATCAGGAAAAGCAGGGATTGAAATTCCGCAAACGCGAGACGCCTTTGCCGGCGGGCAGGATTACCACCCTACCGGGCAAGGGGTGGCTCCTCGTTCGAAATATCCACCACACAACGCCACTGACCGTCCGGGTCGAGTCGCCAGATTGAGATCCCTCGCGAGTGCAATGTCATCGTGCCGCCATTCGGCCCGGGAACGGTCGCCTCGTCGGTCCCACGCATGTAGGCCATCCTTCCATCAGGTGAAAAGACCGGCTTCTGCGATACCCAGTGGATCTTGAAACCCGGAGTCTTAAAGGAGGCGCTGACATAGGCACGAATCGCCGCCTTTCCTTCGATTACAGGTTGCCCCGGGAAAATGAGGACCGCGTCGTCGCTCCAGTAGGAGACCACCTTTTCCACATCCTTTCCGGCGGTCGCCAGGTCGGACCACTCCGCATCCCGGCGCAGCAACTTCTCTCCTTCGGTTGCGGGATCAAACCGTGGCCGCGAACAGCTCACAAGAGCGAACACAACGAGAACCAACTGCAGGTAACGTAATGATATTATGAAGCGTTTCATAAAGGTCTAACAACCAGTGGCGAGTGGGACCAGCGCGTGAATCATGCGGAAATGTCCTCCTCGACACAAGAAGTTAAACGGCGCGGTCAATGACGATGATTGTCGCCTCAGCCCGACTCTCTGCCTGCCGCGCGATTGCCAGGCAGGTTTGCCAGGGGATGAGTAAGGGAACCAGAACTTCGGTGACAGTGACAGCCAGGAAGGCCGCGCCCGGGGAACCAGTGAGACGCCAGGCCAGCAAATGCCCCACGCCACCAAGGAAGACGGCGAAGCAACCATGCGGAAGAGCGTGGTCTGATACTCGATCCGCGGAATGATCCACCAGACGACCAGTGCTAACCCGATGTCCGCGGCTGAGAGGAAGCGGAACTGACTGTCAAGCTTCGGCGTGGCCACGCCCGGAGCCAGGAACAGGCTGGCTCCAAAGATAAAGCCAAGCGTTCCAATGCCGAGCGGCAACAGACTCAAGACCGCGACGATAATCTGCAGCGCTCGTTTCATATGACTAACGAGACACAAAATCAGCGACCGCGCGAATTACAAATTGCTCCGCGAACCACAAGGACGGTCCGCGGTTCGCTGCATCGTCTGCGATCGGTCGCGTGGTCAGCGCGTGAATTGCGCGAGTCAGGCTCGGGTAGGGTGGGCGTCCCGCCCGCCGGGGGAGCCGTCCTCGGGTCCCCGCACTTTTGTCATTAAAGAATGAAATCAGGAAAAGCAGGAAAGCAGGATTGAAATTCCGCAAACGCGAGACGCCTTTGCCGGCAGGCAGGATGCCCACCCTACCCGGGAGTCATGCGGGCCGCTTACCTCAGCGCGGGTCGAGTGGTCGTCAGCGCGTGAATCGTGAAGAAATGCCCCTCCTCGACACAAAAGAGTTAGGCGCCATGGTCAATGACTCTTGCACGATTCTAGCGCTAACCCCGATTCTCACCTTGCGACCTCAGGAGCGCTTCTCTCTCTTCCGCGATGTACTGCCGGAGCGTGTTGGGCAAATTGGGCGGGACGTTGTGCCTGGATTCGGCGGCGAGTCCATCGAGAAAGGACCTGTATTCGTCACCGATCCCGCCCCGCGCGAACCTCCAGACCGCGCGATAGGCAGGGTTGCCGAGCAAGCGCCTCAAGGTGGTACCGTCGGACGCCCAGCTCTTGGGATCCAGCATGCCCAAATGAAACTGAAAGAAGCAGTCTTCGTAGCTCCAGAACACCGAGGTCAGGTAACCGTACAAGACGAAGCAATCCTGATCGGTCAGAGTTTCGCCGTTGGCGGCGCGCGATATGACGTCGCTGACCCTGGGATCGCTCAGGCGAGAGAGGAGTTCGACGTTGCGCGCGCTTCGTCCCTGTTGCATTAACGATCTTTGGTTGCGATTGGATTGCCGTATCTGCAGGCCAAGAAAGAGAAGCGAAACCACAACGGCGACACTGCTGGCAAGTGATGCGATATCGGCAAGATTCATGGATGTTATGACGATCTTAGCACTCGCCCACAGAACTGCGATTCGTAACCGAACTGCTTTATCATTGTTGCGGGATGGAAGGTAGAAGTCATTGAAAACGTGGTCGTACGGCGGCTCGCAGGCAGCTCCAGCGGGAGACTGTGTGAAAAGTTTTCCATCTGGCGGATAATTGTCTTGTACCCAAAGCGGCGGGCTTCTGGCAAGCTCCCTTTCCATGAATTACATCGGTGGGAGCGAGCGGGAGGAAATGCTCCGGCTCTACCGCTACGGCTACTTGAACCGGGTCCGCTCCAGCCGAGGCTTGGACCGGAAGGCTCTGAGCCCCGTTCTTCTTTCCCCGACTCAACCATTTCACGCTGTCTGAGGCTTAATCACCAGTCCCTGCCCCGTAGGCAGAGACAGGACGCTTACTCCAAGCTTAGCGGTGGCTGCGTCAATGGACTCAGCCTGCTGTTCACAGCCGAAGTATGAGTAGTCATCGAACAACACAAGCGCGCCTGGACTCAAGCGTGTCCAGAAAAACTCCAGCGCCGCCCTTTCCGGATAAGCGCAATTCATGTCGAGATGGAGAAATGCCACACGATCGACCGGAACTTCCGGTAATATTTCAGGAACTGCACCCTGAATGACAGTGGCGTTGGGCCACTCCGCATAGTTTCTGCGCACCCGTTCCGTATCAGTCACGTAGCCTCCGCTCGCAATCGTCTTTTTCGCAAGTGTGAGCCGCCCTGCTTCGATTTCCTTACTCGAATATTGGGCCGTGATTGGGCCGCGAAACGTGTCGATGAGATAAAAACGCTTGGGGATATTTTTCCAGTCTAGCCGTCGCATGATGGCAGAGCTGACAAATCCGGCATTCACCCCGCACTCCAAAAAATCGCCGGGAACCCGAATAGCTGTTGCCGCCGCCCATAAGGCGACATGCACGCGCCAATGTATGCCCAAATCTACTCCATGACCCGCCTCTACACCCCGCGCATATGCCGCAAGGAATATGGGGTTCTTCAGGCAATGATCACTATGGACAGTAAACAGCCCGTCTCTGAGGACGTGTTTACAGTTCACCACCACGGGAGGGACTGGTGAGCGGAGTTTCCGCAGAAACCTGGTGATCATTGTAGCGCCAACTATCCGTGGGATCTAAATTTTCGTCAAAGTATACTGCAAAAGGAGGTCTCGCGACATACCTGGTTCATCTGTGCGCTTTCGGAATCCTGTAAGTAGAGAACAAACGGATGTCCAACTAGCAGACCGGTGACAATAACCCACCATACCAAAGGATGACTTTCAAAGAGGACGCGCGAGCAAAACAGGCACACGCTGTTGTTATGACGAAAAACAAAACAACCCTTCATGACGAGAAAGAGCGGTCCGAGTCGGGGTCGGCGCGAGAATCGTGCAAGAGTCGCTGACCATGGCGCCTAACCTTTTTTTGTCGAGGGGCATTTATGCACGATTCACGCGCTGACCCGTTGACCCCTGCCTTTCGCTGCCGATTCTCAAGGCCCGCCGTCGGCTCGCTCGTTTGGTTGGGCGCTGACGGTGACTTCACGAAGGGCGTTGGGCAAAGGAATGTGTTGGCCTTTGGAATAATGCAAGCTGGTCTGTGACGGGCTCACTCTAACTCTGGCAACTCCTCTCTCTGTAATAAGAGTCGCATGGTTCTCGCTCGTCCGGGCACTCTCGCAATGAACCCGTGCTTCTCCAGCGTCAATACCATCTGGTGCGCAGATGGTGGAGATACGTTGAAATACTTCTGCATGTCGGCTTCCGCTGGCGCGCATCTGTGAATCTTGGTGTAATAATAAATAAAAGCCAAATATTGGCCTTGTGTCCGTGTGTAGCGGGTCTTCAACGAGTGCGGGCTGTGGAATATGCGTTCGCTCTTGCTAAACGCGAGTCATCGGTCTAGTCATTCTGAAACGTAAGCGTACGGCGGGTGCCGGTTAGCAAGACGCAATCATTTACCACGGCGCCCTTTCTCCATGCAATTTCGGTCATAGGTGACGATTGCTTAGGCGTATGTCGTGGGATTTTGGCATACGATTGCGATCAAAAGAAGCACAATGCCGATGACTGCGATGCTCCAGCAGAGAGCGGAACGTAGCAAGCTGTAGCCAGCCGCCGCTGTGAGCAAATAGCCGACACGACCCCAGAAATACAAATGCACGCCGACGACCGTAAGCAGACTGTGATGGTTCGTGACGTGCGCTAGCAACACGAGCGCTGCGAAAAACGGGAAGGTTTCAAGAAAATTTGTCGTGGCTTGATCTACGCGATTGGCTAAGCCGCGAAGTGCCGGAACGTCGGTTTCGCGGCTGCTGGCGGTCCAGCGGTAGCCGCGCTGCCAGCTAATCAGATGGGAACTGGCAATCAAATGCAGCAAGCCGAGAACGACACTTGCAATGAGGAGCCAGAGTTCGATGCCCATGAGCGCTGTTTACGCCTAACGAGAAAGAAGTGCGCTCCCGACACCGAGAGTGAGTGGGGCTTGAAGTGAAGGTGTTTTAATCATGTGAAAGCGTGAACGCACGACGGGTGGCGGTTAGCCCCTATGCGATTGGTTAGATGTGAATGTCACTACCATCGGACGAATAGCGATACGATGACCGCAGAGATGAAGGCCGCCAAGGATGTAACGATGCCCAACTGACGTGACCGGATCCACCCACTCAATCCCAAGCTCAGCAGGTTTGAGTAGATGCCAAGGGCGAACGCAGCCAGAATGACCGTGCGAACAAATGGTAAGAATTCCGGCGCGGCGATGTCGGGGGGCGCTCCAGGATGTAGCACGATCACAACAAGTGTCCCCGCAATGACAGCAACCATGAAGGAAGCGGCGGCCACCGCGGCCGCACCTGCCGCCCAGCCGACGTGCCGGCGCGAGTTTGGCGATTGCAGCAAGATGCCCAAAAAAGTTGCCGCAAAACCGCCGAGAAAAGCGCTCAGAAAACCAATCTGTCTCCCGATTTCGGAAAAGAATTCGGCCTTAACTGGTTCGATAGTCATCTAGAAGCCATCTCATAAATAGTACTTGTACGCAAGATTTTGGGGTATAATTAGTTATGGATGGACCTAAGAGAAGAGC
>JBOHXL010000087.1:0-19929 GCA_050736975.1 Chthoniobacterales bacterium | reverse complement strand
GGCAAAGACGGACAAAGTGATCGCCAACGGAGTCACGATCGCCAGCGGGGCGAGCGTCAACTTGAGCGGGACGACCAAGGGGACGCTGACGAGCGGCCTGGTCCTGACCGTGATCAGCAACACAAGCGCGAACCCGATCAGCGGCACTTTCAGCAACCTGGCCGACGGCGCGATTGTGAATGTGAACGGGAACAATCTGCAAGCCAGCTACGAAGGCGGCGACGGGAACGATCTCACGCTGACGGTCGTGCCGTGAACCCAAACCAGCGACTCATGAAAAACCAACGCGTCATCCTCCCGGCGCTATTGTCCGCATTGCTCTTATTCATCGCGAATCAACCCGCCTATTCCGGCAGCTCGACGTGGAATCTTAATCCCCCGACCACCGAATGGACGAGACCCACCAACTGGACGCCAAACATTGTGCCAAACGGTCCGGAAGATATCGCGACTTTCGACGTGTCCAGTGTCACCAGAGCTCTCATCACCCGCGATATCGAGGTGAATAGCATCGTCTTCAATCCGGGTGCGAGCGCCTACACCCTGGAGTTTGGAAGAACGCCAATCACTCTCACCCTGAGTGGCGCCGGCGTCGTCAATAACTCCGCGCAAACGCAAGCCTTCCTCCAACGGCGCTATCACACTCTCGCTTTTACGAATAGCGCAACTGCGGGAAGTAACACTGTTTTTACCCTGGGTGGCATGGTGTCTTTCCATGGCGCATCCAGCGCCGGTCAGGCCACGTTTAGAAACATCTGGGGAGTCATTCAATTCTACGATAACTCAACCGCTGCCTTCGCAACGTTTGTCAACGGCGGCTTCGATCAGCCGGTGCGAACGCTCGACGAGATTTACTTTAACGATACATCCTCAGCTGGAAATGCCGTCTTCATAAATAATGGAGCGAGTTCAAGTGATCTCGAAAATAATGGTTTCGTTTCCATCGGCGCAAGTGCGACGGCCAGCGACGCCACGTTTATCAATAACCCCAGCCAAGTTCCGGGAGGGAGTTGGGGTGCAACGTCGCTTGCCGGCACAGCGGGCACTGCGACGTTCATAGCAAAGGGGAGCAGCTTGGCTGGCGCTGCACCTGGGGCTCTCTATCTCTTTGGCGAGGCCGGCAGCGGCTCTTGCACAGCTACCGGCGGTGTGAATGGCGGTGAAGGCGGATCTATTTTTTGTGGAGTTTCTTCCGATGGCAGCAATGCCCGGTTTATTCTCTTAGGCAACGGCTCGCTCGATCAAAGCGTGCATTACTCACCGGGCTTGACCATTGGTTCGCTCGAAGGCAACGGACTTGTCTATTTGGCCCAACCTGACTTTGGTCCCAAGACTCTGATCATTGGAGCGAACAACCTTGATACAATCTTCGCTGGCATTATTGCGAATGGCATCGATGTCGATGCTCCGGCTGGGTCGTTAGCCAAGATTGGAACAGGCATGCTCACTCTGAGCGGACCCAACACCTACACCGGTGGCACGACGGTGAGCGCCGGTACGTTGGTGGTAGCCAACAGGAGTGGCTCTGGAACAGGGACGGGCGCGGTGTCAGTCAATGCCGGCACCCTGGGCGGGAGCGGGGTCATCTCGGGAGCAGTCACGGTAAGTGCGGGAGCGTTCCTCGCCCCGGCCCACGGAAACAAGACGCAATCCACTCTCATGATCCAAAGCGCGCTCACCTTCAATGCCGGATCGACCTATACCTACACTTTCCAAGCCAAGGGGAAGCAGGCGAAGGCGGACAAGGTGGTTGCCAACGGAGTCACGATCGCCAGCGGAGCGAGCTTCAACCTGAGCGGGACGACCAAAGGGACGTTGACGAGCGGCCTGGTCCTGACCGTGATCAGTAACACAAGCGGTATAGCGATCAGCGGCACCTTCAGCAACCTGGCCGACGGCGCAATCATCAGTGTGAACGGGAACAACCTGCAAGCCAGCTATTCCGGCGGCGATGGAAACGATCTCACGCTCACGGTTGTCCGGTAGTGACAGCGTCGAGCCTGCTTCCTAACGAACACGGGCGCTGCCATCGGCCTCGCGCTCGACCGCCGTCGCACCTGCTCGCCGGACGAGAAACTCCTCGCGATAGCGTGGTGTTTCCTCGGGCGCGAAGCCGTGACGCATAATGTTTTCGGTCACGATCCGCGGAAGGAGGAATTGCAGCAGGTAATCGCGTCCGCCGGCCTTTGTCCCGCCGCCGCTCATCTTGAATCCGCCAAAGGGATGACGGCCCACGACCGCGCCGGTGCAGGAACGATTGATGTAAACATTGCCCGCGACCAGTTCCGCTTTGGCCCGCTCGATGTTGGCCGGGCTGCGCGAGAAAAAGCCGGCCGTGAGCGCGTAGTCGGTGCCATTCGCGACTTCCAGCGCTTCATCGAGATCACGCACTTTGATCACGCTCAGGACCGGACCGAAAATTTCTGCGCGCGCGATCCGGGCGGTCGGTTTCACGTCGGTGAAAATGGTCGGCGGGATGAAGTACCCCTCGTTAGGCACATCTTTCGCCTGGTAGGCGAGCGTTGCCTCTTGCTTTCCGGCTTCGATCATCTCGAGGATCCGTTGGTAGGCCCGCTCGTCGATCACCGGACCGACCGTGATGCCCGGCTCCTCAGGATTTCCGGTGCGCATGCTCGCGGCCGCAGCCAGCAGGCGCTCCATCACCCGATCGTAGTTTTCTTCGAGCACGATGAGCCGGGAGAGCGCGGAACATTTCTGACCCTGATAACCGAAAGCGGAGTAAATCACGTCCACGATCGTCTCATCGAGGTCGGCATCGGAATCGACAATGATGGCGTTCTTGCCGCCCATCTCGCAAACGACCCGTTTCAATTCCGGCTGGCCGGGCAATGTTTTGCCGGCTGATTCCCAAATGCGCAGGCCGACTTCGCGCGAGCCGGTAAAGGCGATCATCACGACCTCGGGATGATCGACCAGATGCTGTCCAATGACGGAGCCGTGGCCGGGCAGATAATTGAGCACGCCCGGCGGCACGCCCGCTTCTTCGAACATCTCCATCAAGAGCGCCCCGGTGATGGAGGATGGCTCGGCCGGCTTCATGATGACGGTATTGCCCGTGACAAGCGCCGCGGAAACCATCCCGCACAGGATCGCGACCGGAAAATTCCACGGCGCAATCACGAGCGCGACGCCGCGCGGCCAGTAATGCTGGTAGCTCTGTTCACCGAGGATTTGCTGGGTGAGTTTCGGCCGACCCAGGAGGCGCATTTGCTGGGCGTAGAAAAGGCAGAAATCCATCGCCTCGCGGATGTCGCCATCGGCTTCTTCCCAGGCCTTGCCGACTTCGTAGACCTCGACCGCGGCCAGCTCGAAACGGCGCCGCTCCATCGCAGCCGCGACGCGCTCGAGTAACTGCGCCCGGCGCTCGACCGGGGTGTGCCACCAATGCAAGAAAGCCGCCGACGCCGCTTTGACCGCACGTTCCGCCTCGGGAATTCCCGCCTCCGCCACCTCGCCCACGACTTCGTCAGGCGCGCTCGGATTGACCGACGCCATCCACTTTCCAGTCGTCACCTTCTCGCCGCCGATCACGAGTGGATACTTCTTGCCAAACTCGCTCCGCGCCTTGCGCAACGCGGTTCGCATCTGCTCCTGCGTCTGGGGATGGACGAAGTTGACGAGCGGCGCGTTCTCGTAGCTGTCGCCCGCGACGGATTCGTTTTGTTTCGGCTGCATTTTGGTTGGCTCCTCGGTTCTGATCAGTTCGTTCGGGTCACGCAGTAACTGCGCGGCGGACTGGTTTTCGGAGAATTTCGCCCGAAGAAAACCTTCATTCGAGGTGTTCTCGAGCAGCCGCCTGACGAGATACGACATCCCGGGGAGCAACTCGCCGACCGGCGAGTATTCCCGCACCCGATAACCCATCTCTACCAGCGCGCGCTTGATCGGGCCCGCCATTCCGTAGAGGAGCTGGAATTCGAAGCGGCTCCGGTCGATCCCCTTCTCCTCCGCATAAGACATCGCGTGCGCAATGCTGCGGACATTGTGTGAGCCGAAGGCGGCGGTGACGATTGCTTCGTTCTCGAGCAGGATGCGAGTGCAGACCTCGAAGTTCGCGTCGCTCTCGGGCTTTTGCAGAAAGACGGGACAAATCCACCCGTTTTGTTGCGCGACAATTTTTTCGTAGTCCCAATATGCGCCCTTCACCAACCGGACGGCGAAGCGGGTGCCACGCTTTCGACCCCAGTCGATCAGGTCGTTCAGGTCACGCTCCGCGTCGCGCAAGTAGGCCTGGATGACGATCCCGACGTGGGGCCAGTCGGCGAACTCCGGCTCGGTAAAGAGCCGCTTGAAGAGGTCGAGCGTAGCGTTCTTCTGCGCGTAGCTCTCCATGTCGAAATTGACGAATGCGCCCACTTCCCGGGCGCGGCGCAGGATCGGCCGGAGCTTCGGCGCGAGATGCTCGATCGCTTCCTCCGGCGCGGCCGGGTCCATCTGCGAATAGAAGGCCGAGATCTTGAGCGAAAGATTAACCACCGAGAAGAGCTCGATGTCTTTGCCTAACGGGTCGGTCCAGCCGCGAGTCTCGCGCGAGAGGGTGTCGAGCAACTCCATCGCGCGCCCGGCATATTCGTCCGCTTCCTTTTCGCTCACGACCGCTTCGCCTAACAAATCGACGGTGAAGCCGATGCTCTCTTTGCGCTTCTTGCGCAAAGTTTTCATGACGTCGGCGCCGTCGCGGCCGGCGATGAATTGTCGCGCCATCCCGGCGACGTTGCGCCGCATGATGAAGGCGGTCAGCCAGGGGAAAATACCGGCCGCGCGCAGGCCGGTCTGGAGCATCGGGACGACCCCGTCCATTCCGTGAAAATATTCGCGCAAATGCTCGACGATATCGTCCGAGCGCCGGAGGGAAGCGAGCACGTCGACGAAGCGAAACATCTGCACCTTGAAGGTTTCGTCCCGCATCGAAAAGGCCATCATCTTTTGATAAAAACCGGCCTTGGTGAAAATCGATTCCGGGTGCTGATCGACCAGGTCAAAAATTTGATGGCCGCGGTCTTCGGTGGCGGCTTGCAGGTCACTCATGGCTGCGAGGATAAAGCGGCCCGCGCCTTTCGGCAAAGCCCAGCGCAACACGATCAGCATGGCCATCACCGCCCGGTCACATCACCTCCGGTCGACGATTAGTTTTTGAAGACGAACAGCTTTCGGATGGCGAAGTTCAGGAAAACGGACGCGGCGATACTCGTCATGATCGCGACCGCCGTTGGCAGACCGTAGGCGTGGACCAGCCAGGGGCCGGCGAACTGACTGATGAGAAAGGCGATCGTGTTCCCGGCCGTGAAATAGAGAAATTCCATCACGGGATGATGGCGACCAGTCTGAAAGACGAAAAGAATGTTCGTCACGTAAGCCACGACGTTGGCGACCGCGAAGGCGATGGTGTTGTTGATGAGCAAATTCCTCGCGCGCAGTTGATCGGTGATCGGCGCGCCATCAACGATCATGCGGTCCATCGCCGGGAAGACCCGATAAGAGAGATAAACGGTCAGACCGACGAAGACGACCGTAGCCAGACCGCCGCACAAACCATAAACGCCAAACTGGATGAGCGGCGGAACATTGCGCGCTCTGATCCGGGCAAGAATCGTCCTGAAGTCATTTCCGACGACAAACTGAAAGGCTTCGGTGATGGCGCTGGTCATGGGCGGCGCGGGCAGGTGGGCGAACATAGCCGGGGCCGACGCGCACGTCATCGGGAAGCGTGCGGGCCACTGGCCAGGTTGGAGAGCCCCGCCCGCTCCCCGAAAGGTGTTAGCTTTTCGTTAGGGAGTTTGCCGCCGCGGGCAATGTCGATTAGGGATCCTGCGAATGCCGATCCGCCACCGTTATCAATTCGCGAGCGATAATACCGCTGGCCTGTGTCCAGAAGCCTGGGCTGCGCTGGCCGAGGCAAACCACTACGCCGAGGCCTCCTACGGCGAAGACAAATGGACGGCGCGCGTCCGCGCCCAGGTGCGGGAAATCTTTGAGACCGATTGCGAGACCTTCATCGTCTTCAACGGCACAGCGGCAAACTCGCTCGCACTCGCTCAACTTTGCCGGCCTTTTGAGAGCGTCATCTGCCATGAGCGTGCGCACATCGAAACGGACGAATGCGGCGCGCCGGAGTTTTTCTCCGGTGGCGCCAAACTGCTGCGGGCCGGCGGGTCGAGCGGGAAAATCGATCTCAGATCGGCGAGTACGATCCTCGGGCAGCATCTCGACGTTCATTCCACCAGGGTGCGGGCTCTCAGTGTCACGCAGGCGACGGAAGCGGGCACGGTCTATTTGCCTGAAGAATTGGAGGCGATCGCCGCCTTTGCGCAAAAGCATTCGCTGCTTCTGCAGATGGACGGCGCGCGTTTCGCCAACGCGGTCGCAGCCTTAGGCTGTACCCCGAAGGAAATCAGCTGGCAGCGCGGAATCGATGTTCTCGCGTTCGGCGGAACGAAAAACGGCGCCGCGGCCGGGGAGCTCGTGGTCTTTTTCAATCGCGACCTGGCGAGTGAGTTCGCTTACCGGTTGAAACAGAGTGCGCAACTCGCTTCCAAGATGCGTTTCCTCGCCGCACCCTGGACCGGCCTGCTGGCGGATGAGGTCTGGTTGAAAAACGCCCGGCAGGCGAACGCGATGGCGCGGTTGCTGGAAGAGAAGTTACGCACGCGCGGCCTGGATGATCTCGCCTTTCCCCGCCAAGCGAGCGCGCTTTTCCTGCGCTTGCCTAACGAACTCGTGCAGCGAATGCACGCTGCCGGCTGGCATTTTCAAAACTTCTTCGAGCCCGGTATTTATCGACTGATGTGTTCATGGGCCACGACGACCGCGGAGATTGAGGAATTCGCCGCCGATTTGCCATGACACAGCCATCGCGGCTGTAGCGGCACGCGGGCGTCTCGCCCGTCGGCTCCGACTGTCCGGGCCAGAGGCCCGCTCAACCGAACAGGCTGGAAGCCTGTGTTACGTTCCGCCGTGAAGCCCTCCGATCTGCCGATCTACGAACTCGAAAACGAGATCGTTCGTTCCCTTTCTGCCCAGCCGCGCTTAATCCTGCAGGCGCCGACCGGCTCCGGTAAGTCCACCCAGGTGCCGCAGATGCTGCTCGACCGAGGACTGCTCGGCGACGGCGAAGTTGTCATCCTGCAGCCGCGCCGGCTCGCCGCCCGGCTCCTCGCCAAACGTGTTGCCTTCGAACGCAGTGGACGGCTCGGCGACGAGGTTGGCTACCAGATCCGCTTCGAAAAGATCGCCTCGCAAAAAACTCGAATTCGTTTCGTGACTGAAGGAATTCTTCTCCGCCAGCTACTCCAGGATCCCGAGCTGCCGGGAATTACGGCGATTCTGTTCGACGAATTCCATGAGCGCCATCTCTACGGCGACATCACCCTCGCGCGCGCCTTCCATTTGCAGGAAACAAAACGCCCCGATCTCAAGCTCGTCGTCATGTCCGCCACACTCGAATCGGACAGGCTGGAAAAATATCTCGCGCCCTGCCCGATCCTGACTTCGAGCGGCCGGATGCATCCGGTCGCAATCGAATATCTGACGAGACCGGTGCGAACGGAAAGTTACCCGGTCTGGGACCTGGCGGCCGATGAGGTGGAGCGTATCGCGGCGCAGACAGAAGGCGACGTGCTCGTCTTCATGCCTGGGAAATATGAAATCACCCGCACCATCTCCGCCCTCCGGGCCTCGCGCGTGAGCGACCAGTTTGTTGCCCTGGCACTCTACAGTGAGTTGCCGCCGGCGGAACAGGACGCCGCGCTTGCGCCGGCCGCCAGACGGAAAGTGATCGTGGCGACGAACGTGGCCGAAACTTCCCTGACGATCGAGGGCGTCCAGGTGGTGATCGATAGCGGCCTCGCCCGCATTGCGCGCTTCGACCCACGCCGCGGAATTAACACTCTTTTCATCGAGAAAATCAGCCGCGCCGCAGCCGAGCAGCGGGCCGGCCGCGCGGGCCGGACCGCGCCCGGGCATTGCCTGCGGCTTTGGACGGAAAGCGAACATCTCGAGCGCGCGGCGCAGGAATTGCCGGAAGTGAGACGGCTCGATCTCGCCGAAGTCGTGCTGACTTTGAAGGCGAGCGGGATCGATGACGTTGCCGGCTTCCGCTGGCTCGAGCCGCCCGATCCGAAAGCGCTTCAAAACGCGGAACAGCTCCTGACCGATCTGGGAGCGATTAGCGCCGGCAAGGTGCGGGCGCTCGGCCGGCGCATGCTCGCCTTTCCCGTCCATCCGCGTTATGCGCGCATGCTCCTCGCGGCGCAAGAGCAACGTTGCGTCCGAGGGGTCGCGCTCATCGCCGCCCTGACGCAAGGTCGCAACCTGCTGCGCCGGGTGGAGGGCAGAGAGATGCGCGACGAACGCGATGATTTTCTTGGGAGCGATGACGAATCCGATCTTTTCATTCTGCTCCGCGCTTTTCGTTTCGCAGAAAAGAACAACTTCGACCCGCGCCATTGCGCACGCCTTGGAGTCAACGCGGGCGCGGCCCGGGAAGCGGGACAACTCTGGGAGCAGTTTCTTTCCATCGCGCGCGCCGAAGGTCTTGATCTCGAGGAGGACGAGGCGGAGCCGGGCGCGATCGCGCGTTGCGTGCTCGCGGGATTTCCAGACCAGGTGGCGGTGCGGCTCGACGAAGGCACGCTCCGCTGCGCGCTCGTGCATCGCCGCCGTGGCGTGCTGGCGCGTGAGAGCGTGGTCCACCGCGCGCGGCTGCTCACGGCTTCGGAGATCCGTGAGATCGAGTCGAGCGATGGCGAACGCCAGGTCTTGCTGACCCTCGCGACCGCGATCAAGGAAGAATGGCTTCGGGAATTTTTTCCGGACGCCGTCGAGCAGAAAACCGAGGTCACCTACGATCCGGCGCTCCGCCGCGTTGTCGGACGAACGTTGACCGTCTTTTACGATCTCGTCCTCGATGAGAAAAAATCGGAGCGGGTTCCGCCGGCAGAAGCGGCCGCGATTCTGGCTCGCGAGGTCATGGCCGGAAATTGTCCTTTGAAAAAATGGGACCACGGGGTCGAGCAATGGATTGCCCGGCTCAATTTTGCAGCTGCGGCCTTTCCTGAACTAGAGTTGCCAGCGATCGGCGAAGCGGATCGCGCCCTGTTGATTGAGCAGGTCTGCCAAGGCGCGACGAGCTACAAGGAAATCAAGGATCGGCCGGTAGCGCCGGTCTTGAGGACGTGGCTGAGCGCGGCACAGCAAGCCGCGCTCGATCAGCTGGCGCCGGAACGGATCAAATTGCCTAACGATCGCCAGGCGAAAATCGTCTACAGCGCGGGCCAGCCGCCGACCGTGGCGGCGCGCATTCAGGATCTCTACGGTGTGGCCAACAGCCTAACGATTGCTGGGGGGCGTGTGCCGCTGCGAATCGCGGTTCTGGCTCCCAATCATCGCCCGGTCCAGATTACCGATGACCTCACCATCTTTTGGCGCGAAAATTATCCGAAGATCAAACAGGAACTGCAGCGGAAGTATCCGAAGCACAAATGGCGTTGATTAGCGCCGGGATCGGCGACCAATTCGCCCCAACTAGTTTTTCAGCCCGGACTAATCCCGGCGCCAATCAGAAAAGGCCGCGCATTCCGCGGAGGGATCACGCGGTGAAACCAGCCCGCTGATCTTCGCCCAAGCCGCTTTCGAGGCGCCCCGGACATGGTCCCAAGGCAATGCATCGCCTATCTGATGTTTCTCGTAATCGAGCGCAACGTCGTCCTCAATCTCGTGGAATTCTTTGCCGGGATATTTGGCCGCCGCCTCTGCCCCGACGCGGTAGGCCGGAGCGAAATGCTCGAAGGTTGTGCCTTCGGCCGCGTGCGGCTGCGACTGATGGTGCTCCCGCCAGTATTGCTCTTCCACTTCCAGATCGATTGGTTTTGCTTTTGGTTCGTCGGCCATATGTCCTGCCTTTCTGTCCGCTCAGTCTTCTCCCTACTGCTCCTCGTGCCCCCCGCGGTTCCAGTGCCTTGATCGCCCGGCAATGCGAATCGAAACCGCGCAAAATGGCCACGATATGCGAAGTTAATGCATGAAGAATTCTAACGGAGACAATTTTACGGAGAAGGATCCAATGTCTGAAACGGAATTTGGCAGCACGATGGAGGGCGGCAGCGCCCAAAACAGGATGGCGGAAGGTACCCGGAAATTTTCCAGCGCCGCCGCCGACACTTGGGACCAGACCCGTCAGAAGGCGGTCGTCGTGCGCGAACGCACGGAGTTTTTCCTGCGCGAAAATCCTGTGCCGACGGTCTTGGGCGCGCTCGCCCTCGGGTTGGCGATCGGGCTTGCGATCCGCTATTCCTCACGGCCGGAAGAACCCTCAGCGTCACTCAAGCGAGCCTTGCGGGAATTTGATTGGAACTCGATCGCGCCCGCCTTTCTGCCGTCGCTCGTGCGTAGTGTGAAACGCGGCTACGCCGATTCCGCCGATGCGGTGAAGGAAGGAATCGGGCGGGTGCGAGAAGTGGATGTGGACGACTACGTCAAGCCGCTGCGCAAACGCTGGAAGCAATGGATGAGCTAGGCGCGATTCGTCAGGGGAGCGGTTGCATTTAAATTTGAGGATTGGCGCGTCGCGCGTAACTGGCGGCAGCGCGCCCGGCGCGCGTCCCGGTGGAGAAGCATCCTTGCAGAAGATAACCGCCGGTCGGCGCTTCCCAGTCGATCATTTCCCCGGCGAGGAACACGCCCGGCATCTTGTGCAACATGAGGGCCTCGCTCAGTTCCCCCCATCGGACGCCGCCCGCGGTGGAAATCGCCTCGGCGATCGGCCGGGGGCGTTCCAACGGAAGAAGGAAGTTCTTCAAGCGCGCGATGGCGCGGTCACGATCAATGCAATCGTCCGGGAAGAAACCTTCGAGCAATGCGATCGCGCCCGGGCTGAGTTTCCAGGCGCGGAACCATTCGTCAGGCTGAAGTGAGCGCGCGACGCGCGAGCGTAAAACCTCTGCTCTTACCTGTGGTTTGAAATCGATCCGCAGCTCCGGTTGCACGAGGGCACGCAGGACCGGTCCGAGCCGATAGATCGCGCCCCCTTCCAATCCGTAGCGCGTGATCAATAACTCTCCCGAGACCGTTTCGTCGCCGGCCGTAACGCTAAGATTCTTGAGCGGCAAACCTTCCGCGCGCTCGAGAACGCCCGCCGGCCAGGCCACGTTCCAGCCGCAATTCGCGGGTAGGAATGAGCTCATTTCCACGCCATGGGCGGCCAGGAGCGGCGGCCAGGCGCCATCCGAGCCGGTCCCGGGCCAGGACGCACCGCCAAGCGCGAGCACGAGAGCGTCCGCGAACAACGCTGCGCCCTTCGTGAAATCGAGCCGCCAACGATCGCCTTCTCTCGTTAGGCGAGTGAGCCGCGCGCCGGTCCGAAGGTCGACTCCCGCGCTACGCAGGCGTTTCAGCCAGGCCCGCAGGAGAATGGCCGCTTTTTGGCCGCGCGGAAACACCCGTTGGCTCGTGCCGACATACGTCTCCACTTCCAACTGCGCTGCCCATGCCCGCAAAGCGTCCGGCCCAAACTCACTCAGCAGATCTCGCCAGCGTTCCGGCGCGTCCCGATAGCGCCCCGGGAAATTTTCCACAGGTTCGCCGTGGGTCAGGTTCAAACCGCCACGGCCAGCCACAAGAAACTTCCGTCCCGCCGAAGGCTGCGCCTCCCAAAGTACGACCCGCAAATCCGTCGCCGCCGCCACCTCGGCGGCGCGCAGTCCGGCCGGACCCGCGCCGATCACGGCCACGGTTTTTGCCACAAGAACTTCCGGGTTCACAAATTCTTCTCCTTTGTTCGATCACGAGATGCAACTGTGATGGCTTGACGATCGCCTCTCCTAACGAATCGGAGCAATCGACGCTCCCCGTCGCGCATCCGAGCTTTCGCCAGGCGTTTCGTTTCTGGCTTAAGCTCGGTTTCGTCAGCTTCGGCGGCCCCGCCGGACAGATCGCCATCATGCAGACCGAGCTGGTCGAGAAGAAGCGCTGGATTGGTCAGGCGCGGTTCCTGCATGCGCTTAATTTCTGCATGCTGCTTCCCGGTCCGGAAGCGACTCAGCTCGCGATTTACATCGGCTGGCTCCTTCACCGCACCTGCGGCGGCGTTGTGGCCGGCGCTCTCTTTGTTTTGCCTTCGATGGTGCTGCTTTGGACGCTGAGCTATGTCTATGCCGCCTACGGCGCGGTGCCGTGGATCGCGGCGATCTTTTACGGATTGAAGCCCGCGGTGATCGCGATCGTGGCCGCGGCCGTTATCCGGATCGGCCGCAAGGCGCTGAGGAACGAAGTGATGTGGTCGATCGCCGCCTTGGCTTTTATCGCGATCTTCTTTTTCCAGGCGCCGTTTCCGCTCATTATTTTCGCCGCCGGATTGATCGGGCTACTGGGAGGGAAAATTCGGACCTCGAAGTTTGATCTCAGCGCGGCGGAGGCGGAGCCGGCCGCCCGATCGGTCCTGGGCGACGAGGCGGAATCCCCGCCCCATGCGCGGTTCGCCTGGTCGCGGGCCTGGCGGGTTATACTCGTTAGTCTGATGCTCTGGTTTGCTCCCCTGATCGTCATTGGATTTTCGTTAGGCACGAGCCACTTTCTCTTTCGGGAAGGGCTCTTCTTCAGCAAGACGGCGGTCGTAACTTTCGGCGGAGCCTACGCGGTCCTGCCCTATGTCGCGCAGCAGGCGCTCTCGCACTACGGCTGGCTGCAACCAGGCCAGATGATGGACGGGCTCGGTCTGGCCGAAACAACTCCCGGTCCCCTCATCATGGTGTTGCAATTTGTCGGCTTCATGGGCGGCTGGAATCATCCGGGAAATCTCACGCCCATCGTCGCCGCGACCGCGGGCGCCCTCCTTACCACCTGGGTAACTTTCGTTCCCTGTTTTCTCTGGATTTTTCTCGGCGCGCCCTACGTTGAGAGATTGCGCGGCAACCAGCAACTCACCGCCGCGCTCTCCGCCATCACGGCCGCGGTCGTTGGAGTCGTATTGAACCTCGCGGTCTGGTTCGGGATGCACGCGCTCTTCCCCGGCAGGACGATCGACTGGCTGGCTCTGGCCGTTGCGATTGCCGCCTTCGCCGGCCTTCTTCGCTGGCACTGGGATGTCATCCCAGTGGTGGTTGGCGCCGGTGCTCTCGGCGTCCTTCTTCGTCTGGTTTCGATCCTGCACCCCTAACGGCCATTCCAATTCGATCGCCGGCTTCCAGACAAGCGCGAGGGCGCCGAGTTTTGCTTCAACGCGGGGGAAGAGTGACGCGGGTTCGTCAGGGTGCGATGCGAAAACTGAAGCTGCCTTTGCTGACGTGGAGATCGTCCGCAACCGCAATCCAGGAAACCTGGTAAGTATCGGGTTTCAAGCCGGCAGGCAGTGAGAGATGGACCAGAGTGGGATCTTTTCCATCGGCACGAAGGTCGCGCTGGTCGACCTGCTTGCCACTGGCGTTGCGGACCTCGATCGTACTCAGGCCAACCTTGATCGGTTCTGTGAACCAGATTCTGATTTCGTCAGGCGCCTGTTTCAGGGTCGTTCTGTTTCCCGGTTCGGAACGAGTCAGAGTAGAATGACCCGGCGCTGATTCGGTCGCAAACCAGGCGAGCAGACCAAGGACAACCAGGAAGAGGCGTCTCATGGCCCGAGAAGCACGATGGGTCCCTCGGCTTTCGGCACGCCGCCTTTTCGTTCCAGGCTGATCGCGAAGCCCCGCGCCTCGCGCACCGGTGAGGCAGGCTGGAAAGGCACGCGCACGGTCCCTTTATTCGCGATGTGAAAGACCCCGCCATCGACCGCGCTCTTGTAACGCGGATCGATCAGCCAAATCTGATAATCGCGATCGTCCGCATTGCGCGGCAATTGCGTCACTTTCAAAACGCCGCGCTGCTTCTTCTCGTCCCAGACCACAACCGCGTTGGCGTTCGGAGCGTTCTCCAGCTTCGAGCTCAAGGAAGCAATCTGGATTCGCGCGAGCACATCGCGTTTCTCGAGCCGCGCGACGCGGTGGCGCAGGTGATTTCGGTCCGCGACGAGGTATGAGCAGGTCAGCGCGAGTCCGGCGGCAATCGCCCAGGGAACCCATCGTGTCCGGCCTGTAAAGGCGAATGTTTTTTCGCCGCTCACATGGGCCAGAACGCGCTCCCGCAACTCCGACGGTAGCGGGCGCGGAGGAGCCTGATGCGCCAGTTGCGCGGTGGTTTCATCCAGTTGATCGACGAAGAAACGCAGTTCGGGATCAGAAGCCAGCTGCCGCTCGAAAGCGGACGTCTCATTACCCTCGAGCAGCCCAAGGACGTAAAGTGACGCCTGCTCCTCCAGTTCCTCGTTCACGACGAAATCTGCCCGAGCGTTTCACGCAAGGCGAGGAGGCCGCGACGAATGCGTGCTTTCACTGTGCCCAATGGCGCGCCCAACTTCTCTGCAATTTGTGTTTGCGTGAGACCGGCGAAGAAGGCGAGATCGATCGCTTCGCGTTGTACGTCGTTGAGCTGGGCAAGCGCCGCGCGAACCCGCTCCCGCTCGTCCTGCCGGGCGAGCGCATGATCCGCGCGATCAATCCCGGCGTCAGCCATACTTTCCTGCGTCTCGGCCGTGACGGCGTCCGTGAGCCGGGCCTGCCTCTGCCGGGAACGCAGCCGGTCGATCGCCTTGTGCCGCGAAATCATCACCGCCCAGGTGAACAGGCTGCTGCGGCCCGCGCCGTAGGTGGCAGTTCGTTTCCACATTTGGACAAACGACTCCTGGAGGACGTCCTCCGATTCCTTCTGATCGTGCAGAATCGCGTAAATCATCGAGAAAAGCCCTGGCGCAAAGCGATCATAGAAAGTCGGAAGGGCGGTTTCATCACTGGCTTTCATTTGCTCGACCAGTTGCGCGTCGGCTTCATTGGGGAGACGGGTGCCGGGGCGAGCGGACCCCTTTGCTGGCTCCAGGCCGTGAGGAAAATTCGCAGGATTCTTCGCCACGCGCAGTGCACCAGACTAAGAAAACTGGCGTGTGCAAGGATGTATGAGCGAGGTTTGGCCCGCGCTTCCGGCATGTGGCGTTGCAAAGACTTGCGCGCATCTCCGCTTTAAGACGCGTGATTCACTGCAAAAGATGCATCCCAGCGACAGGCAGCGACGCCGCCAAGGTTGACAAATGGAGTGGATTGCGATTCACTGGAAGCTCGGTTGCCTCCTCGTCAGTCCTTTCTTGCGGAGCGTCCCGGTTCCGCTCCCCGCAATGCAGGTTGTATAGGCAATCATGTGTTTACCTATTCCCATTCCATGTCGGGACATAGCAAGTGGTCCAAGGTTAAGCGCGCCAAAGGTGCGCTTGACGTCAAACGAGGCACGATCTTCAGCAAGCTCTCGAAAGAGATCAGCGTCGCATCGCGCCTCGGGGGCGGCGATCCGGCGACCAACGCCCGGCTCCGGAGCGTGATCGAGATGGCGCGGGCTCAAAGCATGCCGAACGACAACATTGAACGTGCCATCAAACGCGGCACGGGCGAAGGCGTCGAGGCGCAGCATTTCGAGGAGATCGTCTACGAAGGCTACGGCTCTGGCGGGGTCGCGGTGATCGTGGAGGCGACGACCGACAACAAGAACCGCACCGCCGCCGAAATCCGCCGCATTTTTAGCAAGAACCTCGGCAACCTCGCGAGCAGCGGGAGCGTCTCCTACATGTTTCACAAAAAGGGGCAGATCACCGTTCCACGAAACACGATTGAGGAGGAGCGCCTCTTCGAATTAGCCCTCGAAGCCGGAGCGGAAGAGTTGACAACTGAGGAGGAACAGTATCTTATCCTTACTTCCCACGATCAGCTCTACGCCGTAGCTGAGGCGCTCAAACAGGCGAGCGTTACCATCGATGGGCAAAAGTTTACTTTCATTCCCGACACGACTGTTCATGTCGCCGACGAGGCGACCGCGCTTCAGGTCCTGCGCCTCTGCGATAGCCTCGAAGACGACGACGACGTTCAAAACGTCTATTCCAATCTAGATATTTCTGAAGAGCTGCTGGCCAACCTGCCAGCCTGACAAACACGAGCCGGCACTGTTCGCGTGTCGTCTCCGCCAAACCCGGTTTCAATTATGAGCGAAGAAATGGAAAAAGAGTCCACCCAGGCCACAGGCGCGCCGCCTCCCTTCCGGAGACGGCGGTCTTCCCGCCGCCGGGCCGGCCGTCGCAATGACCGCAATGATTCGGATCGCTCGTCGGCCGCTTTCAATGAATCCGGTAACGACAAACTGGGGCGGGCGGATGGAGCGGGAGGTCCTGAGAAAGAACCTCCGCAACAAGTCGAGCGCCCGCGCGAAAATGCCGGGGGATTTGTCGAGACATCGGAAGAGCCGGGCAGGTCATCCGAGCAACGCGAGCGGGTGGATAGTGGCTCGCCCAACGGAGAACAGCCACCCCGTGAACCGGAGTACGGCGAAGGCATTATCGAGATTTCGGGGAAAGGATTTGGCTTCCTGCGCGACGCGAAACGCAACTTCGTCCAGACGCCGCAGGATATTTTCGTCACGCCGGAGATAGTCCGGCGCTTTCAGTTGCGCGACGGGATGTGGATTCATGGCGAGACACGCCGGGGCAATCGCGGCCCGCAACTGACCCGGCTGCTCAAGATCAACGACGAAGAGCCAACCAAGTATCAAGACCTTCGGCCCTTTGAAGAGCTGACCACGATCAACCCGAACCAGCGCATCAAATTGGAAACGGTGCCCGATCGCTACACGACGCGGATCATGGATCTGATGACCCCACTAGGTAAAGGCCAGCGTGGTTTGATCGTTGCCCCGCCCCGCACCGGCAAGACGACTCTGCTCCATCACATCGCCGACGCAGTGGTTAAGAATCATCCGGAGATGAAACTGATTATCCTCCTCGTCGACGAGCGCCCGGAGGAAGTGACCGATTTCCGCCGCTCCTGCCCGACAGCCGATTTGATGGCAAGCTCGAACGACAGCGACATCAAGAGTCACACTCGCATCGCGCAGCTCGCGGTCGAACGCGCGAAGCGGCTGGTCGAAGCCGGCAAGGACGTTTTTATCCTGCTCGATTCCATCACCCGCACGGCGCGGGCCTTTAACAACGCGACCGGCGGCGGTGGACGCACGATGAGTGGAGGCATCGACGCTCGTGCGATGGAGATTCCGAGAAAGCTCTTCGCGGCCGCGCGTAACACCGAAGAGGCTGGCAGCCTGACGATCGTCGCCACCGCGCTGATCGAGACCGGCAGTCGGATGGACGAACTGATTTTCCAGGAGTTCAAAGGCACAGGTAACATGGAGCTTGTGCTCGATCGCAAGATTAGTGACCTGCGGATTTATCCGGCGGTCGACATCTTCCTCTCTGGCACCCGACGCGAGGAGCTGCTGATGGAGCCGTGGGAACTGGAGAAGATCAATCTCATCCGCCGCGGTCTCGCCGGTCACAAACCCGACGAAGCCATTCAGCGTTTGCTCTTGTTCGTGAAGAAATTCCCGACCAACCGGCAGATGCTGAAGGAAATTCCGGGCTAGGCTGGCGGCGCATCTTTTGTCCTGTCATCCCGATCCGCCGCAGGACGGAGAGGGACCGCACGACTCAGTCCGCGCGTTATCTGCCGAAAACCTCGCCTGTTCCTGGCGTCATCTTTCGCGGTCTGCGCGGCTCAGGGTGACAAAGCCTTTTTTCGCCATGCCAACGCCACCGGAAGTTCAGGAAGTAGAATGGGAAGTCCTCCCACCGGCGGAGAAAAAGACGCGCTCCGAGCTTGAGTCGCTTTTCCGCTGGCTCGCCCTCATCATGGATAACCTCTTCCGCCTGCCTGGAACCAAGTTCCGCTTTGGGCTCGACCCGCTCATGGGCCTGCTCCCGGGACTCGGCGATGCCGGCTCCGCCCTCATCTCGGCCGTTGCCCTGATCGCGGCAGCCCGGCGCGGCCTTCCGAAGATTCTTCTCGCCCGCATGTCCCTCAACATCCTGATTAACGAAGCGGTCGGCATTATTCCCGTTTTCGGCGACGCCTTCTCCTTCTGGTTCAAGTCTAACCTGCGCAATTACGAGCTCCTCCGCCGTCACCATGCGGCTCCGCGGCGCTCGGCCAGGAGCGACTGGATTTTCGTCGCGCTTATTCTGGGCAGCCTCGCCGTGATTCTCGTTGTGAGTCTGGCGGTCAGTTTCTGGTTGCTCTACCGCCTCGTGCAATTACTCGGGCACGCTCCGGCCTGAACACTGGGTTTACTCGCCGAGGTAACGGGTCCGCAGCCAACGGATTGTTTCCCGCGCCCGGCCATAGGGCGCGCGAAAATCCTCGATCGTCGCGAATTTCATCCGGCGGGCGAACTGGTCCTCTTCCTCGCGCGTGGCGGGGAGGGTCCCGATACTGCGGAATTGCCAGCGGCGCAGAACCGATTCGCAACGGCGCAGAAAGACATAGGCGCCTCGGAGATTTTCGGCGTCGGACCGTTCCAGGATCTGCCTGGCCGTAAGTTTCTCAATCGCGAGGAGCGAATTCGGCTCCCAGATCCGGTGCTGCATTTGCAGCGCCTGAATCAGGAACTCCCCTTCGATCATGCCGCCAATGCCGGTCTTGAAATCGAAAAAATCGTTTCCGCTCCCGCGTTCGTTTGCGATCCGCACCAGCATGCTCTCGATTTGTCTGACGAGATCGGGCCGCTCGCCGGCCTCGCGCCAAAGTTCCCGCGCCAGCGCCTCAAACTCGAAGCGGAGCGGCCCGCTCAGGGCCCGCGCGCGGCTCAACGCTTGCAGTTCCCAAAACTGCGCGCGCGAGGCGTAGTAGAGGCGCAAGGTCTCGAGCGACGAAACGAGCGGGCCTTTCTCGCCATCCGGACGCAACCGCGCGTCGAGCAGGCCGAGACGGCCTTCCGCGCTCGCTTGCGCGAAGTTCACCATCACATTCTGCGCCGCCCGCTGGTCTTGGCCGAGAAAGAGGACGTCGAGATCGGCGCCGTAGGTGATTTCGCGGCCGCCGAATTTCCCCATCCCAACGATGGTGAGCGACCCCTCCGGATTCAACAGCTCGTCGACATAGACCAGGCATGCCTCGGCCAGGTCATTTTGTTCGGCGAGCAAATGTGGCAGCGGGGCCAACCGCAGGACATCGCGCAAGAGGATGCGCAACAACTCGCGCTGCCGGTAGATTCGCACCGGATCGAGATCCCCGCTCGTCGCGCCTAACGAGTGAAGGCGCTCCCGATGCTGCCGCACACTAAAAGTGCGATCGAGCATTCCGCTTCGAGTCAATTCCTCGAGCAACTGCGGGCGGCGAATCAACCAGCCGCCTGCTGCCTCGCTCGCGTCAAAGGTCTCGACCAATAACTCCAGCAAGCGAGGATTCGCCGCCAGCAATTCGAAGAGCAGGCTGCGAAAGCCATAGGCCTCCACGAAACGCACAAACTGGGTCAGCGTTACATCGGGGTCCGCCGCCCGCCCCAGCCAGGTAAGAAGAATTGGGCGCAGCTTGCGGAAAATCTGCCGAGTGCGCGGCGCCACATGAAAGCCGGCCGCGCTCTGCCCGAGTTGCGCGAAGGTCTTGGCCGCCTGCGCTTCCTCGCGAAAATTTTGAAAATCAGACTCCCCCGATTCCCGGGCCGGTGGGGCCTCACCCACGACGCGCTTGAAGACCGCGCGGACCCGTTGCATCTGCTCGCGCAATTTCAAAAGCAACTTGTTCCCGTCCGCCAAGCCGAGACTGCGCGCCAGCACCTGCAGGGCCTCGCCGTTTTGCGGGACGGTGTGAGTTTGCTGTTCAGCCTCGATCTGGAGCCGATGTTCGACCCGCCGCAGAAGACGATAAGCGTCCTCGAGCTGCTCTGCGTCTTCGTTAGGCAAAAATTCCAGTTCCGCCAGCCCGCGAATCGCTTTCAGGGTCCCCGGCTCCTGCAGGAATGGATGACGCGCCGCGTGCAGGAGCTGGAGCGCCTGCACGACAAACTCGATCTCTCGGATCC
>JBOHXL010000086.1:0-14828 GCA_050736975.1 Chthoniobacterales bacterium | reverse complement strand
CCTCGCGCAACCATTTCCTATTTATGAGATGGGTTCTGCCAGGGTAAGGACTCAGTCCAACAGTTCTATGACGTCGCCTTTCTGAATCATCCCTTCGGCCATGACCGCGCCGTAAAGACCGGCGATTCCGCCATGCTTTTGCGCCACAGTCTTCAAGACGGCCGGCGCTTTTTCGCCTGTCTCGGGATTGAGCGTGATGACCATGCAGCGCGGGTCGCGTTCCACGATCGAGACCACGACCTTCGATCCGATGCGCAGGGAGCGGCCGACGAGGCGTTCCTCGGCAAAAGCCTCCGTACTCGTTAGGTCAAGGTAGAGGTTGGCTCGGAAGCATCGTTTGTCGATCGGCATACCGGTTTCTTCCGCCAGCTTCTTCACCGTCGGCAGAGCGAAGAGCGACAAAGGGCGGCAATCTGTCAAAGCGCGCTCTGAGCGCATCAGGGTAACTTCGGGTACCGGCTCGATCCCGGCGCGCAGCAGGTCGATCAGGGCCGGGTCATCGATCGCGACGGTTTTTCCAGCCGGCGTTTCCACCTCAAGCATCAGATCCGCTGGATCGCCGTAGAGCGGAGTGGCTCCGGGCGGCATACTCTCGGCCTCCGCCAGGTTGGGCGGTGCAACCGATTTCTCAGGCCGGCGAAAGCGCGGACGATAGCGCAGCATCTGGCGTTGAACGCGCGCCGTCAGGTAGGGAAATCCTTTGGACGCGGTCGAGCTGTGGAAGGCATAGAGTCGATCGCCATAGACTCCGGCGAAACCGGCGAAGAGTGTTTCCACTTCCTCGCCGCGCATGCTTTTCACCGGATAGCGCCAAAGGCTTTCGATGGATCCGATAACATTCATCGTGCGCTAGTATCCAAGCAAAACTTCGTCGACATAGCAATAGAGCCAGCGTTCTCCCGGCTGCGCCGAAGCAATCACGGAGTGGCCGGCGGCGCGCGCATGTTTGCTGGCATGCTGGTTCGGCGAGCTGTCACAGCAAAGGGTCACGCCGCATTCCTGACACGTCCGCAGGTGGACCCAGGCGGAGCCGATCTTGACGCATTCCGCACACTCGCGGCGCTGCGGTTGTTTGATCGAGGTAATGGCGTCGATGTGGGAGCAACCTTCTTCAGACATATGGAATCATTCCTTAAGAAATCTGCTGACCATAACCCCCGTTCGGCGTCGATGTGCGCGCCTTTTCCGGAGCAATTGGCGATCGTAAGCCTAAGTCTCGAAAAGCGTCAGCAACTCCGCGTTCATATGTTAGCTCCGTTTTCTTTGCCGACGGTTACGCAGGGCAGGGTAGATTCCTTTCTTTGCTTTTTCGACTGTGTTCTGCTTCTTGATCTCCACCGACTCTTCTTTGTTCGCCAGGGCCCTGTAGTTTCGCCCTGAACGACTCAGCGCTGTGAACGGCGCTTTGTTTCCGACAAAAACCAGGTTCGGCGCTCGGTTTCGTCGATCCAAACCTCGATAAGGCTGGCCGTGGCGACGTCACGATGTTCGTCACAAACGTTATGTGCTTCGCGAAGCCGTGCCGCCAGCGTTTGATTGTCCTCCTGCAACTCTGCCAGCATGTCCGACGGCTCGACGTAATCGGCATCGTTATCGAGGACACGCTGCAGGCGGGAAATATGGCCGATTGACTTCAGGGTAAGTCCGCCAATCTTTCGAACCCGCTCGGCCATAGGGTCCGTCATGGCGAACAGTTGATCGCCATGTTCATCGAGCAGCAGGTGGTAATCACGGAAATGCGGGCCGCTCATGTGCCAATGGAAATTTTTCGTTTTCATGTAGAGCGCGAAAACGTCGGCCAGAATGGCGTTCATGGCGCCTGCGATATCCTTGGTAGCGGAACGCGTCAGATCGGTCGGGGTTGCCAGTGGCGTTTCGCGAATGCGGCGGAGTTCTGAAGTTTTTTTCGAACTGTTTTGTTTCATATTTTTTTCCTCTGTTGCTAAATACCGAAGTTTATCGCCGAGGCAAGGACGCGATTTGTCGGCCAGATGCGCTCGGGTCGCGGAAGTGACCACTGGAACGGCCGCCTGCAAAACTGAGTGCACATCCATTCGCACAGCCGAAAAGCTTGAAGTTGCGTTAGCCTCGATTCTGCAAATACTCGACGGCAGCCATGATGCTGCGTAAAGACAGCGGACTTATCGATACCCCGAGCCAGCACTCGGTGGACGAAACAGTCGACAAACTTGAGCAAATTCTCCAAACGAAAGGCATCAAGCTGTTTGCGCTGATCGACCACAGCGGAGAAGCGGCAAAAGCCGGAATGAAGATGCGTCCTACCAGGCTTCTGATTTTCGGGAACCCACGGGCCGGCACTCCCGTGATGCTGGCTTCGCCGGGCAGTGCGATCGATCTGCCCCTTAAGATTCTGATCTGGGAAGATGCAGAGGGAAAAGTTTGGGTTACCTACAACAGTCCGGTCTATTTGCAGGAGCGCCATGGCATTCCATCGGAACTGTTGCCAAACCTTGCAGGAATCGAAACATTGGCGGCGACGGTTGCGGAATAGGAACGCTATGGGGCGAGGATAACCAAATCGGGACCAACCGAAGAAGCTGCTGCGCTCATGCTATGTTCGAAAGAAGTCGTGCTAATCTCAAAGGAAAGTTTATGAATCGCCTATCCAGTCGTCGTCTCGTATCGGTTGTCATCGGGTTGTCTTCCGTATTCGCTTTATTCTCGGCGCCGATTTCCGCGGCGCTCCCAGACAAAAGCATTATCTCGCGCAGGGCGGTGGTCGATGGCGTGCAACTGCATTACCTGACTGCGGGTCATGGTCCGGCACTCCTTTTGTTGCATGGCTATGCCGAGACTTCGAGGATGTGGAAACCGATCATGCCCCGCCTGGCAGAGAAGTTTACCGTGATCGCACCCGATCTGCCTGGCATCGGAGATTCGGCCATTCCCGCGAACGGCCTCGACATGAAGACGTCCGCGATCCGCATCCATGCGCTCGCCCGCAAGCTCGGGGTGGAGAAAGCGAGGGTCGTCGGGCACGATATCGGCCTCATGGTGGCTTACGCGTACGCCGCGCAGTTTCCCACCGAAACAGAGAAACTGGTGGTGATGGACGCATTTCTCCCCGGTGTGGCTGGGTGGGAGGCGATCTACAACGATCCAAATATCTGGCATTTTCGTTTCCATGGCTCAACTCCGGAAGCTTTGGTGCAAGGACGGGAACGCACTTACTTCGAATATTTCTGGAACGATCTCGCGGCCGACAGAAAGCGTTCCATTCCGGAAGCTGATCGGAAGGCCTATACCGAGGCCTATTCCCGGCCGGGCCGGATGCGCGCCGGCTGGTTCTACTTTGTCTCCTTCCAGCAGGCGGCAAAAGATTTCGCGCAGCTCGCGCGGACCAAACTGACGATGCCGGTCTTGTCGATCGGAGGTGACAAGTCGTTAGGCATACAGCTCGCGCAGCAGATGAAGCTGGTCGCTTCCAATGTTGTCGTTGTGGTGCTGAAGGACACGGGCCATTGGGTGCTGGAAGAGCGACCCAGGGAAACGACGGACGCGCTGGTGAAGTTTCTCTGATCGCCGTTTTCGTGCGGTGCTGCGCGATTAATCGAACTGTAGCCGTCGCCCTGTGGGCGACGTGAGTGCGACGTTCCAATCAGCTTGCCACGCACATAGCCACGCTTCGCACAGCGAAGCGGCTACAGCGGCCGCCCTGTGGGCGACGTGAGTACGACTACGACGAGTTAATCGTCTTTGCCACCCACATAGCCAGGCTTCGCATAGCGAAGGAGTGACAGAGATACTTCGTGCTTCGGTTCGTGAAACGCTGGATACGCTCCGCGGGATCGGTCAAGGCTGAAGCTGGGGATCTACGAGGTGATGGATAACTTTTTCCATTCCGGCTACGACCCGTGTCATCGAGTCGTAATCGAGTTTATCCGGCGTGTCACCGGCTGAATGATAATACGGATAGCGAAAGGGCGCTGTGTCAGTCACCATGATGGCGGGGTAACCGTACTGCCAGAAGGACCATTGATCCGACCAGCCGACGCCTGGAACGATGGCCGGCAAGGCGCCGCCTTCGGATCGGATCTGCGCTTCCCGGCGAAAGTCGCGGATGATTTCGCGCAGCAGTGATCGCGAGGCTACGTTCCCGACAAAGCCGATGAAGTTCCCGGTCCGCGGATAGAGCAGGCCGAGCCCGGGCGCGGGATACCTTTGCGAACCCGGTTGGTTTGAGAAATAGCCAATCGTTTCCAGGCTGATCATGGCGCTGATCCGGTCGCCGCGTTCACGGCAGCGCCGCGCGTAAACGAAGCTGCCCATCTGCGGAGTTTGAAAGTTACCGGGCTCTTCGTTGACGAAGGCAACGAAGCGGATGGTTTTCTCGTTAGGCGGGCCCGCCGAGCGATGGGCGAGGGCGAGGAGGGCGGCGACACCGCTGCCGTTGTCGTTCGCGCCGGGCGAGCCGTAAACCGAGTCGTAGTGAGCGCCAACCAATACGATCTCCCGCGAAACGCCGGGCAATTCCGCCTCGATGTTATAACAGCTCTTGCTCTGAACCTCATACTCGTCGCGTCGCACTTTCCAACCGCGCAGTTGACCTTCAATGTATTGAGCCGCCGCCTGAAGTTGTGGGTAATGAGGCAGGTTTCGTTCGCCAATTTCACCGCCTAGCGTCTGCACATGGGCGATTAACTCGCCGCGTAGTGCTTTCTCATCCGCAGTGAGCGGCGGCGCATTCCCGCGGAAACTTTCTCCCGGCATCCGGATCATGAACAACCATCCTACCACGAAGAGAAGGACAGGACCGGACCAAAAAAGAATGCGAATCGACCGGACGATCCTCGAGCGGCTTCGCTTCGCCATCCCATTGGCCTATCTTTTTAGGACACGGAAGGCAACCCGGATGTCGCCGGCCAGACCGGAGGGCCGGCCGACTTTCTCGAAGAATTCTATCGACTCTTTTGCCCTGATCGCTTTTTATCGGAGTCGAGACGAGATGCAGCGCCTTCATCATACAGCAGGAGCATGACCACGGACGACGAGCACCTGCGCTTACTGTCAATTTTCCACTACATCGTGGGCGGGCTGGCGGCTTTGTTTTCGTTTTTCCCGCTCCTCTATGGCGCCATGGGATTGTTCATTCTGTTAGCCCCAGAGCATCCCACGCACGGTGAGCCGCCGCCCCACCTCCTCGGCTGGTTCTTTGTCGGCTTCGGTTGCTTTTTCTTTTTGCTCGGCCTCGTCTTTGCCATCTGCGTGGCGTTCTCGGGCCGATTTATCAAACGACGCCGGCGATATTGGTACAGCTTTATAATCGCCTGTATTGAATGCCTGTTCTTTCCCTTTGGAGTCGTGCTGGGCGTCTTCACCATTATCGTATTTTCGCGCCGCTCGGTGAAAGAGCTCTACGGGCTCGAAACGGCGACGCCGTCAGTCGCTTCGAATGTCCAGGCTGGTTGCGCCGGAAAGTGAATCCTTCATCCGCACAGGATAATCAAGAGCGCCGGTCAGACTGGGACGAGGAATGGCTTGCGCGTCTGCGCCGCTGGGACTGGCCGACGATCGGGTTGGTCCTTGGGATCAAGGTCCTGTTGCTAACCTTCGGTCTGGAGGCGGTGGCGTCGGTGAACACGTCGCATCCCGGCTGGCTCGAGATCTGGGGGAAATGGGATGCCCTGCATTATCTGAGACTGGCGGAGTACGGTTACGAGGCGGAAGGCAGCCGCGTTTCGCTCGTCTTTTTCCCGCTTTATCCCTGGCTGGTACGGGGGGCGGCATTCCTGGTTCACGATTTCATGGCCGCGGCTCTGGTCGTTTCGGGCTTTGCTTCCATTGCCACGGGCTTGTTACTTCGACGCCTGGCGCTTTGCGATGAATCGGAGGAGGTGTCGCGCAACGCGGTCTGGTTTCTATTTATCTTCCCGACGAGCTTCTTTCTCCATATCGCTTATACGGAAAGTCTGTTTCTCGCTCTGGTTCTGGGCTGTTTTCTGGCCGCGCGGAAAGAGCACTGGGCGGTCGCAGGATTACTCGGCGCAGCGGCCTCGCTTACCCGAGTCAACGGTTTGATCGTATTGCCGGCGCTGGCGACTGAGGTAGCCCAGCAATACTGGCGCACTCGGCGGCTGGACTGGCGCTGGCTCTGGCTTGGCTTGATCCCAGTTGGCTTTCTCGGCTATCTGTGGCTGAACCATGAAGTGACGGGAGACTTCTTTGCCTTTACCAAGATCATGCAGGAGCATTGGTATAAGAAGTTCGCGTCACCCTGGTTTGGCGTCCACGATCTCTGGCTGCGTGCCCTTGGGGAGAATGTGAACGAGGGCCTGAATGAGTTCGTCGCCGTCGTGCTTACTCTCGTCTGCACGGTCTGGAGCTGGTTCCGTCTCCGGCCCTCCTACTCTGTCTGGATAACTCTCAACTGGTTGCTTATTACCAGCACGGCCTTTGTCCTGAGTGTGCCGCGCTATACCCTTACACTCTTTCCGGTTTTCATCCTTTTCTCCATCGCCTGCACCAGACGGCGCTTTTGGTATGCCATGCTCACGGTTTGGTCGCTTCTTTATCTCGCCCTTTACACCGGCCGTTTTGTCCAGGGGCTGTGGGCGTTCTGAGCGATCGCAAACACGTCACGGCATTCCTGGGCCTGTCCGCTGAGGGACGCGACCGGCGGAGTAGCAAGAGGCGTTGCGGCCAGGCGCGCTCCGGGAAATGGGCCGGATTGCCGCTTGCCTTCGGGTTGCTCCGGGCGGAGATGATCCGGAGAAAGAGAGGAATAAACATGGGCGAACCAAGAGAAACTGCGAGTGAAAGAGGAATGATGCGCTTCCGCGCCGTGGCTGTAGGAACTCATTCCATGGGAGCGTTGGCGGCGGGCGCCATTGCTGCCGGCGCGCTCGCCGTCGGCGCGGTGGCGATCGGTTGTCTTGCCATCGGGCGCGCCAAGATCAAGCGGCTCGAGATTGGCGAATTGATCGTCGGTCATCTTTGCGTCACCGATTCGATAAAAACGCCCTAATGATGGCCGGCCTGCCTGCCGCGCCAGGGCAATCATCTCCTCCAACATGGTAATCTCCGGGGAGGAAAACAGATATTACAGGGTTATCCAAAGATGGTCAGGCCTTATGCGTTGATGATCAGTTAAAGGCTGGGTCGAGGAGAAAACTGTGAGTGAGTTTCCCTTTTCGGTCGTCGTCTTCGATCTTGATGGCACGCTCGCCAATACCGCGCCGGACCTGACCGAGGCGCTCAATCACATGCTGATACGGTTCGGGCGGGAACCCGTGGTCGCGGCAAGAGTGATCACGATGGTTGGCCGGGGAATGCGGAATTTGGTCGAAAGCGGTTTGCGCGCAACCGGGTCGTTGAGTCCGAATTTGATGGAGGAAGCGCTCCCGATTTTTCTCGCGCATTACGAGGCGCACATCGCGGACCGCAGCCAGCCCTACGATGGCGCGGAGGCGGCGCTCGAACGCCTGGCGGCATGCAGGGCCGGGCTGAGAATCTGCACGAACAAGCCGGAGCACCTCGCGCGCAAGCTGCTGGCGGCGTTTGGGTGGACGGAGCGCTTTGCGAGCGTAGTGGGCGGCGACACGCTGTCGGTGCGCAAGCCCGAGGCGGCGCCTTTGCGCGAGGCAATCAGGCGAGCCGGTGGTGGCGCAGCAGTCCTGGTGGGCGATTCGATCATCGATATCCAGACGGCACAGGCTGCCGGCCAGCCGTGCGTCGCGGTGACATTCGGGTTTCGCGATCGTCCGGCGGAGGAATTGGGCGCGAACGCGCTGATTGATCACTTTGATCAACTGGTGCCGGCCCTAACGAGTCTCGGCGGAAACTGAGTGTTGGACACGAAAACTGCGAGAAGAGCTAAGGCGTCCCGGGGAGCCTTGCCCGGCGGCAGCCGATCGGTTACGCTCCGGAAGTTTTATTGAAGCAAAGGCAATCGAAAGGAAAAATGAATACGGAAGAAGTGGCAAAGAAGCTGGTGGAATTATGCAACAAAGGCGCCTACGAAGAGGCGATTAACGGTCTTTATGGCAAGGATATCGTAAGCGTGGAGGCGCGGGAAATGGGCGGCATGCCGCCGGAGACGAAGGGCTTTGAGGGCGTCGCGGCGAAGACCAAATGGTGGATCGACAATCATGAGGTGCACAGTGCGACAGCGACCGGGCCTTTTGTGGCGCGTGATACCTTTGTCGTGCGCTTTGACATCGATGTGACCGAGAAGAACTCCGGCGCGCGCTTTCATGGTTCGGAAGTCGGCATTTACACGGTCAAGGACGGCAAGGTGGTTCGGGAAGAGTTCCTGCCCATGGTCTGACCGCCATGGGGGGTTCGATCAGTCAGTTGACGGCCGCGGGCGAATTCATTGCGCGAAAGTCGCAAACGAGGCCGCGCCCGGCGCCACCGAAATTCCATGGTGAAAAATGATTTTGCTGCATCCCGCAGGATTTTAGTGCAAAATGCAAAGGCTGCGAAAACATGAAAACAAAAATTCTTGTCACGACGATCCTGATTTCTTCCTGCCTAACGAGCTGGGCGTGGTTCCCGCCTTCCATCACCCAAAGCAAAGTTGACCAGATCCAAATCGGGCAAACGACCGAAGCGGATTTGGTGCACCTCTTTGGCGCGCCGACAACCCGGTTCGTCGATCTGGAGCACATGATCTCGCTCGACTGGTTCCGCTCCGTCCCGATGTCGCCCGCGGCTTATTTGCCGCTCGTCCAGTTTTTTATTCCTCCAAACGTCGAGTCGCAGCAACTTTCGGTTGTGCTGGGCTCCGACGGGCGGGTCCTCCGCTACCAGGTCCACAGTTCCAAGGGCACGCTGAAACCGGGCCAGCAGGGCGTGGCGGTGCGTCAATCCACTGCTTCGAAATAACCGGCTTCAAGGGCCGGCTGGCCGCCAATCCGCACCCTAGGCTTCCGGATCGCCGCGCGGCGTCTCAGCCTCGCCACTCTCTGTAGTCGTTCCGGCGTGGCGGCGGGTCGATGCTTCCTTCAGCGCCTGCTCGAGCCGGGCCCGGCTGATCGGCTTCTGCAAAACGGCGAGCGCTCCCGAATACTCGGGAGTCAATTCGCTTCGCTCACCCAGTCCGGAGAGAAAAAGGATACAGCCTTCGGGGTCGTCGCTCAAAATGTTGCGGCAGGCGGTGAGGCCATTCAGGCGCGCCATGCCGAAATCCATCAGGACGACGTCGGGCCTCTGTTGGCGATAGGAACGGATCGCATCCAAGCCGGAGTGAACGACGCCGACCACTTCGTGTCCGCAGGAGCGGACGAGGTCGGAGAGCACGCTTGAAAACGCTTTTTCGTCATCGGCGATCAGCACGCGCATGACGAAAGAAGCAGAAGTTTTCGTGCCTGCGCAACAAAATTGTTGGCTGACGTATGCCGTCAGCGAGATCGCGTGATGCTTCGTTCGATTCGCGGGTCTGGCACCAACCAAATCGCGGCGACCACGACGTAGAGCACGCAGGAGATCCAGGGTTGGAGGAACGCCAGTGCGACGGCGGCCGCATAGATGACGGGAGAAAGATTCCCTTTCCAATCGGCCCCGACTGCCCGGGCCAGCAGACAATCCGGGCCGCCGCCCTTGATCAGGGAGCGCTGGAACAGCCAGTAGGCGCAGGCCGCGCAGAGCAGGATCACTCCGTAAAGCGCCACGGGCGCGGGCGCGAAATGGTTTTCGCCCATCCAGCCGGTGACGAACGGGATGAGCGAAAGCCAGAAGAGGAGATGCAGATTACTCCAGAGATTGCGGCCGGTGATTCGTCCGACCGCATGCAACATATGGTGATGGTTATTCCAGTAAATCCCGAGAAAAACGAAGCTGAGGACGTAACTCAGGAAGATTGGCCAAAGAGCCGCGAGCGCGCTCAGAGCAGGGTCGTGTGGGCACTTTTAGTTCCAAGACCATGATCGTGACGATGATGGCGAAGACGCCGTCACTGAATGCCTCGAGCCGATTCTTGCCCATGGGAAAAGCGTGGACTAACGAAATGGGCGGCGAAAGTCAAAAGCGCGGAGATAGCGGCTGGGCCCCGGGTCCGCAGAGCAGCGGATGAACTTCCGAGACTGCAGGCGACAACCGCGCCTCCGCCATCTGGTCGATGACAAAGCAGGGAATAAGGTGCGCTACTGCTTGCTCGCATGGTGCCGGAGCGCTTAGGTTAGCCTGGTTATTCCATCCAACATGAAATCACTCGTCTCTTTGCCTATCCTTCTTTTGCTCTCCCTCGCGACAATGCATGGGGAAGATCCCGCGCCTGGCAACGGGCAAAAATCGACCGCCCGGGTCGCCTTTGCCCAATACTGTTTTTGGACTGGGGAGATGCGACTGGGCCAGATTGAGGGTGTGGTCCGGACCGAAGCCGGTTATTTTCGAGGACAGGAGGTAACCCTGGTTGAGTATGACCCGAGTCGCATTTCGCTCGAACAGTTGGCCAGCCAGGCGAGAGCAGCGGGCGTGGCCGATCGCGTCCATCTTTCCGCTGGCGTGCAGGCAGCCACCGCTACGATCGGTGGCGTAACGATCGGCGAGCCGTTGGATCGCACTTATCACACGGCTCCGGCGAGCGACCAGAAGAAACAACTCGAAGGCACTCCCTACGCCGGGCTGAAGCTTACTCCCGAACAGGCAACGAAGGTCAACGCGTTTGTGCGCGTAAACCCAGCCAGAGCGAAGGAGTGGCTAACCGCGTCGCAACGCGCCAAACTGGCCGATTCAAGGTAGGACCGTAGCTGGTCGTCGTGGCGGTTTGGCGTCACGCAACCTGTTAAACGAATCGGCGCGTCCATTGCTGGACGCGCCGTTGAAGTGAATCGCGGGTCTTAAGGCGCGGCCTACGGCAGGCTATGACCAACCGCGTTGCGAACGGTTTTGACATCGGCGCTGTTGATAACGCCGTCCACTCTCACGTCCTCGCGGAAATTGGAGATTGTTACCGGCATACCGTTCTGGTTTTTCGTCAGCGTAACGTCAGTGCTGTCGACGGTCTTGCTCCCGTCCACGTCGCCCGCCAGAACGTCCATGCTCACCGGCGTGTTGGGCAGGACCTGTCCAGCGCTGCTGGTCACGTTCGTCAAAGTGACCGTGATTTGCTGCACATCGGTCACCTTGCTCAGGTTTACGGTCATGGTGTTTCCCGCGAAAATTGGGCCGCCCATGATGCGGCCAACGCCGGTGGTAAGGGTAGCGGTTCCACTGACTACGTTATCATTAAAGGTGAAAACAAGTGTGTGCTGGTTACGGCTGCTCCGGCATTCGACGCCCGGCTGGCCCGTGAGCGGCAAAGGCACGCCGAAACTCTGCGATCCCTGTGTCTTAACCGAGGCCGCCGAGGTGAGAGAGAGGACGGACTCGGTATTAACCGCGGCCAGGATATCGACCCGGCCATTGCCATAGGTGTTATTGGGCGTGGTAGGATTGCCGGAGTCGCAGGCGCTGGAGAGGATATGAGCGGCGGCGTTATTAAGGACCGATTCGGTGGCGTCGGGGTTGTTGCGCAGTTCGGGATGGGCCGACCAGAGGAGGGCGACCGCGCCGGCGACATGCGGGGTGGCCATGGAAGTGCCACTCAGGTAGGCATAGGCAGTGTCCGAGGTGTTATAGGCTGAGCGGGTGTTGGTGCCCGGGGCGCAAAGGTCGGGCTTTAGACGCATGCTGCCGTCGGATGTAACCGGTCCGCGGCTGCTAAAGGAAGCGATGGTATCAGTGCCCGTGTTCAAAGCGCCAACCGTATAACTGGCATCGTAGATGGCGGGGGGATCGGAGACGGTCGAGCAGCTTGGGCCGGAGTTACCGGCGGCGACCACCATCTCGATCCCGGCGGCGCGTTGTGCTTCCACGCCGGCCTGGAGCGTATCCGGCGAACAACCTTCCGATGACGGGCAGGTCCAGGAATTGGTCGTTATGTCGGGGGCTTTGCTCGGATCACCTTGGGACGGGTTGCCGCCGACCGGGTAAGGGGCGAGGAAGAATTCGAAACACTCCATGTATCTCGCGGGCGTACCGTTACCCTGGTCCATGTTCCGGCAACCGATGCATTGTGCCTGGGGCGCCATGCCGATCTGATTACCAGCGCCGTCGTCGCCGATTGCGGTTCCTATCGTGTGAGTGCCGTGGCCGTAATCATCGCACGGCTGTGGCGAGTCATTGCCACAGGGGTTACCTGTGCTGTCGTGGATGGAATCATGCCAGTTATAGTCATGATCCACAGTCACGCCATTCCAGCCGCGGTAGTGCGGTTTGATCGCGTTATGCGTCCAGCGAAAACCGGTGTCAGCTCCAGCCAGCACGATGCCCTGGCCAAAGTAGCCTTCGGCCCAGACTTCCGGGGCGTTGGTATAGGCGATTCCAGGTTCGACCGTGTCGGGGTCGCTTGGCTGGGATGGTGCCTCCATCGCCGGGCCAGGCTCGGGGAGGGCGCGCACGTGCGGGTTACCCTCGACGCGCGCGACATCCGGCCGCAGAGCCATCGCAAGCGCGTCATCGTAACCAGCTTTCACCCAAATCGCATTCACGATGTAAAAGGAACGATGCTCGAGCTTATGTTCGTCGAGCCACTTGAGGATTGGACCCTGAGTCGACTGCTTCTTGTTCCAGAGAGCGTCGCGCACGAAACGGCCTTTCTCGGCCTTGGTCTTGAGAAGAGCGGCCCCACTCAAGTCGGCCTGATCCGACATGATGATCATGATTTCGGCTTCCTGGCCGTTCGCGGTGTGCTGGGTCACCCAGGGAGCAATTTTGCGAAGTGCCGCGGCCTGATTCAAGGCGCTGGGCTGGTTTACCGCGTGCGACGAAGCGACTGCGCCAAGTGCGGCCGCGACGGCTGCGGCAAGGAAAACGGGACCCAGGATCCGCCGCAGCGGCCTGACTTTGGATGAGCTGTTTTTGTCCATAGATCCATCAGGGTGTAGGGATTTTTAGCTGGGGGATCAAGCTAAATCTCCAAAGTCGACAATGGCGAGGCGGTTTTGGATTCGGCCGGCGCCGCCATAATTTCGCTTTGCCGACTGCACCATTGAGGATGCATATTCTCCCATGAAACGATTGGTTCTTGCGGTTGGGCTCTGCCTTGGCAGCCTTATTCTCCTCACGAACTGCGCGTCAAACGATTCCGAACCGTTCCCCGTTCATTCCGCGTCGGAGACCGGCGCCGACGCGTCTGTGCCTGGGGCCGGCGCCACACCAGCTCCTGAGGGCTCGTCTTCCGGCTGGAAATGGTAACGGTAGAGGACTGTTTACCACTCGCCGCCATTATCCGCGGCGACCAAGTCATTGGCTATCCTTCGGCCCGGCGGTGGCTTTTCTCTTGATCCGCCAAATACCGGTCTAAAAACTGTTTGTGCGACCTTCTCTAAGGCTTGCGCCCTTCCTCGACGTCGAAGAGCTGGCCAAGTGTCTGAATGTCATCGCGCTCGGCCAAACCCGCCTCTGCCTTGCACTTTGCGAGGTGGCTGGAAGCAAAGTCATTCCAGCCAAGCTTGGAAATGAAGCCGTTCCAGATTTCCATGTCGTTCTTGTAAAGGCGGTGCCCATTCGCGAAGCACCATTCCAGAATCTCCTCGTCGGTGCCGCCCTGGCGGACGCGCTCGCAAAGCTTGTCGTATTCAACCCGCAGGAACTTGATCAGGCGGCGGTCGGCGCCCCGCCCCAGGTTTTCGTAATATTCGGGATCAAGCTGATTTTTCGCCTGAAGCCGAATCTTGTCCAGCATGCGGGGAAAATAGCGTAACCCATTGGTCTCATCCTGTGCGCTACGTGGCTTCATATGCAAAGTTGCATGTGATAAATGTTCCTCGCAAATGTTCTGTTAGATGTCTCGACGACGCGGATGCCACCTCAAGTGGACGGAAAGGACTGTTGTCGCTCGACCAGGCGGCTCCTAACTCGGCGCCGGCGCACTGCTCAACGGTCATTGACTGCCGCCCGGCGTCTTTCAATCCTCTATGGGGTCACGATCTCAGCCGTGTTGCTGACGAAAGGCCGGCCGATCCCACCGGCGATCAGGATTCTCCCGTCCGGCAACTCAATCGCGGTATGGTTCTGGCGTGCTACCGTCATTGTGCCAAAGTAGCTGAACGAAGCCGTCGCCGGATCATAAATCTCGACTGAATCGAGAGCCTGCTGGGCTCCGCCAAAGATCGCACCACCAGTCACGTCTCCGCCGATCACCAGCACCTGGCCGACCAGGGATCCCCAGGCCGGGTTGGATAGCAGAATGGAGACATGTCGCCCTCGCGCCTGGATCAACTGACCGACGGAGGAGAAGGTTCCCAAAGTCGGGTGATATAGCTCGCTGACAGCGGGCCGAAAGACCCCACCTGCGATGAGAACCGTGCTGTCGGGCAGTAATGTGGCGGTGTGGTCCGCGCGCGCCACCTTCATGTTTTGGACACTCGAGAAGGTGCCAGTGGCGGAGTTGTAGACCTCGGCCGTGTTCGTTTCCCGGGCATTACCGCCGTCCTGGTTCTTAAGATAATCTCCTCCGGTCGCTAGGACGGTTCCATCCGGCAACAACGTTGCAGTATGGCGTTTCCGCTTGAGCATTAATGATCCCGTATAGGTGAACATGCCGGTCGCGGGATCGTAAAGCTCGGCCGTCGCCGTCTCGTCGCCGCCTACCACCGCACCGCCAATGAGAACGACTTTTCCGTTATTCAACAAGTTGGCTGTGTGGAGCGCACGGCCGGTGTTGAGCGAAGCGATGGTGTGAAACAACTGTGTCGAAGGGTTAGAAGGCATCTCATAAATAGTACTTGTACGCAAGAGTTTGGGGTATAATTAGTTATGGATGGACCTAACCGAAGAGCAGTGGAGAGCGGTAAAGAAGTTCATTCCGGCCGATGTAGTAAGAG
>JBOHXL010000085.1:0-2719 GCA_050736975.1 Chthoniobacterales bacterium | reverse complement strand
CACGGTCACTCCGGCCAACACAAAATACTTACGAAAGGTCACTCTAATTTCTTTCTTTAGAAAAGTTTCAAGGTTTCAAAGTTGCAAAGCTTTAAAGTGAGCCTGCGGCTTTCACCGGACTTTCATTTCACTTTGAAACTTTGAAACCTCGAAACCTTGAAACTTCAATTCCTACGCCTTTGCCGGTTGGGCCGCTGCCGCTGCCTCCCGAGCGTGTTGCTTCACCAGTTTGTTGCGCTGCGAGCGCAGCTTCAGGAATGTTTTGGCTTCCTTGTAGATACGCTTGCGTTCGTGACCGTCGAAAACGGCCTTCCTGAGGATGCGGTACACGGCCTTGGGGCGGAAATAGTACTCGTCGTAAAAGCGGTGGACCGCGCTCATGATCTCATCCGCAGGCAGGCCCGGATACTGGATGTGGGCGAGCTGGTGTCCGCCTTCGTCGACCATCTTGTTGTCACCGACGATGAATCCGTTCTTCACCGCGAAGTCATACAGCTCGGTGCCGGGATATGCGTGCGCGACCGACACCTGGATAGTCTCCACGTCGAGTTCCTTGGCGAAAGCGATCGAGGTGTTAATGGTCTCGCGGGTCTCGCCGGGCAGCCCCATGATGAAGTCGCCATGAATGACCAGGCCGAGTTTGTGGCAGTCCTTGGTGAACTGGCGGGCGCGCTCGACGGTTGCGCCCTTCTTGATGTTCTTGAGAATCTGCTGGTCGCCGGACTCGTATCCGACGATCAACAGGCGGCAACCGGCCTCTTTCATCGCCTTGAGCGTTTCGAAGTCAGTCGTGACGCGCGATGTACACGACCAGGTCATGCCGAGCGGCTTCAGCTTGGCGCACAGTTCGATCGTCCGCGCCTTCTGAATGTTGAAGGTGTCGTCGTCGAAGAAAAATTCCTTCACGTTCGGCCAATACTCTTTGGCCTTTGCCATCTCGCGGGCCACGTCATCGGTGGAACGTTTGCGCCAGGGATGTCCGCTGAGGGTTTGCGGCCACAGGCAGAACGTGCATTGCGCCGGGCACCCACGGGTCGTATAGAGCGAGACGTAGGGACTTAGCAGGAACGGCACGTTGTACCTTGTGACATCGAGGTCGCGCTTGTAGACCTCGGTGACATGAGGCAGCGCGTCGAGGTCCTGAATCTGCGGCGCATCTGGATTGTGAACAACCTTGCCATCATTCAGGAAGGAAACGCCCGGGATATCTGCCAGCGGCTTGCCGTTGGCATAGTCGCAAATTGCGTAATCGAATTCCTTGCGGCAGATGAAGTCGATGTCGGGGCAGTCGCGCAGCGATTTCTCCGGCAGCACGCTGACGTGCGGTCCGACAAACGCAATCTTGATCCTGGGATTCGCCGCCTTGATCGCGCTCGATATGCGGACGTCGCCGGGGAAGCCCGGGGTCGAGGTGAAGAGGACAAGAAATTCGTAGTCCTTCGCGATCTCGATGGTTTCTTCCGCCGAGATGTGGTGCGGCGGGGCATCGAGCAGGCGCGAGCCCTCGAGCATGCCCGCCGGGTAGGCGAGCCAGACCGGATACCAGAAACTCTCGATTTCGCGCGTGGCGGGCCAACGGGAGCCGGCGCCTCCGTCGAAATTCTCAAAAGAGGGAGGATTCAAAAACAGTGTTTTTAAAGGCATATTTGGTGTGCTTTCATTTTACCATCCGCACAGGATTTGGGCCGATCTTGCCTCATGTTTCGGCAGGTTCCCCCTGGATCCCGGGCCCTTGCGCTACGGACTTCTGGCCTTGGTCCTAGGATTGGATGCGGTGAGTACGAGGAGGGCTCAGAGGCCTCGTTCAAGGTGTCACTAAGCGGTCAAAGCCGGCGGATGCAGGAATTACTGGGCTTCATTCGCGGCCAGAACGCGGAAGGTGATGCCTCGGTCGTCGTTTGCCTTTTCTGTGGCGGCCAAATCGAGGCTGGAAAGCGGGATTTTCTGCGTGCGGCCTGGAGCAAAATTCCACAGAGTCTGGCCGACGATGGCGTAGTTCTGCACTTCCTGCTGGTGCTCGTCGCGGAACACAAGAACGGTCGCCGGAACCGCCGGGCTGCCCCGCTGTTCTTCCATAGATGGGGATGCGCGAGGGGCGACGGCCCGCGGCGCATACGAATCCTGATCGCCGTCTTCCTGCTCCTGCCGCAGCAGGCGCTGTTGCTCGATATTCTGTTGGTTCAGACTCTGCTGGTCCATCTGGTTCGCCAGCGCCAGATTGTTGTAGTAGTCAGCGTCGAAGCGGGAGTCCATATCGTTCCAGTCACTCCACAGCCAGGGATCGTAGCCCCACCACGGGTTGAAGAAACCGGTGCGGCAGCGGAAGCCAAAGCAGTTGTTGGAGAATCCTCGATTGCGGAAGCGGCCCCGGAAACTGTTGCCGATAATCGGGCCACGAAAACGGCTGGAGGGAAACGATCCGCGAAATCCGTTGCGGCCGTTTGAAACGCGACCGTTTGAAAAATGTCCACCGGAAAAATGTCCGGCACCCATGCGGCCAGCGCTGAATCCGTGCGAGGCGAAACCGCTAGAGTGTCCCGCGAAAGAGTGTCCGCCAGAGAAATGACCGCCAGATGCACCATGGCCGCCACGCTGAGCCCAGAGAGGAACGCCAAGGAAGAGGGCGAACGCCACGATGTACATCAGGCGACGCATATGGGCATATTATAGGCCGGTTTTGCGAGCTGGATGCGCTCTTTTTTCCCCGAATCTTCTGGTG
>JBOHXL010000084.1:0-30296 GCA_050736975.1 Chthoniobacterales bacterium | reverse complement strand
CCGCAGTGCGAATAACGAAAAGGTCGCCAATATTCTGGTCGAAGACGATTTCAGGAGAAGTGCGGGAATCGGCGCAAGCCAGGATGACGGCAAAGGGGTGTTGAGCCCGCGCAGTCTCGACTCGTCTGGCGGTAGTGGGCTTGCTGGTGGAGACTTTGCTCGTGTCAAAACGGGCATTGCCTTTTTTGAGTTTTGCGAGCGCGGCATCCGGACTGAGGGAAGGGGCGGGATGGTTTGCAGCGAAGATCGACCCAGCGAGGCTGAATAGGGTGATCGATGTGATGAGCTTGAGTTTAGACATGGCATTCATTTTGGTTGTTTGTGTTTCTGACACTCGAAAGGTAGTGAGCGCGATACAATAGGCGCAAGACTTAATTAGCCACCCAGGCACGAATCCGGCGCAGCGTGCGCTCCGCCGGCGAAAGGCCTTCGTATTCGTGCACCAGGTGGAGTGCTTCTGCCGGTCGATCGGTGATGAGGTCGTCAACGCCAATATCAATCATCCGTTCCATGGACTCCGTTTTGTTTACCGTCCAGACATGCACCTGCTGGCCCCGGCGATGGGCCGCCAGCACGAAGGCGCCCGTGGCGCGCGGCAAGGCCGCGCCGAGAAAATCCACCTTCAGCCGCGATGGCTGCCTCGCGTTCACCGACAACAAGTAGCCCACGGGAATCTCCGGGGCGAGTCGGCGGACCTCCTGCAACGGGCCGTATTCGAGGCATTGGATGATGACCTGGTTGGCCATGTGGTGGCCGTGAACTTCTTTGACCACGCGCTCAGCCAGGCGCACCTCGTGATCGTCGTAGTATTTCAACTCCACATTTAGCTTGATCTGGTCCCTCGCGATGTCGAGGACCTCGTCAAGGGTCGGTGCGGGCTCGTTACGAAACTCCGGAGCGGAACGTGCGCCTAACGGGATCGCGCGAATCTCGTCATAGGTTAAATCCCAGACTTTCCTGGCCACGCCACCCATTCGCGAAAAATCGCTGTCGTGCGTTACGACCAAAACGCCATCCTTGGTAAGCTGGACGTCGATTTCGGCGTACTGCGCGCCTACCACGATGGCTTCGCGAATAGACGCCGCGGTGTTTTCCGGCGCCTTCAAGTGGCCGCCACGATGTGCGGTCACCGTGACCACCCGGTCGTTCTTGAGTGCATTAACTATCACAAACGCGCCGAATATTTCCGAGGAGCACAGCCAGATCACGAGCCCCGCCACCCACGCCTGAGTGAGCCTTCTTGCCGGCGCAGACGAGACGGCCGTCGCCTCAAGCTTCGGGAGTTCCAGGGCACCGCTCAAGGTCTGTCTCCGTTTCCGGTAAAAAAGCGTGAAGACCCCTGCGCTCACGCAGGCGCCAGTCGAAGTGACCACAGCGCTGATCACAATCCGAATCAACAGCAGGAGAACAACAGAAGCTGCGAGCGAAAACGCCTCGACGCTGCGGACGCTCGGTATCAGCCGAACCGCCGCCTGCCCCAATCCGGCCGCCGCGAATGTCAGCGTCAGCCCAAAGCCAAACACAGCCAGACAGCGCCACGCCAGCGGCCACCAAACGCTCCGACTCAGCACGGCGGCTTGGCGGAATGCGGCGAGGCCGTAACGACCATCGAACATGCACACCTGCACCACCAACCGCCACCGTACGAACAGCCACCCACCGATCGCCAGCGTCGCAATCGCCAGCAAGCCGATGATCACTCCAGCGGTGACAAACTCCGGCGGCCAGCTTGCGAGATAGAAGTTAATGTCGTGCCGCGCTAACAGACGGGCGGCAAAGAATGCAGCCACCGCCAGCATGGGAACCGTGACCAGCAAACCCAGTCCAATGGCGAACGCGCCGAGGAATGCCAGTTGCGGCAATCTGCGAAGGATCATCCGCAGCGCTGGCAACACCCGAATTGTTTTGCCTTGAAGCGCGCCGAGCACGATGACCGACAGTCCAGCATGCTCAAGCAAGCGGATCGTCAGCAAAGTTGCGGCGCCGAGGAACACCAGAAGAAAACCGCGCGGCGAAAGGACAAATGACACGATTCCGGTGCTGTCCACCACGGGGCGCCCCTGCAAGGCGTGTCCAACCAGTCCCAACAGCGGCGCGAAGCAAAAGCTTTCTACCGCTTGGAAGAAGAGCGCGAAAGCCAGCCACTGCCGCTTCCGATCCCACAGTGGCCTCCACCCTGCGAATTCGAGTTCCGGGAGCGCGGCGCGAGGGGTCATGGCAGCGGCGCCGTCGCCCCTGCCCATTTTAGCTCGGGGGATGCCGAACGCCTTCGCAGCCCGTTCTCGACATACTTCACCAGTTCGATCGTCGCGAACGCGGCAACGCCCACTGCGGTGACGCGAAGCCAGACGTTGGCCGGCACAGAATCAGTGTGAAACAACCGCTGGAAAGCTGGGACGTAGGTAAAGAGCAGTTGCGCAACTGCGGTGGCGGCAATTCCAGCCCAGATCATTGGATTGCTGAATGGAGGCAATCGGAAAAAGGAGCGGCTCAGGGAACGGCAATTGAAAAGATAAAATGCCTGGACCAGCATGACGGTGTTAACCACCGTCGCCTGGGCTTGGCCTAACGAAGCGCCTTCATAGCGGAGTTCATGGTTAAAGAGAAACAAACTACCGATTACCACGATCACCGACACCAGGGCGGTGCGGAAGACCAGGCTCGCTGAAAGCAGAGGCTCGTTCAATGGCCGCGGAGGACGATTCATCAGGCCCTTCTCCTTGGGTTCGAAGACCAGCGTCACCCCGAGCAGGACTGCGCTGACCATGTTGACCCAGAGCATTTGAACAGGTGCGATCGGAAGCTGCGTCCCGAGCAACACCGCAATAAGGAGAATCATTCCTTGGCCGGCATTCGTCGGCAACGTCCAGGCGATGAATTTCAGCAGATTGTCAAAGACACTCCGGCCTTCTTCGACGGCTGCCTCGATTGAGGCAAAGTTATCATCAGTCAGCACCATGGCTGCGGCGCCTTTGGCGACCTCCGTGCCCGTGATTCCCATCGCAACGCCGATGTTTGCCTGTTTGAGAGCGGGCGCGTCGTTCACGCCGTCGCCGGTCATCGCCACGACGTGACCGTGAGCTTGGAGCGCTTTCACCAGCCTCAGTTTCTGTTCCGGCGTGACTCGCGCAAATACTGATACGTCGTCCGCTCGTGAAGGAAGTTCTTCGTCGCTAACTTTCTCCAGCTCACTCCCAGTGAGCGCCCTTAGCCGGCCTTCAGAGTTGTGGATTCCCTGCATTCCCAATTGTCCGGCAATTGCCGAAGCAGTCCCGGCGTGATCGCCAGTAATCATCTTCACCCGAATGCCGGCGCTCTGGCAATTCTTGACCGCCACGATCGCTTCCTGCCGAGGCGGATCGATCATGCCCTGTAACCCAAGAAAAGTCAGTCCACTCTCAACGTCCTCCATTTTCAGTTTGTCCTTATCGAGCTTCTTCATCGCGAATGTCAGCACGCGCAAACCTTCCGCGGCCATCGTCTCCGCCGCCGCTTTTACGGCTTGCCTGTCCAGAGTCGTCTCTTTGCCGTCATGGCCTAACAACTTGTCGCAACGTTCGAGAATGCGCTCGAGCGAACCCTTTTTGTAGACCACGCGCTCGTCGCCGTGGAGCGTGGCCATAAACATGTATTCACTCTCAAAGGGAATGATGTCTCGACGCGGCAACTGTTTTTCCAGATCATCACGCTTCAATCCCGCCTTCTCTGCGGCTACGACTAACGCGGCTTCGGTCGGGTCACCCTGCACTTTGCGACGGCCGTCCTCTTCGGCGAAGTGCGTGTCATTGCACAAAAGTCCGGCCTGCAGGATTTGCATCAAGGCTGGCTTGGATTTCAGCTCGACTTTGCTTTCGCCTAATTGGACTTCGCCCTTAGGGTCATAACCCTGCCCGGTTAGGCGGAAAACTTCGTTCCCGGCCAGAATTTGTTGCACCGTCATCTGATTCTCCGTCAGGGTGCCCGTCTTATCGGAACAAATCACAGTGGTGCTACCGAGAGTTTCAACCGCCGGCAATCGGCGAATTAAAGCATGGCGGCGGGCCATGCTGGCCACGCCCAAAGCGAGAGTGATGGTCACCGCGGCCGGCAAGCCTTCGGGAATTGCTGCGACCGCCAGGCCAACGGCGCCTTTGAATGCATAAGTCAGCGGATGTTTCTCCGCCTCGGCACCGGGTTGTGGCACGCCGGCTTCTGCGAGTTCCGCGGCGTGCTCGGCTTCGACACGTTCCGCGGCCGGGTTCGCCTCGGCTTTAGCCCTCCAGAACGCGACGGCGAACATGAGAGCTGCGACCGCCAGGATCACGACGACTAACAAATGCGTGAACTGGGCGATCTTGCGCGTCAGAGGTGTGGTCAGATCTACCTCTTTGGAAACCAGCGTCGCAATCTTGCCAGTTTCCGTGTTGTCGCCGGTAGCGATGACCAAACCTTCTCCCTGCCCATAGGTCACCATGCTCCCCGCGAACGCGATGTTGGTCCGATCGTTAAGCACAGTTTCATCGGGCAACGGCTCGACCGTTTTTTGAGCTGGCACACTTTCACCAGTCATGGCTGCTTCGTCGCACTGAAGATTTTTTATCTGGGTAAGGCGCATGTCGGCAGGAACGCGATCCCCGGATTGAAGCAACACCAGGTCGCCGGGCACCAGATCGGCGGAGGGCACGCGCAACTTCTGGCCGTTGCGACGAACACTGGCTTCAGTCGTCATCATCAGGCTCAACGCGCTGATCGCCCGTTCGGCGCGCGCCTCCTGGATGAATCCTACAATCGAGTTGGCGAGAACCACCCCGAGAATGACAAAAGCGTCAACGAATTCAGCGAGGAAGAGACAGCCGACGGCTGCGGCGAGCAGAATATAAACGACGGGCTGATTAAACTGGCGGGCAAATCTGAGCCAGGCGGGTACCCCGGCCTTTGCCGTCATCTCATTGGCACCGTACTTTTCCTTCCGTGGTCTGATCTCTGCATCGGGCAGGCCGGTTGATGCATCGGCGGAAAGCATCTGTCCTACCTGATTAATCGGCAGAGCGTGCCATTTGATAAATTCGTTCAGTTGCATAATCGAGTAGTCATTGATTTGGGTTGTCTCCCGTTTTTTCGTCAAAGGATTCGATCTTCATGGGATTCAGAAGGCTTTCTGCGATCCCTTTGGCCAGGGTTGAGATTTGTCGCAGACCGTCGACAAATGTCGTTTGCAAGCGGACCGCGCTCAGACTGTTCGGATCGGAGGTGTCGAGGCCGGCCGCGACTTGCGACATCAGTTTTTCGGCCAACGCTTTTACCTGGTCTGAAATGTTTTCGATCTCAGTTTGCCTTTGTTCGTTAGGCTGACGCACGGCGTGGACTGCAAGTTCAAGCGCTTGCTGTGCAGACTGGTAGCATTCACTTAGGACTGTGCGCCTCAAGGCGCTGGCTTGAAGTTGACCACTTGCAGCCGCGCGGGCCACACTCACGAGGTCGCCGGCGATGATGTCCGCGATGTTGCGCAAACCGATTGCGGCTGACATCAAGGCCATGAGAGTTTGGCTCTGTGCCTCGGATAAATCTTCCTGCCGAATACGTCCAAGGAACTGCAATATCGCGTCCTCCAGAGCTTCAACTTGTGTGCCGCGCTGGGAAATTTCGCTGAGCATCTGTGTCGTTACAGCTCCTTCCTTGGCCGGAAACTCGACCAACATGGCGCGTATCATATCGCCCAGGCGCCCCAACTCTTCGCGGACTTGTTCGAGAGCAACCGCCGGCACGGAAAGGGCTGCCTGATCCAGGAACATGGGCGCGCTCAACGCTTCCTTTTTTTCGCGCGCCGGCACGAGTTTCGTGGCCATCCGTGCGAACCAGCCCGCCAAACCAATAAAAAGACAGGTGTTGATGACATTAAAAAGTGTGTTGGCATTGGCAATCTGGCGCGGAACCTCCGCCGCCAGGCGGGCCGAGGCATCGAGGTGATGTTCAGCCGGAGAAATGCCGATGGCGAGTCTGGCGAGTGTCCCGACGAATGGCAGCCAGACAAGGACCCCGAGCACATTGAACCCCACATGAACTACGGCGGCCCGAACGGCTTCGACCGGTTTGCCTAACGCCGCTAATAACGCGGTGACGCAGGTCCCAATATTCGCGCCTAACGCCAGCGCAATTCCTGCCGGCAAGGTGAGCAATCCCTCGCTGGCCAGCGCAATGGCCAGTCCAACCGTCGCCGCGGACGATTGGACGAGACCAGTAAACAGCGCCCCGCCTAAAATCCCGAGCAACGGGTTTTCCATTTTGGCGAGCGCCTGGACAAATGGTTCATGAGAACGCAGCGGCCTCATCGCGTCGCTCATGACTCCCATGCCGTAAAAAACAAGGCCCAGCCCCATCACAATCATTCCCCAATACCGAACCGCGGCGCGCTTGCTCGCGAACAACATGAAGAAGCCGATCGCGATCGGCAGAAGCGCGTAGGCCGAAAGATTAAAGGCGAGAAGTTGAGCGGTCACAGTGCTGCAAATGTTGGCGCCCATGATGACCGAAACCGACTGCCCCAGAGACATGACACCGGCGGTTACGAAACCGACGACGAGGACGGTCGTGACAGAAGATGAATTAAGAATGCCAGTGATGACCGCGCCGGTGAGTGCGCCCAGAAAACGGTTGGTCGTTAGGCGAGTAAGCAGGGCCTTGAGCGTATCGCCAGCCGCGCCTTTCAGTCCGTTGGATAATTGGTCCAGGCCGTAAAGAAAGAGCGCCAGTCCGCCAAACAAACCCATCCCGAGTGTGAACCAGTCCAGGCTCTCCGAAGTGGACGGTGGCATATCCGTTAATCCTTAAACTATTCGTTAGGCGCCGTCGGGAATTGAATTCCGGGATTACTTCCCCGGGCATCGGCGGGATCCCTGATGCCAAAGAGCAGGGAGTAAATCGTCGGAAGAAGGACCATCGTAATGACGGTTCCGAGCGTAAGTCCGAACATGATTACGACTGACATCGAGACCCAGAACACATCGGTCAGCAGAGGCATTACCCCCAGCACAGTTGTCCCGGCAGCGAGCAAGACCGGCCGCAAACGAGCAACCGCCGCGTTAATGATCGCGTCGAATGGAGTCTGGCCGGCTGCTTCCAGCTCACCGATCTCATCAACCAAAACGATCGCGTTCTTAATCATCATTCCAGCCAGGCTCATGGCAGCCAGAAGCGCGACAAAGCCGAAAGGCTGGCCGGTGATCAAGAGACCGAGAGTCACACCGATCAAGGCAAAAGGAATGATTAAGACAATCACCAGCGGTTTGCGATAAGAATTGAAAAGCCCGACCAATATGAGCGCTACGATCAACGCAGCCGGCACAATCCCGGGAACCAACGACGCCTGCGCGTCACGCGCATTCTTGTATTCGCCATCCCATTCCATCGTGTAGCCAGGGGGAAGCTTGATCTTTGAAATTTTCTCCACGAGCTCGGGTGTTCGTAACTCCGTCGCCAGACCAACCGGAGCCGCCTGCACCGTCACCGCCCGCCTCCTGTCCCAGCGCCAAATCAACGGGTCTTCCCATTCCAGGCGGATATCGCGTGTAACCTGTCCAAGTGGAATCGTCTTCCCGCCAAAGACAGGCGATACCGGCAGCGACGGTAACGCGGTGGCCGCTTCTTCTCTCTCGGAATCAACCGCGCGCAGCACGATGGGCAAAAGCTTGTCCTGTTCGCGATAGGTTCCGACGGGAATTCCATCGAAAGCTCGGCGGGTTGCGTCCGCGATGCCTTTACGGTCTACGTTCGTCCAACGCCCGTTGGTGATGTCGTACTCGGCGACAATCGTCTGGACTCGTTGTCGCCAATCCGTGCGCACAATCTTAGCCTGCGGGCTGGCCGCGATAATCTCTTTTGCTTCGTCTGCCAGTCGGCGCAATGTGGCGGAATCGGCCACGGCCGGTCCGCTAACACGGAGCCGCACGGCCCATGTCTCGCTTGGACCCAGGCCATATTTTCTGGGAATGACTTCCGCGTCGGCCAGGTTCTTTCTGGCCCAAAGATCGATTTCGTTCATTAGTCTGTCGGCGTCGCGAAAATCATTCAGACTAACGATGAGCTGACCATACGAGGAGTACGGTTTTTCCGGTTCGACCGGCAGGTAGAAACGGGGAGGGCCCTGACCAATGAAAGCCGCGATACTCCGAATTTCTTTTCGATTCGTCAGGAGCTTTTCAATTCTACCAACCACCTCGGAGGTGCGTTCGATTCGCGTTCCTTCAGGCAACCATACGTCCACCATGAACTGCGGCCGAGAAGAGCTCGGGAAAAACATCTGGTTCACGAAACGAAAACTAAATCCCGAACCGACGAGCAGTGCGACAAAGAGGAGAAGGACAGGCAACCGCAGGCGAAGCGCGCCGACCAGAAGCTGTCGGTACGTCCTGAAAAATCTGCCCCCGTAAGGATCGGCCGCGTCAGTTCCTTTGCGAGGGCCGGGCAGCATCAGCATCCCGACAACTGGAGTCACGGTGATCGCGACGATCCAACTGAATCCAAGCGAGATCGCGACCATCGAAAAAAGCGATGCACAGTATTCGCCCGCGTTTTCCGTTGACGCTGCAATCGGATAAAACGCGAGAATCGCGATGGCCGTCGCCCCGAGCAGGGGCATGGCAGGCTTGGAGGCCGCTTCGATGGCCGCTTCCTCGCGCTTCATCCCTCTTCCGAGACGAACGATCATGTTATCGACCACGACGATGGCGTTATCGACCATCATCCCCATCGCGATGACGAGCGCGCCTAACGACATGCGTTGCAAGTCGATCTTCAGCAGCGCCATGAAGATGAAGGTGCCGAGGATGACCAGGACTAGTCCGGTAATGCCGACGACGAGCGCTGGGCGCAGCCCCATCGCAACCCAGAGCACGACAAGCACAATCACAATCGCGGCAACCAGGTTCCTAACGAAATCCACGATGGAGTGGCTGACGAGATCGCTTTGCCAGGCTACTCGTTGAATCTCAATCCCGGCCGGAAGCTTCGCGGTCAGCTCGGCCAGGCGGGCGTCCAGGGCATGTCCCAGTTTAACAATGCTCACTCCGGGCTGATTGGTAATGGCGAGTCCGATAGCGGGATGGCCGTCCACCCGCATCAAAGAAACCGGTGGCTCCTGATAGCCCCTCCGCACATCGACCACATCACCCAGACGCACCAGGCCGGCCGGCTCAGTCTTACCGATAGGGCCGCCACGGAGTGATAAGTCCGCGATGTCTTCGGGGGCGCGAAACATTCCCGTCGTCGCAACCTGAAGACGCCGATTCCCGACATCGATAGCTCCGGCATTCACCACCAGATTCTGCTGTTGCAGGGTGTTACGAATCTGATCGACGCTGACACCAGCGTTCGCCAGGCGACTTTGCGCAACGTCGAGATAGATGGATTCGGGCTGAACTCCCCAGAGCTCGACCCGTGCGACTCCCGGGACCAGGCTTAGCTCCTTCCGCAGCCCGTCAACATATCGTTCGAGCTCTGCGTCACTGAAGCCATCAGCTACCACTCCGAGAAGGAATCCGTAAACATCCCCGAAATCATCGACGACCCTGGGCTCGCCCACACCGGGCGGTAGCTGGCGACGCGTATCGCCGACTTTACGCCTCAGTTCGTCCCAAATTTGGGGAAGCTGACCGGAACGGTACTGCGGCCAAATAGTTACTGTGATCTGGGAAAGACCGCGTCGCGAAAAGGAGGAGACATGTTTCACCTGAGGCATTTGCTGGATCGCCAACTCCAGCCGGTCTGTTACCTCCAATTCCACTTCTTTTGGCGACGCCCCCGGATAGGTTGTTACCACCACGGCGTTTTTGATCGTAAACTCAGGATCCTCGAGCTGGCCAAGAGTGAAGTACGAGCCAATCCCGGCCAGCACGAGCACGAAGGTCGCGAAGAGCGTTAGCTTGCGCCGCTTAACTGCGGCATCCGTCAGGCTCATTGTCCTGTTTCCAGCGCGACTGCACTCGTTAGGGGGACGGGCTGACGCACTTCAGCCTCCGATTCCATGACGCGAACCTTCTGGCCTTCTTTAAGGTAGTGAACGCCTGCAGTCACAACAGTTTGACCGGCTTTCAGACCCTCAACTAGAAATCCGGCGGTTGTTGGACGTGACGTTTTGACCGGCTGGCGACGCACGGTCATGGTCGATGGATCCACCACCCAGACACAGGTTTGTCCCTCGCTGTCCTCAAAAAGAGCGGGGGCGAGGACCTCCATCGCCGCTGGTTGCACGCTCGGCGGCTCAACTCGGGCCCGTAACTCGCCGCTCATTCCCGGCAGAATTCGCACCCCCTCGGGCTGGTTCAGCACGACCGTGACTCGATAGGTACGCGTAGAGCGAGATGCCTCGTGCGAAACTTCCTGGATTGTGGCGGGCAACTTCTCCCCGGGAGCCGCCTGAAATGTAACCCAAATCTCCTTCACATAAGGCAGAAGGGGCATGACCGTCTCAGGCAGGTCGACCCCGAACTTGATGCGCGTTGTATCGAGCAGCCGCAGGATCGGCTGCTTGGTCTGCACCGTCTGGAAATTCTGCACATAACGGGCCGCAATTAAGCCATCGAAAGGAGCCGGCAATTGCGCGTAACTCAATTCGCTCTGGGCGATGTCACGTTTGGTTCTCAACGCGGCAACGCTAGCTTTGCCAGACTCGACCTGGGCCGCCGCGCGATCCACATCGACCTGCGGGCCCGCTCTCTTCTCGAACAAATTTCTGCTGCGCGTAAGCAGGTCCTTGGTCACTTCGAGATTTGCCTCGGCCGAACTCAGCTCTGCCTCGGCATCACGCACACGCACTTGGAAATCAGTGGGATCAAGGCTCGCCAGCACCTGACCCTTCTTTACTGAATCGCCAATGTTTGCCGATAACTCGACCAGCGAGCCGCCAACCCGGAAAGATAGCTCTGCCTCCTCGTTCGCTTCGGCCTGCCCGGGAAATGCGCGCCGCCCGGATTCCGCGGCAACGCCTAGAATCATCGTGCGGACAGGGCGCACCACCTCCTGGGTCGTTAAAGGCGCCTGGCGCCCGCAGCCGGTAATCAAGGCGAGCGCTAAAAGGATGAAGCCCCAAAACACGCGCAGCATGTGGTGACCAAATAGCAATTTAGTATTTCTCTGGCACGAATTTCTTTCGCTCGATCGAAGCCTGATCATCATAGGCACGCTTCATCGAACGTTTCGGCAACTTCACTTTCTCGCGTGGCAGCTCTTTGTAGGGAATCAACTTTAAGATGTGGCGGATACAATTTAACCGCGCCCGCTTTTTGTCGTCCGAACGCAGGATGTACCATGGCGCGTGTTTCGTGTCCGTGGCAGCAAGCATCACGTCTCGTGCGCGGGAATACTCGAACCATTTGCTGCGCGACGGCAGGTCCATCGGGCTGAGTTTCCACTGGCGCAATGGATCATCCACGCGCGCCTCGAATCGGCGCTTCTGCTCTTCGTCACTCACTTCGAGCCAGACTTTGATGAGCTGAATGCCGCCGTCCACAATGTACTTTTCAATCTCCGGGCAAAGCTTAAGGAAACCGCGATGCTGTTCCTCGGTACAAAATCCCATGACGTACTCCACTCCAGCCCTGTTGTACCAACTCCGGTCGAAAATCACCACTTCGCCCGCCGCTGGGAAGTGCCGTATATAACGCTGAACGTACATTTGCGATTTTTCCCGGTCGGAAGGCGCAGGCAACGCGACTACTCGGAACACGCGCGGACTAACGCGTTCAGTGATGGCCTTGATCGTTCCGCCCTTGCCGGCCGCGTCGCGTCCTTCAAACACCATGATCACTCGCAGCCGTTTGTATTTCACCCACTCCTGAAGTTGACAGAGCTCGCCTTGTAACCGGCGCAGTTCCTTTTCGAATTTCTCGCGCTTGAGCTTGGGTTTGTTGCCTGTTTCTTGCTTCGCCATACGTCCCTTGTTCTTTTATTGCAGTAGTTATCGTCTCGTCAACGAAATGTCGCGCGTCGGGCTTAAGCCCCGTGGTTCACCGTCGTGAAATGCCGAGATTCATTTTGAAGCGTCCGTTCCCGGGAAATCACCGCCCAGCGCGAGATAAAGATTTACGCGTTCGCGGAGACGAGAGGCGCGGACCTGTGTGAGTTGGACTTTTGCGGCGAGATTTTCTCCGCCCAGACGCAGGATGGTGAACATGTCGATCTGGCCTTGTTCAAGCTGCTTACCGGCAAGATTCACGGACTCGGTACTACTTGAAACCGCGTCGGTCAGCGCCCCTTCCCGTTTGCGCAGGTAGTAATCGTTAGCCAGCGCGTCCTCCACATCTTCGAAGGCGCGCAAAGCTGCGCCCACGTAACTTGCCGCGGCGGCTTTTTGCTCGGAGGTGCGAAGATCCTGCGCTGCTTTAAGTTCACCGCCGAAGAAAATAGGCTGAGTAACCCCCGCGGCGAAACTCCAGAGGACGGCATCGAGCGTGCCGACCGAATCGAGCTGCGCGGTGCCGATTCCGCCGGTGGCGCTAAGGACAAAGCGGGGCAATCGCGCGGTGCGAGCCTCGTTCACCCGATGAAAGGCGGCGGCGAAGCGACGCTCGCTCGCGATGAGATCCGGCCGGCGCTCGAGCAGTTGTGCCGGAAGACCGGCGGGCACGCTTTTCGGTTGGGCGGGGAAGGAACGTCGCACCTCAAACTTGCCGGCGGGATAATGGCTGGTGACAACTTCGATCGCGCGAATAGTCTGCGCCCGCGCCTGCTGCGCGCTGTAGAGTGCATCTTGCGCCGCGGCGGTGCGCGACTTGATCTGCGCGACATCGAAGTCACTGGCGAAACCTTGCTCCTTTTTCACGTCGGTGAGCTTCGAATACTCCAGATAGATGTTGAGCGTCTCCTGTGCATTGGCTTCCTGTTGCGCAGCTTCGATGGTCGAGAAGTAAGCGCGCGCCACGGCGGCGGCGAGAGATTGCCGGGCAAATTCGTAGTCGGCTTCGAGCGCGCCGCTTTCCGCCAGCGCTGCAGCTTTTCTCGAGCGAATACGGCCCCACACGTCCGCCTCCCACGCGGCACCGGCAGCGATGCCGTAGACCCAGCGCTTTGACGTTTCGTCCATGCTGGTGTCGAGGCCGGCACCGCCGGGGTTCTCAGTCCCCGGGGGGCCGAAGTCCGGCGGGTTGATGCCGCGACCGAGGTCGCCACTAATGTGCTGTCCCTGCCGCTCGCCCAATCCCTTCATCGCGATTCGCGGATAGAGCGACGCGGCCGCGATACGGACAGCAGCTTGCGACGCTTCCACGCGCGCGGCGGCTGCTTTCAGGTCGGGATTTCGCTCCTCCGCCTCCGCAACCAGTGCGGTTAGCTCCGGGTCATGGAATGTGCGGATCCAGTCCGGTATAACCGCGCCGCTGTGATGCGGGCCGGACCAGCTTCCCGGGATTTGCGAGCGCGCAGCCTCGGGCATGATGTTCGCGCCAAAGGGCGGGAGCTTCAGCGCGCAGCCGGCAAGGGTGAGGCACGCCGCAGTGCCCAGAAGGACTCGGATACTCATGTGGGCACCCCCTTAGTGGAGCTTCCAAACGAACCAGTCCATCTTCGCCGAGACCCGCACGAACACTTTTCGGACGATGTGAATGATCTTGCCATGCTCGGTATAAATAGCGCCTCCCCCGCGCGCGCCTGCGGCAAGGAAAAGATCGCGATCCTTCGGGGCCAGAACTAGCCGCACCGCAATGCCCTGATCCGCCGCCAATGCCTGTCCTGGACTTGTTACTGACAGGTTCCCGCTGATTGGCATCTGGCCTTGTGCCGTGGCCCACAGGATCGAATCCACCGTGCACTTGATGATGCGACCCGGATAGGTCTCCATAAAGATCTCCGCTTCGTCCCCAGGCTCCACATAACGCAATTCATTCTGGCGGAAAAAAGCGAGTATCCACGGGTCGTCCTCCTCGATAAAACTCATCACTGGCATCGTCGCAAACTGCGTTGCGCGCACACCGGGGCGCAGCGCGAGATTCGCTACGCGCCCATTCGCCGGTGCGCGGTGCGTCGTACCGTCGAGGTCGAATTTCGCATCGATCAGGTCCGCTTCCGATTTGCTAATTTGCGCTCTTGCCTGCGCTTCCGTGGCGTCGGCGGCGAGGAATTCGCTTTGGAGATTGCCGAGATCGCTTTGCGCCTGCTCGAGATCAGCCCGCTTCCCGGCGCCGGTCGCGGCCAGGGCGGTGAATTGCTCGACGCGCTTTTTCGCCAGGTCGATCCGGGGAGTCAGTGCGGCTTTCTTATTGCTGGCGTTGGTGAGTTGATCCTTCGCTCCGCGCAACGTGGCCTCATCGGCCTTCACCGCCGCTTCGAAAGGCACAGGGTCGATCTTAAAAAGAACATCGCCCTTTTTGATTGGCCGGTTCGGTTCAATCGGAACCTCGGTCACCTGCCCAGTCACGCGCGGAACGATTGGGATGACATAATTTTGCGCCCGCACGTCATGCGAGGACGGCGCCACGATGTTCATGAAGAGAATCAGAACCGTGAGCGCGAAGATCGGGATCGTAACAACGATGACCTGGCTGGTGATGTTCCAAGGCAGCAGCTTGAACTTGAAAAAAATCAGCCAGACGATGACCGAATAGATGATCAGGAGGATCAGTTCCATCAGGCCTTACCTCGGTGCGCTTTATCGTCGCTTTTGTCGGATTTTGGATTGCCGTGACCCAGGCTCTCGTCCACGTCCGTTCCGTAAGCCATCTGGTGCAGGACCGGCTTGGTGTAGGCCCAGAGCCACGCGATTGGCCAGAGCAGCCCGCCGAAGCAAAGCGAGAGCAGGCACAGGCATTGGATGGCGTGGGTCTGCGGATGTTTTTTCTTTTCCGCAATTTTTTCCGGCAGGATATGCACCATCCAGAAGGCAGCGATGCCAATAATTGGCGCGATGATCAGCACGACCCACGAAATACCATTGGCGACTGCGTCAAGCGTTTCGCCCTGAAAAAGCGAGGCGTGGGCGCGGCATGGCAGTGCCAGAAATCCCAGAGTAACAACCCAGCCGAGCCGGCGCCGAAGAGCCGGCAGGATGCGAAAATTCCATCTCATTTATCGTCCATTCAATTTGCGACTCGTTAGTCCTTTTGAGTTCGGCGGATAGTTTGTGCGAAGCACTCCCTCGGCGAACATTGGACCTTGGTCCTATTCGTTGGCGCTGGACTCTGGTCTTAGCGATGGGGAGGAGAAGGTTGTCATGCAGTGAACAGATATTTAGTCAATCGCAAGGTAATGACGGCAGGATCTTCCCTCGGCTCTCTCCCGCCCTATTGGGAATCAGAGTTATCAACGATTCAGGTGACCGTAGAAACAGAAAGGTGAGCCATGCCACTTCAGTTCCAATATGAAGCGAACGACGTCTGCACGCTGCGAATCAGCGGCCTTTTAAAACGGGATGAATTTGCCGCAGCCCAGGCGGAGTTAGCCCGCAAAATCGACGCCGGCGCAAAGCCGCGCGTTCTGGTCATCGGCGAAAATTTTGAAGGCTGGGAACGCGGCGCCGATTGGAATGATCTCGACTTTCTCTTCTCTCATAGTGGCGAGATTGCCAGGATCGCTGTCGTGGCCGACCCGCGGTGGGAGGTACACGCGCTCGCCTTTGCTGGGGCTGGAGTCCGCCGCGCGCCGGTAAAGTTCTTTCCGCTGAACGAATTGGCGCAGGCGCGCATCTGGCTCGCGGAATAAGGAGTCAGCCCGGGCATAAGACCAAGGTCTGATAACAATTCTGCCGAGCAAGCGAGCAAGCTTGGCATGGTTCACACACATTTATGAAAACCGCACCATATTTTGTTTTCGCTGCCGTTCTGATCTGCCTCCTCTCCGCGTGTGAGACAGTTACCGTCAGTACCGACTACGATCGTGCAGCAAATTTCGGTAAATACAAAACCTATGCACTGACGCCGCCCGGCCGCGGCCAAACCATGTCACCGACTGCCGAAGCGGCGCTAAGCGACGCCGTGCGGGCGGAGCTGAATTCGCGCGGATTGACTGAAGCACCGGCGGCGAAAGCTGATCTCGATATCGTGCGGCAGGTTTTTGTGCAGCATAAGACTTCGGTCCAGCAATACACTCATTGGGGCTACGGCTACCACGGTGGCTGGCCGTATGGCTATGGGTCTTACGGCATGTGGCGGGGCGCGCCGGCGTCTTATCTCGACGTGCAACAATATAGCGAAGGCACGCTGGTCCTCGATTTCGTGGACGCACACACAAAGAAGCTCGTCTTCCGAGGGGTCGGAAAAGCTGTCGTTGGGGGACCGGAAAGCAATGCCGGCAAGATCCGCGAAGCCGTGAGCAAAATTGTGGCCGGTTATCCCGGCGCGGCCGCGCACTGAAAACGATGAGCGCCGCGGTGCTGAGTTGGCATTGCGGTTCTGCCGTGGCAAAGGGCGATGGTCACTGATTCGAAAGAGGACGACTCGCACTCCAGCCATAATGTTCTCCTGCGTCCCAGAGAGCAGGCGAAGCGGAAATGGATCGTGCCGGTTACGGCGTTGATCATGACGCTGGCGACCGTCGGCACGGCCAGCTATTCTTTGTGAATCGTCCGCCCGGCCGCGCCGCAGTAATCGGTTCTTGAACGAATTCAATTCGCTGCAACGGCAAGGCTAGCGTCCGGGGAATACAGGCGGTCAAGCCATTTTCGAGCTCAGTGTCTTCAACTTTGCGGTCCTGGGCAACCTCGCCGGCCGATGAAGCGAAGATCAAATCTGAAGCGCGGATCTGGCTGATGGAGTGACAGCCGAACTAGAAGTCTAATGGCCTGAGGTTCCCATCGGCGGCAAGAGGTAAAGCGCAATAGCGAAGATCAGGTAAACCATGATTGCGAGCACCCCGACGAACCAGGCGGAACGTCCGGATGTCGTGGCAAGAGATGCTGTGAGAGTGGCGAATAGAATCATGGCGATTGCGCCGGGCCAGAATATCAAATCCATCGGCGCGGGGCCGATCACATAACTAAGCAACACCAGAACCGGCGCGACGAAGAGCGCAATCTGCGCAGCACTGCCCAGCGCAATGCCCACGCTCAAGTCGAGGCGATTTTTGCGCGCGGCAGAAAATGCTGCGGCCATTTCGGCGGATGCCCCGACCAAAGCCACAACGATAAAGCCGACAAACGCGGGACTCATGCCAAAAGTGGTCGCAGCGTACTGAACGGATCCGACAAACACTTCACTCACCAATGCAACCAAGATCGTCACAACCGCGAGCGTGCCGAGAGCCAGCCCAATCGGCCACGCCGCCTCGTGTTCTCCGCCCGCGCTCGCGAACAATTCACGATGCGTCTTGAGCGAAAACCAAAGGCCGAGGGCGTATCCGGTTAAAAGCAAAAACGAAAGAGCGACACTCAGCTCATGACCCAACGTGGGTGCGCCCGATGTTTCCTTCCCCTCGGCCGAGGGAATCAGAAGCGCGACGGTCGCGAGAAAAAGCAAGCCGGCCTGAAATCGCGCCGCGACACGGTTGAATTCCTGAAGGTGATAGCGCAAACCGCCGAGCAGGAACGAAGCGCCCAGCATAAACAACGAATTCGTCACGATCGCGCCGGCGACGGATGCTTTGACCAATGCATATTGTCCCGCCTGCAAGGCAGCGATGGCGATGACAAGCTCGGTCAGGTTTCCAAGCGTCGCGTTAAGCAGGCCGCCGACCGAATCGCCTGTCTTCGCCGCGACTGATTCCGTCGCATGACTTAACAGAATAGCCAGCGGCAGGATCGCCAGGATCGACAAAACGAAATGCAACGTGTGTGCCTCGTGACTGAGTTTCTCCGCGGCCAGTGCAACGGGAACAAACACCAGCAGCCAGAGCAGGGGCGTGCGTCGAATAGTTTGCCAGAGCGTGCTCATGATTCTGATCAGATATCAAACTTCTTCCCGAATCCAAGTACGGCGAAGGTCTGATAGCAGACAAACGCCATTACGGCACAACATGGATCATGAGCAATCTCATCGTCATCGGATTTAGCAATGAAGCCGATGCCTTCGAAATGCGCGCCGCGTTGGCCAAGTTGCAGGCGCAATACTTGATTGAAATGGAGGACGCGGTTGTCGTCACTCGCGATGCCAACGGCAAGGTCCAGTTACATCAGTCGGTGAATCTCACGGCGGCCGGCGCTGTAGGCGGCGCATTCTGGGGAATGCTTATCGGTATGCTCTTTCTCAACCCGCTTCTCGGTGCCGCCATCGGTGGGAGTAGCGGAGCGCTCAGCGGCAAGCTCACTGACATCGGCATTAACGATAAATTCATGAAGGACCTGGGTGCGACTTTCACGAACGGCACCTCCGCTCTTTTCGTGCTCGTGCGCAAATCCACGCCGGATAAAGTCCTCGAAGCTCTGCAACCTTTCGCCGGCAAAGGTCGGGTGCTGCAGACTTCGTTGACCAGGGACCAGGAGGATGAGTTGCGCGCCTTTCTTGAGGGTAAGGTGCCGGCCGCTGCGTCTTCACCCGTTTCCAGCTAACTCACATTCTTTGCCAATCCGTGAAAAAGAGCAAAGTCATTGAAGTCTCGCGCCGACTCTCTAAGCCGTACCGTGTTACCAATGGACGGAAATTCCGGCTTAAGGATGTCGATTCTGGCGATACGGGAGAGTTGAAATCGGAAGATAAGCCGCGTGCGAAAGAAGCGCTGCAAACGGGAATCGCCACGCTGGCGCAGTTGCAGGACGTTCTCTATGCCCGGGATCGCTGGTCACTCTTGCTCATTTTCCAGGCAATGGACGCGGCGGGCAAGGACGGGACGATCAAACACGTCATGTCGGGCGTGAATCCGCAGGGCTGCCAGGTTTCATCATTCAAGGGACCATCCAGCGAAGACCTCGATCACGACTTTCTCTGGCGTTGTTTCAAGCAATTGCCGGAACGCGGTCGTATCGGCATCTTCAATCGCAGTTACTATGAGGAGACCCTCGTGGTCCGCGTCCATCCCGGATTCCTCGCCGCTCAGAAACTGCCGGAGGAAATGGTGACAAAAGACATTTGGGAACAGCGCTTCCAGGATATCCGCGCCTTCGAACGCTATTTGCATCGGAACGGAACAGTCGTGCTGAAATTCTTCCTGCATCTCTCCAAGAAGGAGCAGCAAAAACGATTTCTAGAACGCCTCGATCGGCCGGACAAAAACTGGAAATTTTCCGTCAACGACGCGAAAGAGCGCGGCTTTTGGGACGACTATATGGAAGCGTACGAGGAAACGATCAGAGAAACCGCGACCGAAAATTCGCCGTGGTATGTGGTGCCGGCGGACAATAAATGGTACACGCGCGTGATCGTGGCCGCCGCCATCATCGATACGCTGGGCTCGCTCAAACTGAACTATCCAAAGGTGAGCGCGGAAAAACGGAAGGAGCTCATTCAGGTAAGGAAGGTATTGCTTGGCACCAATTGAGCATGATCAGGCCTGACTACTCCTGATCCCTTTCTCATCAAGATCCATGACCTGCCGCCAGTCGGCAGCCAGGGCGGCCAACCATCAACTGATTGGACCAAAGTCTCATGGACGCCTGTTCTGGTGCGTTTCTACGTTGAATCGGAAATTCTGACCCTGTTTTTACCTGCACACCTAACGAATAGTTAATAACTAAAATCATGCCTACGCAACCGTCAAAAACATCCAGGCAACCCTCCCATCAATCCGTCGGCATGTTTAGCGCCGGCGAGGCTCGATGTGATCGCTGGCAGGAACTGGCCCATGCCGCCCAGACTCTTGTCGCGCAATCCTCCTCCGGTTCTCCGAGCAAAAATACTCTGACGGAGGTCGAAGCCCTGCTCGCACCGCTCGCCGTTCTCGAGACCTTTCGCGCTTACCCTGGCGAAGCATTGATGAATGCGCTGAAAGAGGCGCTGGCTCGCAGTGACTACTCCAGTTTCTCGAGAATCACCAACCGCATCGCGAAGGCAATTATCACCGGGTCCTATCGTCGTTCTGCGAATGCATGGAAGCCCGGCGAGGAGGGAGAGAAGGAAGGGACCGATCGTCTCCTGAAAGACTACTTCGAGACGGGCGATCTGACGAAACCCTATTTCGAAGTCCTGATCGTTAGCGACGATCCCACACCAGAACAGGTGCGCCAGGGCCGCAGCGAACTGCGGCAGCTGCGCCGGCCGGAAGACCCGTTCGTCTATGAAGCGGTCACGGTGCCGAGTTTTGAAGAAGCGGTCCTCGCCGTGGTCATGAATGCCGATCTGCAGGCGGTCGTGATTAAGGACAACTTCCGTTTCAAATCCCAGTTCGATGCGCCGCTTCTGCGAACTTACCTCGAGCAGCATATGTCGCAGGACTGCGGCTCGCTTGAGCCAAAAGACTACGGAGTCGCTCTGGCAAGAGTCATTGGAAAGATCCGTCCTGAGTTGGACGTCTATCTCGTCGTCGATAGCTCGGTGGAGAAGGTCGCGAGTCATCTCGATTCCAAGAACATTCGCAGGATTTTCTATGGGCTCGAAGACCTGATGGAGATCCACCTCGGTCTCATGGAAGGCGTCAACCAGCGTTACGACACGCCTTACTTCAATAACCTGAAGAACTACGCGCGCCGGCCGATTGGCACCTTTCACGCCCTGCCCGTGGCGCGAGGCAAGTCAGTCTTCAACTCGCATTGGATTCGCGACTTTGGTCATTTCTACGGTGCAAATATTTTCATGGCCGAGTCGTCGGCCACGACCGGCGGCCTGGATTCGCTGCTCGAACCGACGGGCAATATCAAGGTTGCCCAGGAGAAGGCGGCCCGGGCTTTTGGTTGCCAGCATTTGTTTTTCGGAACCAACGGTACCTCCACTTCGAACAAGATCGCGGTCCAGGCCATCGTGCGTCCCGGCGACATCGTGCTCGTGGACCGGAACTGTCATAAGTCGCATCACTACGGCCTGGTCATCTGTGGAGGACAGCCGCTCTACGTCGAGGCTTATCCGCTCACGGAGTATTCGATGTATGGGGCGGTGCCCTTGAGAACAATTAAGAAGGCGCTGCTCGACCTGAAGGCGGAGGGAAAACTCGACCGCGCCCGCATGCTCTTGCTGACCAACTGCACCTTCGACGGTCATATATATAATGTAGAACGCGTCATGGAAGAGGCGCTGGCGATCAAGCCTGACATCGTCTTCCTCTGGGATGAGGCCTGGTATGCCTATAACCGGTTCTCTCAGTTCCACCGCATGCGTTCTGCCATGGGGGCGTGCGAAGCGCTTCGGGAGCGTTATGCCTCCGACGCCTATCGCGCCGAGTACGCCGAATTTAAAAAGAAACACGGCAAGATCGATCCAAAGAACCCGAAGCTTCTTGATACGCATCTCCTGCCTGATCCCGATGCCGTGAAAATCCGGGTCTATGCGACGACCTCGACGCATAAGTCGCTCTCCTGTTTCCGTCAGGGTTCCTACATCATGGTGAATGATGACTGCTGGGAGAGCACGGAGGCGGCCTTTAAAGAAGCATTCTTCGCTCACACCAGCACTTCGCCGAACCTGCAGCTCATTGCCTCGCTCGACGTCGCCCGTCGTCAGGCGGAGCTGGAAGGCTATGAACTGGTCGGTCGTTCCATCGAGCTATCGCTCATTCTGCGCCGCGAGGTAAACAAGCATCCGCTGATCTCGAAGTACTTCAGGATCGCAACCAATGCGCAAATGGTGCCGGCGGAGTACCGGGCCAGCGGGTTCGAAGACTTTCATGCCGAGGGCGTGACCTGGAAGACGATCTACGACGCCTGGACGACAGACGAAATCGTCCTGGATCCGACCCGAATTACGCTTTTGTGCGGCTCTGCCGGGTTCGACGGCACGTCCTTCAAGGGACTGCTCGCAAGCAAGTTCGATATTCAACTCAACAAGACCTCGCGGAATAGCGTGCTTCTTCAGACCAACATCAACAATACCCGGAGTGATATCGCCTACCTGATCAAGGTGCTGGCCGATATCTCCCGCGAACTGGAGCGGAAGCTCGCCCGCGATCCCGACGAGAAGGCCGCCTTCGACGCTCGCGTCAAAAGCCTCATCACCGATGTTCCCGATCTGCCGAACTTCAGTCGCTTCCACGATGCCCTGCGCGAGAATCCGCGCGGCAAGACTAACGAAGGCGACATGCGCACGCCTTTCTTCCTCGCCTACGACGCCGAGAACTGCACCCATGTGAAGCTTAACGGCAAGGAGATCGATGATTTGGTTAAGAGCGGTCAGGCGGTCTCGGCAAAATTCGTGATCCCCTACCCTCCCGGCTTCCCGATCATGGTTCCGGGCCAGGTCATCACGAAAGAGACGATCGAGTTCATGCGCAAGCTCGACGTGAAAGAAATCCATGGCTATCAGGCCGCCTTAGGCCTGGAGCTAATCAAGCCGGAGAAGCTCAGCTCGCGCAAAAAGAAGTCCTAACCACAACCAAAGAAAGGCAACAATATGATTGACTGGTTTTTCACAACCCTAAAGACCTACCCAGAGATCGCGATCTTCCTTACGCTGGCTCTCGGCTACTACTTCGGAAAGTTCACGTTTAAAGGCATCGGTCTCGGTGCGGTGACCGCCACGCTCTTGGCGGGCGTGCTGATCGGACAGATTGGCATCACTATTTCGCAGCCTCTTAAGGCAACGGTCTTTCTTATGTTCCTCTTCGCGGTCGGCTACGCTGTCGGACCGCAATTTGTCCGTGGCGTAGCAAAGGATGGCCTTCCGCAGGCGTTCTTCGCCGTCGTACAATGTCTATTGTGCCTGGGGGCGGCAGTCGTGGTCTGCAAGTTCGCCGGTTACGACCTGGGTTACTCGGCAGGACTCTACTCGGGGTCGCAGACCATTTCCGCGGCGATGGGCTTGTCAACCGATGCCATTAACCGGTTGGGCCTGGCGGCCGACCAGGCCAAGGCTCTCCTCGATTCGATGCCCATCGCCTACGCGGTGACCTACATGTTTGGCACGGTGGGCTCGGCGATTGTCATCGCCGTGTTTGGTCCTGCTCTCCTGCGGATTAATCTTCCGGCCGCGTGCAAGGACTACGAGGAGAAGCAAGGCGGCTTGAAGGAAATGGGCGGTGCCGGTTCGGCCTGGAACAAGTGGGAGTTGCGCGCGTATCGCGTCCAGCCGGGCGGGAAGGCCGTTGGCCTTCGCGTGGTCGAGGCCGAGGCACTTGTGCCCGACGCCCGCGTCTTCGTCCAACGCATCCGCCGCAATGGGAAGATTGAGGAAGCAACGGCAGACGCCGTCCTGCGCGAGGGTGACGTTGTGTCGGTGGTCGGCGCACGTGATGTGCTCGTGAACCTGCTCGGAGCCGCCGCTCAGGAAGTCGAGGATCCAGAGCTGCTGAACGTGCCGGTAACAGGCGTGGACGTTTTCGTGAGTAACAAGGCCGTCGATGGCAAGCAACTTGTCGAGCTGGCTCAGATGCCGGGCGCACGTGGCGTTTTTCTGCGAAAGATCACCCGGGGGGCGACGGCCACAACCATCCCGATTCTGCCGACTACCAAGATCCAGCGCGGCGACCTCCTTACTATTGTTGGCCGCACCGCGGATACGGACGCGGCGACCAAACTTCTCGGCGTCGCGGACCGGGCGACGGATGTGACTGACGTTGCCTTCGTCGGCGCCTTCATCGTGATCGGTGCACTGATCGGCTCGCTCGTCTTCAAGGTGAAAGGTGCGCCCATTACGCTATCCACCGCTGGCGGCGCACTCATCGCCGGCATCGTGGGCGGCTGGCTGCGCTCGATCCGTCCGACTTTCGGACGCATCCCAACGCCCACCGTCTGGTTCATGAACTCAGTCGGCCTGAATATCTTCATCGCGATTGTCGGAATCTCGGCCGGGCCTGGCTTCGTTAACGGCCTGAAGACGCAGGGCGTCGGCCTCTTCTTGTGGGGCGCCGTCGCGACTACCGTCCCGTTGATTCTCGGAATGTTCATCGCCAAGTACCTGTTCCGCTTTCACGATGCGCTCACGCTTGGCATCGTCTCCGGTTCGCGCACGACAACAGCTTCGTTAGGCCTGGTCTGCGACATAGGCAAGAGCCAGGTCCCGGCACTCGGCTACACCGTCACTTATGCGGTCGGCAACACCCTGCTTACCATCTGGGGGATGGTCATCATCATGTTGATGTCGTGAAAATCAATTTCGAAAGCTAAAGAAAAGAAAAACAAGGAGAACCATGGACTTAAACCTTAAGCAGTACGAGAAATTGGGGCCGTTCGAGATCAAAGACTTTGTCGCCAAACTGGCAACGAAGTCGGCGCAGGAAAATTCCCTTTCCTACCTAAACGCCGGCCGCGGCAACCCGAACTGGGTCGCGACTGAGCCACGCGAAGCGTTCTTCCTTTTCGGACAATTCGCAATCACCGAGAGCAAGCGAGTGCTTGATCTGCCGCCCGGGGTTGGCGGGATGCCCAAGGCAGGGGGCATTGCCGGCCGGCTCGACGCATATGTAAAGAAGCATAACGACATGCCCGGCGCGGAATTCCTGGGGGCAATGGTGCCGTGGGCCGTGAAGAAGTTCTCCTTCGATGCCGACAAGTTCGTGCACGAGCTCGCGGATTCTATCATCGGCGACCATTATCCGGTGCCGGACCGCATGCTGGTGCACAACGAACAGGTCGTCCACGAGTACCTGCAATGGGCAATGTGCGGAAATCCACGGCCGAAAGGCACGTTCAAGATCTATGCGGTTGAAGGTGGCACTGCCGCCATGTGCTACACCTTCAAGTCGCTGAAGGCCAATCGGATCCTTAACCCCGGTGATACGATTGCACTCGGCGTGCCGATCTTCACTCCGTATCTCGAAATGGCACACCTCGAGGACTACGATCTTCACTTCGTTGAGATACACGCGAAGCAGGAGAACCAATTCCAGTATCCGGCGGAAGAGATCAAGAAGCTCCTCAACCCCAAGATCAAGGCGTTCTTCATCGTCAACCCTGGCAATCCATTCGCGGTCGCGCTTTCGCCCGAGACAATCAAGCTGATCGGAGCCGTGCTCAAAAAGCGGCCGGATCTCATCCTGCTAACGGATGACGTCTACGGCACATTTGTGCCTGGCTTCCGCTCGCTCATGGGTGAGTTCCCGAGGAATACCCTCGGCGTGTACTCCTACAGCAAGTACTTCGGCTGCACCGGCTGGCGCCTGGGGACCATCGCGATCCACGAGAACAATGTCTTCGACGACATCATCGCGAAGCATCCCGAGCGCATCAAGAAACTCCTGGACAAACGCTACGGCACCCTCACGCTCGAGCCACGCAAGCTCGCCTTCATCGACCGCATTGTCGCGGACAGCCGCGACGTCGCCCTGAACCACACCGCGGGTTTATCGCTTCCGCAGCAGGTCATGATGACAATGTTCTCGCTCTACGAGCTGATGGACACCAAAAAGGATTATCAGAAGGCCTGTCTCGGCATCTGCAAGAAACGGTTCGAGGCAACGATCGAAGGCCTGGACATCGAAGTCGGCCCTAACGAATACTTCGATTACTACTATGGTCTGCTCGACTTCGAGTTTTTTGCCCGCAAGTACGTGGGCGAGGACATCGTCAAGTGGATGAAGAAGAACGTGCACCCGCTCGATATCGTGTTCCGGCTGGCCCAGGAGCATGGCATCGTCCTGCTCAATGGCGGCGGCTTTGCCGCTCCGGACTGGTCGGTGCGCATATCGTTCGCCAACCTGGATAATCACGTCTACGACGATATCGGTCGGGCGGCGCGCGCCATCGCGCGCGGCTACCGCCAGCGTTATGAGGCTGACAAAGCTAAGAATGGCAAGGCGGCGGGAAAGAAAGCATCGAGACGAAAAACGTAATTGGTTGATTCGCGCTGTAATATCGAAATAGCACACTAACCCTGGACCTGAGAGAGCTGTTATGAAAGCGAGAACTTCTCTTGCTAAACGCGGACGTGCCGCGGTGGCTTTGCTTGTCATACTGGGCAGTGCGGATGCAACCCTCGGCCAGCAAGAGGTCTGGCTCGAGAAGCAAGATCAGCCCTTGGATCTTTCGTTAGGTGCGGTGCAAGCTGTTGCCAACGACAATTCGTTATCGTCTGTTGAACAAGGCCGGACGCAGATCACCGACTCATTTGGCGACTGGCGCGAGTGGCAGCTGAAGGAGCGCCGGGAGGCGTTCAAGGACACGAAGTTCGAATTTAATTTTCGCACCTTTTTCCTCGATCGACACCAGTTTAGTGGTGCCGAGAGCCAGGCGTGGGCCATCGGCGGATGGGTCGGATTGAAGACGGGCTACTTTCTCGACCACTTCGCTTTTGGAGCGACAGGCTACACTTCACAACCTCTCTATGCGCCCAAGGACAGGGACGGAACCACCCTTCTAAAGCCCGGACAGGAGGGCTACACCGTTTTAGGCGAAGCCTACGCAGAGATTCGAATCATCGATGATTTGAACCTTACCGTCGGACGAAAGGGCTACGATACCCCTTTTATTAACCGCAACGACTCGCGGATGACGCCCAATACCTTTCAGGCCATCGTCCTGCAGGGCAAGGTGAACCTGGGCCCTGAGAGCACAGTAGTGAGCAAGGGCGGAAAAGACGGCAAAGACGAAGTCGTTCCCGTTAAGGACCGCCCGTCAATCAAGTTCGGCATCGGCTATTTCGATCAGATCAAGGAACGCAATTCCGATGAGTTTGTCTCGATGTCGGTCGACGCGGGCGCCAAGGTGGACCGGGGCGTTTTCGCAGCTGGCGCTCTTTATGAGAAAGGGGCATTCTCCATTGGTGGGATCGACTATTTCAGCGAAGATATCATCAATATCGCGTATGCCGAAACGAAGCTGGCAATCCCGATTAGCTCTGATTTTAAGCCGAAGGTGGCCGCCCAGTTCGTTGACCAGAGCAGCGTTGGGAACAACCTCCTGGACGGCGAAAGTTTTTCCGCCCATCAATTCGGCCTCAAAATAGACATGCCCGTGCAGAAGGCCCTGTTTACTGCGGGATTCACCCACGCCTGGGGCAATGCCAACCTGCGCAGTCCGTGGAGCGGTTATCCCGGTTATACCAGTGTCCAGGTTCAGGACTTCAACCGGAGCGGTGAGACTGCGTTTCTTCTCCGGGCCGGGTATGAGTTTCCCTGGGTCGCAGGAATGAGTGCCTATGCGCTGGCCGTGTTTGGGACGACTCCCGATCAAGTGGGGCAATATCGGCAGGACGAATACGATATGAATCTACAGTGGGCGCCGCCTAAAGGCGTCCTAAAAGGCTTATCGCTGCGCGTGCGCTACGGGATCGTCGACCAGCATGGAGGAAATGTAGACGCCCTGACGGACTTTCGCGCCATCTGTAACTATGTGATCAGGTTCTAAGACAAGGATCTCAGGCCTGAACCTCTTATGACCTACCTAACTCGTGCCCTGGTTGAGCATCAGGAACTTGCCATCTTCCTCACGTTAGCGATCGGCTTTCTCATCGGCCGGGTAAAGATCGGATCGTTCAGCCTCGGAACGGTCGTGGGCACACTGCTCGCGGGAGTAGCTGTCGGTCAATTAAACATTCAGGTGCCCGCCGTGGTAAAATTTGTCTTCTTTGATTTGTTCCTCTTCACGACCGGCTACAAGGTTGGACCCCAGTTTTTCCGTGCGCTCAAGAAGGATGCCTTGCCGCAACTAGCCCTGACGGTTGTGCTTTGCGTGACCTGCCTGGTCGCCGCCTTTGTCGCGGCGAAACTTCTTGGCTACGATATGGGCACGGCCGCTGGCATGCTCGCAGGCGCATTTACGGAATCGACTGTGATCGGAACTGCCAGCGATGCCATTGGACGGCTTGCCATCTCAGCCGCGGACAAGACGAGCCTGACTAACAACATCCCGGTGGCGTACGCTGTTACTTACCTTGTCGGGACCGGGTTCATCGTCTGGTTCCTGCCTAACGTGGGTCCCAAGTTGATGGGAGTGAACCTGGAGGAGGAGGCTCGGAAACTGCAGGAGACAATCTCGGGCTCGAGCAAGGAGGAGTCAGAGACCTTGTCCGCTTTCCCTAAGCTGGCGGTCCGCGCCTATCGGCTTACGCGCCCGGATTTGATCAACCGGAGTATTGGCGAACTGGAGTCATTGCCCAGAGAAGCTCGCATTTTCATCTCCCGGATCCGAAGGGACGGCCAGATCATCGAGGCTACACCCGACATCGTCCTCCGCTCGGGCGATCTCGTCGCGGTCTTGACCCGCTCAGAGCTTTTGATGGCGCGCGGCGGGGAGATCGGGACGGAGGTGGATGACAGGGAACTGCTAGATTTTCCGATGGCATTTCTCGACGTGGTAATCACCAACCGATCCTTTATCGGGAAACGTCTCGCCGAGGTGGCCGCGATGGAATTCGCGCGGGGTGTGTTTTTGAAGAAGCTGACCCGCACCGGCCAGACGATGCCGTTCACGCCCGACGTTCAGTTGGAGCGAGGTGACCTCCTGACTCTGATTGGCGCCGCGCCCGACGTCGAAAAGGCAGCCAGGAACCTCGGCTACGCCGACCGCAAGACGGTCATGACGGACATGATCTTTGTTGGCTTCGGCATCTTTCTCGGCGGATTAGTCGGTCTACTTACCGTCACGGTCGCTGGCCTTCCGCTTACGCTCACTGCCAGCGGCGGGGCTTTGATCATGGGCCTGGTCTTCGGCTGGCTGCGAGCGGTGCACCCGACGTTCGGTCGCATTCCCGAGCCCGCGATGTGGGTTTTCGACACGGTGGGGTTAACTGTCTTCATGGCTTGTGTAGGTCTCGCAGCAGGACCGAGTTTCTTTTCAGGGTTGCAGAAATCTGGGGTCAGTCTTGTCTTCGTCGGTCTTGTGATCGCGGTCCTTCCGCACGTCGTGGCAATCTTGTTCGGCCGTTATGTGTTGAAGATGAACCCGGTCATTGTTCTGGGCGCGTGTTGTGGAGCCGGGACAATCACCGCGGCCCTTCGGGCTATTCAGGAAACGGCAAAGAGTGAACTGCCGGCGCTGGGCTACACGGTGCCCTACGCCGTTGGCAATATCCTGCTTACGGCCTGGGGCCCAGTCTTGGTCGCGATGATGTCGTAGATCGGCAGGCGCGAGCACGCCTTCGAGACTCCGCTGGCCGTTTTCCCATTTTCTAGAAACCGTCGCAATGCTCGCAGATTCCCTGGCCGCAAAAGACCTGGCACTTCCGATCGCCATCGATCTGGGAGCAACCTTCCTCTTTAGTATCACGGGCGCGATGGTCGCTATTCGGCGGCACTACGACCTCGTCGGTCTCTTTGTGCTGGCGTTGGCCTGCGGTCTCGGCGGCGGCTTGTTGCGTGATGGCGTTTTTATTCAAAGCGGACCACCCGCGGCAATGCGCAATGGCGCCTACATCATCATGGTGGCGGTGGGATGCTTAGCGGCGGTCCTGTTCTTCCCGCATGTCGAACGGCTGTCCAAGCCGTTTCTTATGATTGATGCGCTGGGCACGGCAGCATACGGAGTCGTGGGCGCCAGTAAGGCTTCGGAGGCTGGCCTCGCCATTCCCGCCTGCATCTTTGTCGGGGTCGTGAATGCCGTCGGCAGCGGCCTGATCCGCGACGTGCTCGTCCGCGAAGAACCGCTTTTGTTCAAGCCCGGCCAATTCTATGTCATCGCCTCATTCCTCGGCGTGGCCGAATTCATGTTGCTTATTACCTACGCCCATGCGCCCATCGTGCCTGTCGCCATCTCAGCGATCGCGATCACATTTGTCTTCCGTCTCCTGGCGATCCTGTTCGACTGGAGGACCAGGCCCGTCATGCGACCACCGCCTTCCGACTGATCGAATTCTCGTACTATCCTCGCCAACGGGTTGTTGATCTTGTATATTGTCAGATGCTGCGCTTCGCCGGCGCCTTCTTCGCGATGCTTCTTCTTCTGTCCGCGTGCGCGACAGTGACAAGCGGCCCCCGCCTTTCGCGTGCGAATGCCCGGCGAATCGCCGATGCGCAGGCCCGCCGAACAATGAAGATCGACCTGCGTCAGTATGAGATCTCAGGACCCCGTTACATTCCCAGGGGAGATTATTGGTCAGTGACCTATTACCTCAAGGCTAATAAACGCGGGGCGTTCACCGTCCGGGTATTCGATAAGAGGGAGAAAGCGTCCGTCAGCGAGAGCGATGCTGAACTTTTTGAAGGCGGTCTAACCGAAAAACCCGACTATCATTAAAGCGCGCTAATCGCGATATTCGGAAGGGCGAAGGCAGCTCAAGAATTTACGATAAGGGCGAAAACAATCGCGGAACTGCCACTCTCCATTGATTAGTCATTGTACTGGTTAATGCCGGAGCAGCGACTGGGATTCTAAAAAGAAGGATCGCGTAAGGCTCAAAACTTTACGGTCACGGCGAAAACAATTGCGGAATTGTGTGAGCCCGGGCTGAGCC
>JBOHXL010000083.1:0-16026 GCA_050736975.1 Chthoniobacterales bacterium | reverse complement strand
CAGTGAAGGTACCGTCCCCGTTGTTGATGTAGATGTAGGGATAGACTCCTCCCTCAATCTGGCTCGGCGCTTCGTGGTTTGGCACGAACAAATCCAGCAGGCCGTCGTTGTTGAAGTCGCCCCACATCGGGTTGCCCCACGCTCGCGTAAGGACCCCGGCGTGCAGGCCGGCGGCGGCTGTGACGTCGGTGAATTGTTGCCCCAAGGCCGTCCCCGAGATCGCGAGGGCCGCGACGGCCGCCAAAGAGGGTACTAAACTGCGTCGATTCATAAAGTGAAAGGCAGTTCCGGGGGCGTTAGCGAAGAGGGTAGTTTTGACTGTATTCAAAGAAATTGTCAACGAATTTTCGGTCCTCAAAAGGCATCGTCGTTTCGTCCCGTCGATCCATCGGCGACATCCTGCCGCCGTCCATACCCGCGTTACGATGGCACAGAAAAAGCTAAAATCGAGGGATGAAATTGGCGAGTCGCCCGACCTCAACGGCATCTTTTCCCAAGGTTGCATTCGCGTTGCTCTTCAGCACGATGCTTGCCTGGAGTCCTTCCCTTGTCGCGGCAGTGCCGCGTGGCGTTTTTTCGCTCTCGCCAGCTGGCAGCGCCTGCAAGGAAGCGGTCCTGAGCAATCCAAGCGTCGACGGAGTGAGCATCCGGCAGGATTGGAAGGATCTCGAGCCGAGCGAAGGCGTTTTTGATTGGAGCTTCCTCGATTCGGAAGTCGCGCGTATCGGCGCAGCCGGCAAGAAAGTGCTTCTGCGCATCAACACTCAGGCCGCCAAACCCGCGTGGGTGACAAGCGCCGTCAATCAGGCTGGCGGCACTTTCTTCACTTTCGACGACGGCGGCGTGCAGACCACCATCCCCGTCTTCTGGGACCCGACGTTTCTGGCGCAGAAAAAAGCCATGATCGCGGCCTTGGGTTCGCATTTCACAGACAATCCGGCCATCACCATCGTTTGGGCCAGTTTCGCTAATGCGAGCAGCGAAGACTGGAGCGTTCCGCACACTGCATCGGAGGCGCAGGAATGGCTCGCGGTCGGCTACACCTCAGCGAAGTTGATCGACGCGGGCAAGCAGATCATCGACGCGACCATGGCGGCGTTTCCAAAACAATACGTGACCCTGGCCGTCGCCGGGGACGGCAATCTCGATCCGGACCCGAACTACGTGGCACGCAACGCCATCCTGGCGGCGCGCGCGACCTGGCCCGGCCGCTTGATCGTGCAGAAAAACAACCTCGCCACTTTCAATCCGCCCGCGCCAGGTACGGGCACCGTCTTTCAATTGCTCTGGGACAGTCGGCCCGAAGTCGCCGGACAAATGCTCTTCAATTGCTTCACCGACCAGACCTACCGGGTAAATAACGGTGCGCCCGGCGATGCCGCCGCCATCCTGCACCAGAGCGTCAACGCCGGCGCTGCCTATGGGATGAATTACATCGAGATCTATCAGGTCGATGTGCTCAATATCCCGACGGAAATCACCTACGCCCACAATCTGCTCCTAGGTCTCGTGCCGCCGATCAACCCTCCCAAAGCACCGACCGGTGTGAAAATGCAGCCCTGATGGCTTGGAGGGATTGTTAGGCGATCAGGAGACGGGATGCTTCGCTCACCGATTTTTGTTTTCGCGACGTTGATCCTTGCAGCTAGGATCACAGTCGCCGGGGACGAAGAGAACGCCCAAGGGTTGGATGCCCTGCCCGAAATCGAATTTTCCGCCCTGAGCAGCCACGATCAAAATCCGCTCAGTGCGAAGGCTCTGGCGCTCGATGCAAAGGAATGGAAACACGGCGAGACGGAGCATTTCATTTATCACTTCATGCACAGCTACGTCGCGACGCCGATCTCGGTCGAGGCCGAGTTCTGCTTTCGGGTGATTGCGGAGCAGCTCGGCCCGGAAACGAGCCCCGGCCCGGACACCAAATCGCAAATCTACATTTTCGAGAAGCCGGAGGACTGGAAAGCGTTCCAGGCCAGCGCTCACCTCGAGCTGTGGACCGGCGGCATTCACTCGCGCGGCAGCCTTTTCATCGTGCGCGATCCGGCCTACAAGTTCGCGGATAATTCGTTAGGCCACGAAATCGCGCACCTCATGCTCTTCCGTCGCTATCAACATCCGCTTCCGCGCTGGCTCGACGAAGGGTTCGCCGAATACACCTCGCGGGTCGCGCGCGCGAGCTACCAGCGGGCGCGCAATTACATCGCGGCACCGCATTCGCCGTCGATCCCGTCCGGACAACTCATCCCGCTCCCGCAACTTGTCGCGATGGTTGATTACCCGCCGGCTGATCGCATTAGCGTTTTCTATCATGAATCCGAACGACTGGTGCGGTTTCTCGTCGCCACGGATCGGGCGGCGTTTCTGGCGCTGCTCGACGACATCGCCCGAGGCGAATCGTTCGAGGCCGCGTTGTCGCGTAACTACGGCAGCCGATTCGCCGATGTCGCAGCGCTCGAAACCGAGTTTACGGCCTACGCCTCGAAAGATGCGATACCAGCGTCATCGGCGAACTGAAGTTTAGACGAAGGCTTCCGCCACACTGTCCGCGAGGAAGCGGCCGGCGCGCGTCAGGACGTAGCGCTCGCCCCTGGGCTGCATCAGACCAAGCCTGACGAATTCTGCCACCTCGTCAGCCTGATCCTCCACCCATTGCACGGGAATGCCCCGGTTGGTTCGCAACGACAATGCGATTGCCTCGGCGCGCTTCATCGCCGGCGTCAGAGTTTCGTCGCCGGTCGAAGCCGTCTCGCCCGCCAGGACCCGATCCGTATAGACCCGGTAATCCGAAATGTTCTGCCAGCGTCGCAACCCGATCGTGGAGACCGCGCTCGGCCCGAGTCCGAGATAATCGTTTCCGCTCCAGTAGGCGCGATTATGAACCGATTGAAAACCGGGTTGCGCATAATTGGAAACCTCGTAATGCTCGAAACCCGCCTTGCCTAACGATTCGCCGGCCAGATTGAAGAAATCCGCGTCCGCTTCGGGATCACTGCGGAATTCGCCGCGCGCCTGGCGCCGGAAAAATTCCGTGTCTTCCTCATACGTCAGGCAATAGCTAGAAATGTGCGCCGGCCCGAGAGCAATCGCGCGCCGCAGAGTCGCTTCCCACTGCGCCAGGGTCTGGCCGGGCAGGCCAAACATCAGGTCGATGTTCAGATTCTCGAACCCGCTCCGGCGCAACAAGTCGAAGGACGCCTCGGCCTGCTCCGCCGAATGCTCGCGGCCAAGCATTTGAAGCAGCGCGTCATCGAACGACTGCACGCCAAGGCTGATGCGATTCACTCCGCGCTCGCGCAAGAGCCGCGCTTTTCCTTTCGAGACGCTCCCCGGATTCGCTTCCAGAGTCCATTCCCGCAAAGTCGACAAATCGAGCTGGGCGTGGAATCCGGCGAGCACGATTTCCAATTGTGCCGTCGCCAGGGCGGTCGGTGTTCCCCCGCCAAAAAAAATCGTCTCCAGCCGAAAATTCCTGCCCGCAACGGCGAGCGAGAGTTCCTCCACGATCGCTTCGCAAAATCGGGCCACCTGGGTCGGGTCGGCCCGCTCCTTGTAGAAAGCGCAGTAGGGGCAGATGCGGGCGCAAAACGGGATGTGCAGATAAAGGTGCCGAACCGCCGCGGCCACGGCGGGGTTGTCAATCGCTCCCGTGCTCATAAAGTCCACCATCGCCGCTCGCCTCACTCGCTCAATTGTTTTTCTGGTCGCCAGCGCTGGGTGCGCCGCCATCTCGCCTGGCAACGCCGTTGCCCAAAATCTGCCACCGCCAGCGCCGCTAGCTGCGCCCACCCCCTCGATCGTCTATCGCGCGCAGAACGAAGACGCCATCCACAATTACCGCACAAATCCGGAAGTGGTCCGCCACATGACGAACGAGCTCGTCCTGGCCGTCACCCACCAGCCCGACATCGCGAGTGCCTGGCGTTCATTGGTCCGGCCTAACGATCGGGTCGGGATCAAGATTTCGGCCGCCGGCGGAGAGCTTTTCACCACCCATCGCGACATCGTGAACGCGATCGTCGACGGGCTGGTGGCAGCCGGGCATTCGCGCCAGAGCATCATCGTTTGGGATCGATCGCTTGGCGGGATCAAGGAGGCGGGCTACACCGAAGGCGAAGGTTACCAACTGCGATCCATCCCGCCGCGCGAAGGCTACGACGCGAAAGCGATTATCTCTGAGCCATTCCTCGGCAACCTGATCTGGGGCGATTTTGACTACGTCGGCGGCCGGGGCGAAGTCCCACTCCTGAGTGAGACCGAAAACACGAGCAGCGTCAGCCATCTCTCGAAGATCGTCGCCAACGAAGTGACCAAGATTATCAATCTCCCGGTCTTGAGCGACAACGTGCGCAACGGGCTGGCCGGGTGCCTTTACAACGTCACCATCCCCAATGTCGATAACTGGCGGCGCTTTGGCGTGCCGCCCGACTTCGGTGCCTCGAGCATCCCGGAGATTTATAACGATCCGCACATTGGGCAAAAGGTGGTGCTCAACCTGATGGACGGATTGCTGGCGCAATATGCCGGCGGACCGCAGTCGCAGCCGGGCTACGCCTTTCCTTTCGCTACCCTTTACGCAAGCAAGGATCCGGTCGCGATCGATGCCATCGCCCTTCGCCAGTTGGAGGAGTGGCGCAAGAAAAGAAAGGTGCCGCCGATCAAACGCCTCGGCGCGCACGTCCAGGTGGCGCAGGAGTTGGGACTCGGGAACGCGGATTTTTCCCGGATTGTGATTCGCGACGTGGGGCCGTGAATGCGGTCCTCAAATCGGTCTCGCGGTCGTTTTATCTTACCATTCGATTTCTCCCGCGCCCCGTGCGCGAACCGGTCAGCCTGGCTTACCTGCTCGCGCGTGCCACCGATACGATCGCGGACAGCGCGACCATCCCGGCGGCCACTCGCCTAACGACGCTGCGCGCCTTCGTTCGCGTCATCGCTGGCGAACTGGATTTCAATGCGGTCGAGGAATCGCTGCGGGATTTCGCGGAGCAGCAGCGGGATCTGGCGGAGCGCCGGCTGATCGAGAATTCACGCAGCCATCTGGAATGGCTGGCCCGGCTCGAGCGTGCCGATCGCGACGACGTTCGCGGTGTTTTGCAGACGATCGTCCGGGGACAGGAACTCGATCTGGAGCGATTTGGCGATCCGGCAACGATCGTCTCGCTGCGTTCCGCCGCGGAGCTGGATGAATACACCTACCTCGTGGCGGGTTGCGTCGGCAATTTTTGGACGCAGCTGGGTTTCCGGCGCCTGCCGCCTTTCGCCAGCCGGTCGCCTGACGAGATGGGCGAACTCGGGATTGCCTACGGCAAAGGCCTGCAATTGATCAACGTCCTGCGCGACCGGCCCACCGATTTGGCGAATGGCCGCGATTACCTTCCGGCGGAGGAACTGGCCGCTGCATCAGTTACGGAAGTCTTCCATCGCTGGCTGGACTGTGCGCAGGAAAAGATCGGCGCCGGCATCGATTACTCTTCCAGCCTGACGAACTGGCGAATGCGATTCGCGACCGCCCTACCCGCCTTGATCGGCGCCCGGACGATTGCGCGCTTGCGCGCGGCCGGGAGCGAAGCAGGGAAGGTTAAGGTTCCACGGAAAGAAGTGCGGCAAATTCTGGTCGCAGGGCTGCCGGCGGCCGCTTCTTTCAGGCTTCAGGCCCTTTTCCAGCACCTGCTCGCGCCGCCTGGCTAAGCGCCGGCTCGGGATCGCGAGGAGATTGTGATTGCAGCGCGAAAATTAACCGGCTTGTGTCTCGGAAGGCGTTGACCATCGCGGACGATCGTGCAATCGAAAGCGTGATGTCATTCCCCAGATCCTTTCGAGACTATGGAAATACGGCTTCTGCTTGTCCCGTACGACTCCGGCCAGCGCAATGTGCGGATGGGCGCCGGACCGGAGCATTTGCGCGCGGCCGGCCTTGCGGAGCACCTCGCCGCCGCGAAGCACCGGGTCGACGCGGAGGTGATCGAGCCCGCCTCGATGAACTGGCGGGCTGAAGTCCAAACCAGTTTTGAGTTAATGCGTGCGGTCGCGGAGAAGGTCCGCGCAGCCCGCACCGCGGGTCGATTTCCAATCATTCTCTCGGGGAACTGTCTTGTGGCGGTCGGAGTGATCGCCGGTCTGGGCGCGGGTAGCGGTGTGCTCTGGATCGATGCGCACGGGGATTTTAATACTCCCCAAACCACCATGAGTGGTTTTCTCGATGGCATGACGCTGGCCACCGCCACGGGCCGATGTTGGGTGGAACTGGCGCGAAGCATCGAAGACTTCCGGCCAGTCCCGGACGAGGCGGTCGTCCTCTTTGGAACCCGCGATCTCGATCCGGGCGAAGCGGCGGCGCTCACCCGGTCGGAAATCGTTAGGCTGGGGCCGGAAGCCGCCCAGGATGAAATTGAACCGGTTCTGCAATCGCTCGCGCAAACGCTTGGAAAATTCTACGTTCACCTCGATCTGGACGCGCTCGATCCGAGCGTGGGACAGGCCAACGGGTACGCGGCGCGGGGAGGTTTTTCGAGCGAGAACCTGCAAAGGCTGCTCGCGATGATCACGAGCCACCTTTCGATCAAAGCGCTGACCATTTCCGGCTACGATCCTTCCTACGATGGCGATGGCCGCGTCTGCGCCGTCGCCTTGCAGGCCGCGGCAACAATTGTGGCCGGACTCCGGCCAGAAGCGTGATTCGTTAGGCAGGCGTCTCGCGCCTGACGTCCGTTGGCGCCTTGTCTTCCCGCAGGCCGAGGAAAACCGGCGCCCGCAGCTTGGCGTCACGAGTCCATTCGGCGAATTTTACCTGGCAAACGAAGACCGGATTGACCCAGCTAATCTTGCGCATCATGCCGGGAGTAATGCCCAGGACCCACGCCCCGTCCTGTTTTGACGGGAGATCAGCGAAGGGGCAATCGTCGCGCTCTTCTGCGCGAAGCTTCGCTTGCACTGCCGCGAGCGTTTTGGTGTCGAACCCCGTGCCGACTTTGCCCGCAAAAAAAAACTTCTTCTTTTCGTAGTAGCCGACGAGCAAGGCACCGAAATGTTGGCGCGCGCCCGCCGGCGGCGTGTAGCCGCCGATGACGAATTCCTGTTCGTTTACGCACTTTAGCTTGATCCATTTCCCGCTCCGCCGGCCCGGTTCGTAAATGGAATCGGCCAGCTTGCCGATGATGCCTTCGAGTCCGCGCCGTCGCACTTCGCGCAGCAGGGTGGGGGCGTCGTCGCCCAGTTCGCCGGAATAACGGATCGGGTCGCCCGCGGCGCTGCAAAGTTGGCGCAGCACCTCTTTCCGAGTCGTTAGGGGAAGTCCGCTCAGGCTCTTGCCATTGAGCTGGAGCAAATCGAAAACGTAGTAACAAAGCGGCGCCTGGCCGCCTTCCATCTCGCGCGCCTGGAGGAGTTGGAAGGAAGATCGACCCTCGTCGTCGAGCGCGACCACTTCACCGTCGATCACGCATTCCGCGCAGGGCAACGAAGCGATCGCATCCGCGACTTCCTGGAATCTTTTCGTCAGGTCGTTCTCGTTTCGCGAGATCAACCTTGCTTTCGCGCCGCTCTTTAGCGCGAGGGCGCGTATTCCGTCAAACTTCAGCTCGTAGATCCAGCCGCCTTGCGCGAACGGCGTGTCCACCAGCTTCGGTTTCATCGGCTCGATGAAACGGGGCCTGCCCGCCGGGAGCGAACCGGGCAGCGTCGGCACGCCGTTTCCTGCGCTGGCCGTGGGCCGGTCTTTTTTTTTACGGCCGCTCCCCTGGCGCGCAACCGCTTTCCGAATTCGCTCGCGCAGACTCTTCTGCGCGCTCTCATCCGCTGGGTGATTCGATTGCCATTCTGCGTCGCGATCGCGCGCGATCTGCTTCATGGTTCGACCGGTTTTGGCCGATTGGTCATCAGCCTTTTTCGAGACTGGTTTCACGTCGGCGTCGCTTTTTAAGAGCAGCCACTGGTTCTTTCCGCGATCGCCGCCACGGGTGCGGATCAGGGCCCAGTCACCCTTCACCTTTTTGCCTTCGAGCACGAGGTGAATCCGCCCTTCCGCCAACGCCTCAAGCGGTTTCTCGCCGTGCACGTAATAGTTGCCGCGATCCCAGACCATGACCGTGCCGCCCCCGTAATTACCTTCCGGGATCACGCCCTCGAAATCCGCGTACTCGATCGGGTGGTCCTCGACCTCGACCGCCAGATGTTTTTCGCCCCGCTTCCAGGGCAGGCCTTTCGGCACCGCCCATGATTTCAAAACCCCATCCATCTCGAGCCGGAAATCGTAGTGCAACCGGCTCGCGTCGTGTTTTTGAATGACGAAATGCGAGGCGCCTGCCACACGTTTCGGGCGCAGCTTCTTCGCGCCCCGCGGCTCGGCGGTAACGGCGAAATTCCGTTTTCGTTTGTAATCTTCCAGGCTCATTCTGGCGCTGATTTCATTCGGCGTTTACTGACCGGCGCGAGAGCATAAGACGAAACGCGGCCGAAGTCTGTTGCCCGCCGCCTGCAACATTTTGTTACTCCCACAACTCTACCGTGACGTTCGCGCCGGCCGCGAATTTGCTGCCGGGCGCAGCCCGCAGAAGGGCATTCGCCCGGCTCAAGCCAAAGAGAGCGTACGATTCCTGCCGGCCGGCGAGCGTGAACACTCCGTCCTGCAACCGTCCTCGCAGATAGTGCGGACGATCACCCGGATTGGTGACGTCGTCTGCCAGGCGCGCCGTCACTTCGCGCAAACCGAGAAACTCGTCCGCCGCGCCCGCCATTTTCAAAAGCGCCGGGCGAACAAATTTCAGGAAAGTCACGAAGGCGGAAACCGGATTTCCCGGCAAACCAAAGATGCGGCAGGGCCCGGCGCGGCCAAAGAGAAACGGCTTCCCCGGCTTGATCGCGACCCGCCAAAGATCGATCTCGGCCCCGAGAGCGCGCAGCGCGGGCTTCACCAGATCGCGATCGCCCACTGAGACACCGCCGCTCACGATCAACGCATCACTTTGCAAACCACGCCGGAACATCTCCGTCATTCGTTCCAGGTCGTCCGGGCAATGCTCGACCAGCGTGACTTCCGCCCCGACGCCGAGCGTGAGCGCGCGCAGCATGATGGAGTTGCTCTCGAAAATCTGCCCCGGTTTTGGCGTTTCCTCGAGGCGCAAAAGCTCGTCGCCTGTCGAGACAATCGCCGCCCGCGGCCGACCGTCCACCTCAATTTGCGTCATTCCCTGCGAGGCGAGAAGCGCCAGGGTTTGCGCCGACACCCGTTCGCCGCGCCCGAGAATTTTTTGACCCTGCGCGAGGTCGGACCCTTTCCGCCTGACAAATTCGCCTGGCTCCGCGTCGACTTGCGGCACGATCGCTTCGCCTTCGCGGGTTACGTCCTCCTGCATGAGAACCGCGTCGGCGTTCGCCGGCAGCGGCGCGCCGGTGAAAATGCGAATCGCCTCTCCCGCCGCGATCGTCAGGCCGCGATCCGCCCCGGCCGGTTGTTCGCCAATGACCCGCAATCTCGCTCCGGCCTTGCCGGACGCGGCCTGCACAGCGTAGCCATCCATGGCCGAATTGTCGAAAGCCGGGAGCGGCCTTTGCGCAAAGATATCCTGGGCCGAAAATCGGCCTAACGAATCGAACAGCGCAACCGACCTGCCGGGCAGCGCCGTGACTCCTGCCAGGACTGCCGCAGTCGCTTCGGCTTCGCTCGTCATCGTATCACCTGATCGCCCACTGCCGGGTCGCCGTCGACGATGTCTGCCGCAACAAACGGCCGCTTTTGTTCGGGCGACGCTTTCAAGTGGGCGGTCTCGCCCGCGGCGTTGGTCGTGCGCAGCGCCGTGCCGGGCGCGGGCACGTAGAGATTGGACTGGAGATCGATCAGGACGAAGCGCCTTACCTTATCCACGATTGTCACTTCTCCGACGATCATGGGAGGCCGCGGCGCGGAAGTCGCGGGCGCCGCCTTCTTTGGATTGGACCCGCAGCCGCCGAAGATGAGTGATAGAGCGGTGGCCGCGAAGATCGTGAGGCGGTAGAGGAGAGGGAAGGAAGGAAGTCGCATGGCAGGTCAGTCAAGCAGGTTGACGAGCATGGAACGACCCCGATATTCTCGCAACTTCGACGGCACAGGAGGTGAGGTGGCTGAGTGGTCGAAAGCAGCGCTTTGCTAAAGCGCCGTACCTCAAAAGGGTACCGAGGGTTCGAATCCCTCCCTCACCGAGCTCTTTTCCAGAGTGTTACGCGAATTCGCTTGATCTGCATGACAGAAACATGACAAACTCGTTCTCATGTCGGAAAAAGCCATTACGGTCAAATCGGGTAGCGCGTCGGTAAAAATCTATATCGGCCGATCTCGGGGAAATGCGCTTTATACTGTCGCTCATTATCACGGCGGAAGGCGTGTTCGAAAAGTTTTCGCCGATCTAAAAAAGGCGCGTGACGACGCGCGCATGAAGGCACAGCTGCTCCAGACTGGCGAAATGCAGGCATTGACTCTCACCGATAAGGACAAAGCCGCCTACGTCGCCGCACTGGAGTCGCTGAGGCCGACGGGCAAACGTCTTGAGATTGCAGCGGCGGAGTATGCCGATGCAGTCAAGGCTCTGAATGGCAGGGACAAGCTTGGCGAGGCTATCAGTTTTTACCTCCGACATCACCCGAGAGACGTTTCCAAGAAACTGGTGACGGATTTAATTTCCGAAATGATCGACGCCAAACAAGCGGATGGGGCGAGCGGGCTTTATTTAAAAGATTTGCGGTCGCGCCTGGCGCAATTCGCGAGCCGCTTCAACGGCTTCATCGGAAATATCACCAGCTCCGAAATCGACGACTGGCTGCGCGGGCTGCTGGTGGGCGCACGTACGCGGAACAATCTCCGCAATTCCGTCGTGACTCTGTTTCGATTTGCCAAATCTCGTGGATACCTGCCGAAGGATCGGCTGACCGAAGCTGACGGGCTGGCGAAGGCGAAGGAACGCCGCAATGAAATTGGGATTTTAACCCCGGAGCAAATGACGCAACTGCTCGCAGCCGCGGATTTTGATCTGGTTCCGTTCTTTGCCATTGGCGCATTCGCTGGGCTGCGGCATTGGGAAATGTTGCGTCTGATATGGGCGGATATCAATTTTGACGAAGGCCATATTTTGGTAGCGGCGGAGAAGGCGAAAACGGCGCAGCGTCGTATTGTGCCCATCCAGCCGAATCTGGCAGCGTGGCTGATGCCTTATCGCAAGAATCAAGGGCGCATTTGTCCCTCTGACAACATGAGCAACGTGCTGCGTGACTTGACTAAGGAGGCTGAGTTCAAGTGGCCGAAGAATGGCCTGCGACACAGCTACGGTTCCTATCGACTTGCTCAAACGAAAAACGCCGCGCAAGTCAGTTTGGAGATGGGCAATTCTCCGCGCATGGTTTTTCAGCATTACCGCGAGGTGGTGACAGAAAAACGGGCGCAGGAATGGTTCGGCGTTCTGCCGAAGCGCGTCAGAAACATCGTTTCCATCGCCGAGCATGTCGCCTGAGCGACAATCATCGGCGAATTGCGATTGCGCCAAACGCGGAACATTTCCGTCGGGAGAGACTGCCATGATTCGATTCATGCACGATCTGAGTCTCGCTGCGCTGCTTGATAAAGCCGAGACCGCGAAACTTCTTCGTATTTCCCCGCGCACTTTGGACGCCTACATGCGTCAGCGCCGCATCCCTTTCTACAAACTTGGACGAGGCAGAAATGCTGTCGTGCGTTTCAAATTGGCAGACCTCGAAACGATTCTTGACGCATATCGGGTCGATGCTGTTTAAGCTGAAGAATCTCTCTTAAGACAGCGAACTATCGCAAGTCTCGCTGACAAGTCGCAGTAAACGGAAGCGCGAGAACTGAACGCGGCAAATTTCCTATCGCGCTGATCTCGTCATGCGCAAGCCGGGCCCGACTGCACACAATTGAGGCGAGTTACCGCCTGATCGAGTCGCACAGGCGACGCAACCTATTGTCGCCCACGGGAGGAACCGTAGGCTTATCTTGATTTGAGGGACGCCCTACCCCTTAGCACAGCTAAGGAATTCCGGCTCGTCGCTAACCCGCTGCCGATCTGATGAGCGATCCCGCCGACATCGCTGCGCGTGCGCAGCGTTTCAACGACGCGGCCCGCGCGTTCACGCCACCGTCACCGGCGCGTCACGCAAAGTTGATGCCGCTTAAAGACGGCATTGTCGAGCTGCGGCAGAAAGGCGCGTCGCTGCGAATGATCCGCGAATTGCTCGCCACCGTCGGCGTAGCGGTGGAACCGACACGATTGCCAGGTTCCTCGCCGAAGTGAATGGCGAGCAAGCGCCAAGGCGATCCGACAACCGACGCGCGGTTGTCCGCAATTCGAATCGAGCCCGAACCGCGAATGTTCCGGCAATCCTTGACGCGCCAGCACCTGCTCAAACACCAGCTCCGCCGTCGCGCATCGAAGCGCCGGCTGAGCGTTCACGCATCCGCGGGCCACGCGTCGCCGACCCTCGGAACCTCTGAGTCAACACACCTTCATATGGACAAACAAATCAACCTCGTCATTAACGGCAAAGGCGGCGTCGGGAAGAGCTTCTTTGCCACGAACTTTGTGCAGTATCTGAAAGATTGCGCTGTCGCTCATTGCGCCATCGACAGCGACCACGAGAACTCCACGCTCAAGCGTTTTCACCCGGAGGCGGAGTTCATCAATCTTGAACATCGTCGCGAAATCGATCGCGTCCTCACGACGGCGGAGACGCACGATCTTCTCGTGATCGACTGCCGCGCGGCCTCGACTGATCTCTCTTCATCGACTTCTTCGACAAAGTCAGTTTGTCCGAAGTGCTGTGTTCGTTAGGCGCGCGGCTCACGGTCGTCTGTCCCGTCAACCACGAAGCCGACAGCGTCGAGCAACTCCGCATTTTGGCCGACGCGCTGCGCGATGGTTGCGCTTGGGTTGTCGTGAAGAACGAAGCGCACAGCGACGCCTTCAAAATTTACGATGGTAGCAAAACTCGCCGCCATGTCGTCGATGTCTTGTGAGATCGCAATGCCGCGGATGTACGATTGGCTCGTCACCGCCCTGAATGAGCATAATGCGCCCGTTACTCCGGCTCTGACACATCCCGGATTCAATCTCCTCGACCCCAACGGCTGAAGGCGTGGCAAACTCGCTTTTATCGTCAGCTCTATCGCGCCGCGGATCTTCTCCTGATCGATCCTCACGCGGTCGAGAGATTCGCCGCGCGAACACGGATGATCCACTGCAACGCACGATCGTCGAGTGGCAACCCAAGTATCACATCGCCGACTACGATCCGATGATCGCGATTCTGGAGTTGGTTCGGGTGTTTCTGGAGCATAGCCGTGCCCGCGCTCCGCGCGACGATGCTTCGATTCCGACCTTCGAAGATTTTCGTGGCACAATCTCGACGATGGCGCGGCATTTCGGCCGCGAAGACGCCGCTCTCCATTGGCAACCGAAACAAACCTACAACCTAACCTCCGACCGCAGCATTCCCTACAACACCTTCGCGAAAGCGGTAGTCGACACCGCCGGCTCGTTAGGCCAATCAGGCGACAAGGGTTTCTTCAAAAATCAGGCGCAAATTCACATCGCCGCCGCCTTGGAAACACTACGCGAAATCGGCGCGGATGACACTGGAGAACGTTTATCATCTGCTGCTCGATCAGGGCGACCTGGATGAAGCGATGACGTACCTCGCATCGAGCCATCCGACCGTGCGGCGGCGGGAATTGTCCGGACATTTCTCGAATCGCTTTCTCTCCCAACCGCAGGAGCAGGTCGGTGGCGTAAAAGAAACCATCGCCAATTATCTCCAGGCATTCACGCTTGCGGAATTTCTCGAGAAGCATGCGCCCCATTATCAGGTTCCGAGACTGTACCGCAAAGCGCTCGTCCACGGGCATTGTCAGCATAAAGCAGTCATGAAACTCGATTGCGAGAAGAAGGTGCTCGCAGAGATGGGACTTGATTGCGACCTGCCCGATTCCGGTTGTTGCGGGATGGCGGGCGTGTTCGGGTTTGAGACGGAACACTACGACGTTTCGATCGCCTGCGGCGAACGGGTTCTGCTCCTAGAGATGCGGAAAGCGGCGAAGGATACACTTATCATCGCGGACGGTTTCAGTTGCCGTGAGCAGATTTCGCAAACGACCGAGCGCCAGGCCCTGCACCTGGCGCAGGTCTTGCAAATGGCGATGAAAGAGGGAGAGCGCGGTCCGCCCGGTAATTATCAGGAGAAGAAATATGTCACGCCAGCGCCGCGTGCGATCTCGTGGTGGGCAATTGTCCCGGCACTCGCAGCCGGCCTCATTTTTGCAGTGTCCGTTGTTCGGTTGTGCAGGAAACGTCGGTGACTCGCTCTCGCAGCCGGTTGCCGCGGTGGCCGAATTCATTAGCGTAACAGCCCATTCATGTCGGGAGTCAAAACTTCGGAATCCTTACTCGGTGACTTTCGCACCGATCGGCGCATGCTTTTGCTTGTCGCCCTGGCCGTGCCGGTGGGTGTGATCAGCGCGCTGGTGGCGAAGGCTTTGCTCTGGCTCATAGCCGTAATTACTAACCTTGTTTTCTTCCAGCGCTTTTCGCCGGTTCTCGGTTCTCTGGAACATAATCATCTCGGCGCTTGGGTGATTCTCGCGCCGGTCGTGGGCGCGCTCATCATTGGATTGATGGCACGTTACGGCTCGGAGAAAATTCGCGGTCACGGCATTCCCGAAGCGCTCGAAGCGATCCTGCTCGGCGGCAGTTTGATTCAACCGAAGGTGGCGTTGCTCAAGCCGATTTCTTCGGCGATCTCGATCGGCACCGGAGGCCCGTTCGGTGCGGAAGGTCCGATCATCATGACCGGCGGAGCGTTCGGTTCGATTCTCGGGCAGTTGTTTCATCTGACCTCTGCGGAACGCAAGACATTGCTCGTGGCGGGCGCGGCTGGCGGTATGTCTGCGGTTTTTGCTTCGCCCATCGCCGCCACGTTGCTCGCAGTTGAGCTGCTGCTTTTTGAATGGCGTCCGCGCAGTTTTATTCCGGTGACGGTCGCGTCGGTTGTCGCGTGGCTCTTGCGAATCCCGCTCATCGGCCACGGCCCGATCTTTCCCATTACGGCTCACGCGCCATTAGGCTTTAGCGCGATCGCGGTCGCGTGCGGGCTTGGAATTGTCGTCGGTTTCGGCTCGGGATTGCTGACCTGGCTGGTTTATTCATGCGAGGACGCCTTTTTGAAACTGCCCATTCACTGGATGTGGTGGCCGGCGATCGGCGCGGTTTTCGTCGGCATCGGTGGTTGGATCGACCCGCGCGTGCTCGGCGTCGGTTATGAATTGATTCACGGCATGTTGCGCGGCGAAATTCTTGGCGTCGCTTTGCTCGGATTAATGGTCGGCAAAGCTCTGGTTTGGTCGATTGCTCTGGGCTCGGGGACTTCCGGCGGCGTGCTGGCGCCGTTGCTCATCATCGGTGGCGCGCTCGGCGCCGGGATTGGGCAGGTTACGCCGGTTGGCGACGTGGGGCTGTGGGCGATGGTCGGGATGGCGGCGATCATGGGCGGGACAATGCGATCGCCGCTCACGGGCATGTTTTTTCTGCTCGAATTGACGCACGACATCAATGCGCTGCCCGCGTTGCTCTGCGGATCGGTCGCCGGGCTCGCTGTCACCGTCCTGCTCATGAAGCGCTCCATCCTGACCGAAAAACTGGCGCGGCGCGGTCAGCACATCGCCCGCGAATACAGCGTCGATGTATTGGAAATGATGCGGGTGCGCGATGTTATGGAAGTGGACGTGCCGCTCATCCCGGGCACGACGCCACTGCCGAGATACGCTGCGCGGATCGCAAGCGGCGATCCGCTTGTTTGCACGCATCAAGGCACCTTGCTGGCGAACGAGAAAGGTGAGCTGGCCGGCATCATCACGCGAGGTGATGTGGTCCGCGCGTTCGATCGGTCTCGTGATGAAACGCTGACCGTTCTGGACGCCGGCTCGACGAATCTACGGCTGGCTTATCCTGACGAAACGTTGCACGACGCGGTCGCGCGAATGTTACGGCATGACAT